>NZ_BDMN01000256.1 GCF_002189065.1 Bathymodiolus platifrons methanotrophic gill symbiont
GCATTGTGTATTTCAGCTACTCAATAATTGGGAAACTTCAGATACTAATGTAGAGATAAACTAATGAATTTAACTAAAGAACAGGAACAGAAAATACTTACTAATAAAGTGATTGATATCGCCTTACGACTCGCATTTATATTTTTAATTACTGCCCTGTGCTTCCAGATTATTAAGCCTTTTATAATTATGGTCGTCTGGGGTATCATTATTGCAGTAGCTATTTTTCCACTTTATAACAAGTTAAGTCTCGCTCTTGGTGGTCGTTTTAAACTAGCTGCTATACTCTACACACTATTTGCATTAAGCCTATTAATTGGGCCGTCAATCATGATTACTGGCTCACTTGTAGAAACGACCTCAACTCTGGCAAAAGGATTTCATGAAGGCACTTTGACTGTTCCTCCCCCAGCTCAAAGTGTTAATGAATGGCCATTGGTTGGTGATGAAGTTTACGCGCTCTGGAGTCAAGCCTCGAATAATCTTGAAGAAACATTAAAACAAAATAGAACTCAAGTTAAGGAATTAGGTGAAGCTTTTATCTCTGCTGTTGCTGGTGTAAGTGGCGGTATTTTACAGTTTATTGTTTCAATAATTATCTCTGGTGTATTTTTGGCCAATAACAAAAGTACTTATGCTGTCACTATAAAAATTGTTTCGCGACTGAGAGATAAGGACCAGGGTTTACATTATACCAACCTGGCAGTCGCAACCATTCGTAGCGTTGCACAAGGCGTACTGGGAGTTGCTCTTATTCAGGCTATTCTCGGTGGTGCTGGTATGTATGTTATGGATATACCTGGCTGGGGTCTCTGGACAGTATTTATTCTTATTCTTGCTGTAGCACAATTACCACCACTTTTAATACTTCTTCCTGCTATCGTGTATGTTTTCTCTGTCGCTGACACAACACCAGCCATCATATTTTCAATATGGAGTATTATTGTCAGCATGAGTGATGGCTTACTGAAGCCTTTGCTTCTTGGTAGAGGAATAGATACCCCAACACTAGTTATCCTGCTGGGAGCCATTGGTGGCATGATATGGTTTGGTATTCTGGGTTTATTTGTTGGTGCTATTGCACTTGCATTAGGTTATGAACATTTTATGGCATGGCTGGATACAGATACTCAACAAGCGTAAGTTTATAGGAGCGGTCTTTAGCCGCGAAGCCTATACACGAAATTCGCGTCTAAAGACCGCTCCTACGCAGAGTACACACTATATTCTATAAGGGACGAGCTTTCATGATACAAAGATTACTAGCTATCAGCCTATTATTCTTATTGGCTGGATGCGCACCTTATGCCAAAGATATTAAAGTCAGCACTGAAGTGGGAATTAACGCTGATATTAGTCTCTATCAAAATTATAACTGGCTAAATATTATTACTAGCTTGAACGATCCAAGTGGAGAGTGGCAACCACCAGGTTTTGATATTAGCAATGATATTAGACTACTTATTGATCGTGAATTAGATAAACGTGGGGTGCACTATAATACCACTAGCCCTGAATTAGCCGTCTCATTCAAGATTAATGTAAATATGCAGGCATTAAAGTTAGTAAAAGCCCCTAAGAGCAAGCAAGGTATTTTAATTAACAAACCTGATGCTACTTTAATGGTAATGTTAATTGATGTCGCGAGTAAAAATATTATCTGGATCAGTAAAGCAGATGCTGAGATACAGGAAAATATAGATGCCGAATTAGTACGTAAGCGACTTGACTATACCATTACTGAAATGTTCAAAGCTTTGGATAAAAAATCCTGGTTTTAAGAAAATACCCTATGATTAATTCACACTCATAATCATCCAGTAGCCTTTCCCTAACGACAGGGCTTCTTCATCACTAAACTTTACGGGCCAGGTAATCGAGTAGTCCCGCTGGTAAAATCCTTTTTAAATAGCCAAACAAATAAGTTGGAAAAGTCACGTAATAACGAATTTTAGGACGCTTCGACTCCATTGCATGAATCACCTTCTGAACTACTGCATCAGGCGGTAAGGTAAACGGAACAGCAGGGCCTTTTTTTTGTAGGCGGACTTCCATCGTTTGGTAGATTTCTTTGTGCGGGCTATGCGCCGGATCTATATTTTTCTGATATAAAGCAAAAGCATTTTTCCTGAAATCACTACTAATCGGCCCCGGCTCAATTAATGAAAGATGGATATTAGTACCGTATAATTCCAGGCGTAAAGTATCTACCAGCCCTTCCAAAGCAAATTTACTGGCATTATAAGCACCCCGATAAGTCATCGCGATAAAACCTAACACTGAACTATTGTAAATAATTCGTCCTTTTCCTTGCTCACGCATTAAAGGGATAATTAAATTGGTTAATTCATGAGTACCAAAAAAATTGGTTTCAAATTGCTCACGCAAAACATCCCTGCTTAGATCTTCCACTGCCCCTGGCTGCCCAAATGCACCATTATTAAACAATCCATCAATTTTACCATCCGTCATTGTAGCCACTTTTTTTACTGCGCTCTGGATGCTATCACTATCAGCTAAGTCCAGTTGCACTACCTCAAAGCCCTCCTCACTCAGGCGCGTAACATCTTCAGCTTTTCTGGCAGACGCAATAACGCGATATCCGCGTTGCTTTAAAAGCACAGCCGTTCGATAACCTATTCCTGTCGAGCAACCAGTAATTAATATTGTTTGTGTATTCATTTTGGGTATTATTTAAAGAGGGAAGTATGCTTTTATGCTATGATTTATGTCAACTGAAGTACACTTCAGATCCTGTTTTTTCTTATTTCTAACAGCGGCCTATACGTGCTGTTTACTTATCTTGCGACCCCATTTAATGAGCTCTATCTGGAATTCCTGCCTGTCCCGCCTTGAAAATGAAATCTCCACAAATGATTTAAACACCTGGATTAGACCATTACAAGCGCAAGAAGAAAATGATGTTATTAAGCTTCTGGCTCCTAACCAATTTATTATTGCCCATGTAAAAGAGCAATTTTTAGGCAAAATTGAAGATGCTGTCTATGAGTTCTCCAGTGGTCAATACACAGTAAAAATGGAGATAGGCACTAGAAATGTAAAACCAGCCATTACAGCAAACCAAAACAGGATTTTTGCTGGTACGCCAGCAAATGAACCTCAAAAGAAGAAGAAAAAGACACCAACCTTTATCAATACTGCTTTTACCTTTGAAAATTTTGTTGAAGGTAAATCGAATCAACTAGCAAAAGCTGCATCAATACAAGTCTCTGAAAACATTGGGAAAGCCTATAACCCACTGCTAATATATGGCGCTTCTGGCTTGGGGAAAACTCACTTAATGCATGCTATCGGCAATGCAATTCTAGCAAAAAACCCAAATGCCAATATTGTTTATTTGCATTCTGAAAAGTTTGTTCAGGACATGGTTAAAGCTTTCCAGCAAAACAGCATCAATGCTTTTAAAGATTATTACCGTAATGTTGACGCTTTATTTGTCGATGATATCCAGTTTTTTGCGGGAAAAGAACGTTCTCAGGAAGAGTTTTTTCATACCTTTAACTCCTTATTAGAAAAGAAAAACCAGGTTGTTTTAACTTGTGATAAATACCCTAAAGAAATTGAAGGTCTTGAAGATCGTTTAAAATCACGTTTCGGCTGGGGTCTACCCGTTGCTGTCGAGCCACCTGATCTGGAAACACGCGCGGCAATTTTAATGAATAAAGCCCAGCAAAATAATGTTGAACTCGATCACGAGGTTGCTTTTTTTATCGGTAAACGTATCCCATCTAATGTACGAGATCTGGAAGGAGCATTACGCCGTGTTCTAGCTAACGCTCAATTTACTGGCGCAGATATTACTATTGATTTTGCCAAAGAGGCATTACACGATTTAATATCCCTGCAAGATAAACTGGTGAGCATAGACAATATTCAAAAAACGGTCGCCGACTACTTCAAAATCAGAATAGCCGATTTATTATCTAAAAGCCGTAAACAATCAGTTACACGCCCTCGACAAATCGCGATGTCCCTAGCAAGAGAATTAACTAGCCATAGCTTACCAGAAATTGGTGATGCCTTTAGTGGCCGTGACCATACGACCGTTATTAATGCCTGTAAACGAATCAAGGCATTACGCACTAGCGATTATAAAGTTGAAGAGGATTACGCGAATTTATTACGCACTTTATCGCATTAAATCGAATACAAATGAATTCAATAGCTTACTCTTACTTTTACTAGAAAAAGCTAAAGTTTTATACTCCGGCTTTTCATATCTTCAAAGACAGCAGCACGCCGTAATTAATTATTAAGCAAGGAACAATGAAAAGAGTATTTGACATTATCTTAGCTATATTTTTATTAGGAGTTTTTAGTGCTCCAATTCTAATAGTCTCATTACTTGTTAAATTTACTTCATCCGGACCTGTTTTATACTGGTCGGATCGGGTAGGGTTAAATAATCACTTATTTACAATGCCTAAATTTAGAAGTATGAAAATTGATACTCCGGAAGTTGCTACGCATTTATTAGCAGACTCTCAAAGTGTATTAACACCCATAGGTAATTTTCTGCGTAAAACTAGCCTGGATGAATTACCGCAACTGTGGAATATACTAAAAGGAGAAATGAGTTTTGTCGGTCCACGGCCAGCCTTATTTAATCAGGATGACCTGATTGCATTACGTACTGAACAGGAAATTCACCATTTAATTCCAGGCTTAACAGGCTGGGCACAAATAAATGGCCGTGATGAATTACCTATCCCTCAAAAAGTAAAGCTAGATGCAGAATATCTGCATAATCAGTCTTTTACCGGAGACTTGCATATTTTATGGCTAACCCTATTCAGGGTAATAACTAGGCATGGGGTAAAGCATTAAGTACATTTTCTTTACTCCTGAATATGCTGATAATTTTCTTGGCTAGCAAAGGAAAAGGTCCTATTTTTATTTTTCTTAACCTCGGTAGTAGATTATTTATAAACTGAAGTTTCCCAATTATTGAGTAGCTGAAATACACAATGCTGGTGTATCGAGGTTTATTTTAGGTGGTTTTGCCATGTTTATAGCAAACCCCTACTTAATTCCCCTTAGGCAATAGCATTTGAAATGAATGAAAAGACTATTTTTTTCATATAGTTGTAGCATAGTTTCAATTTTACCATAAATAATTATTGGGAAACTTCAGT
>NZ_BDMN01000257.1 GCF_002189065.1 Bathymodiolus platifrons methanotrophic gill symbiont
GATGGCAACAACGTTAACGTGGATTTATGCTGATCGTTTAAAAACCAATCCGGAACGTCGGCACAAAGTAAAGGGGCGGACCAGTTTTGCCTTTTCAGATATCCGGCGTATCATTGCCGAAGCTGCTTTGGACCCGGATTTTGAAAGGGTTTGCCCCAAATACAGCAGCTCCCCTGTAAATTCGGTGGTAACCGTTTTGTTACGCATGGTCGCTTGATGAATTTCTAGGAAACTTCAGTAGTGAAAAATATTGCTTTTACAGTGCTTTAAAAAGCCTTAGCTTCACCCACAAGTTAAGCGGGCACAATTTGAAGTACTGTGGAATCAAGAACTAGTGCTAGAAACCGTGAGCAACTGATTTTTCTAGGTTAATATCAACATAAACCTTTCCTCAATTGTCAGATTTACTCCCTGTGCACTCCTAAATGTAAACCAGCAAAGTAATTGGAATACTTAGTTAATTTAAGAGATAATACCCTGTTACACTATTTAGATACGCGATATAGCAATAATTCTGCTTTTAAGTGGAACGCAAGCTTTGGAAGATACTATGAAAAAAACCATGTACGAAAAGATCTGGGACAGCCATTTGGTAGCTGAAGTTGCAGGTCAGGCCCCTTTATTATATGTTGATCGTCACCTAATGCATGAGGTCACTAGCCCGCAAGCATTTGAAGGCTTAAGACTTTCCAAACGCAAAGTGCGTAATCCGCATAGTATTCTGGCCACTATGGATCATTGCGTACCCACCAAAAATAGAGACCTGCCTATTGCCGATCCTATTGCGAAAAAACAGATCGAAACCATGGCAGATAATTGCCATGAAAATGGCTTAAATCTTTACGATATGAAAAACCCAAATAATGGCGTTATTCACATTGTTGTGCCTGAACACGGATTTGTTCACCCTGGCATGGTTGTTGTTTGTGGTGATAGCCATACAGCTACCCATGGTGCTTTTGGTGCTTTAGCGTTTGGTATCGGCACCTCCGAAGTTGAGCATGTGATGGCAACACAAACATTGCCGCAGCAAAAATCAAAAACCATGCTGATTCAAATTGACGGCGAATTATCTAAATACGCCTCAGCTAAAGATATTGCCCTGGCGATTACCGGAAAAATTGGTACTGCGGGTGGTAATGGACATGTGATTGAATATGCAGGTAACGCCATTAGCAAGCTGTCTATGGAAGGGCGTATGACACTCTGTAATATGGCGATTGAAGCCGGTGCCAGAGCTGGTTTAGTGGCTCCTGACGAAAAAACATATACATATTTGAAAGGCCGTGAATTTGCTCCTTCAGGTGATAACTGGGATAAGGCATTAGCTTACTGGAAAAGCCTGCCTAGTGATGAAGGCGCTGTATTTGATACGATCGTAACCTTAAATGCTGCAGATATCGAGCCTCAGGTTACCTGGGGTACATCGCCTGAGCAGGTGACAGGTATCACTAGCATAGTTCCAGCGCCTGAAGATTTCGATGATGAAATCAAAAAAGAAGCGTGTGCAAATGCATTGAACTATATGGGACTCACTGCACATACAAAAATCACTGATATTCCCGTAGACCTGATTTTTATCGGCTCATGCACTAACGGACGTATTGAAGATTTTCGTATTGCCGCCGAAGTGACTAAAGGCACAAAAGTAGCCGACAAAGTAACAGCTATTGCCGTACCAGGGTCTTATCATGTTAAAAAACAGGCTGAAGATGAAGGTCTGGATAAGATATTTATTGATGCTGGCTGGGAATGGCGTGAACCAGGTTGCTCCATGTGTCTAGCGATGAATGGTGACGAACTAACTGTAGGACAGCGTAGTGCGTCTACTTCAAATAGAAACTTTGAAGGTCGTCAAGGTAAAGGTGGTAGAACGCATCTGGTGTCACCAGCGATGGCTGCTGCTGCAGCGTCAGCGGGTCACTTTGTTGACATTCGTAAGCTTTAAAAGAATAACGGAAAAAATATGCAAGCCTATAAAAAACACGAAAGCATTGCTGCTTTAATGAAGCGTAGCAATGTCGATACCGACCAGATCATCCCTAAGCAATTTCTAAAAAAAGTTGAGCGCACTGGCTTTGGAAAGCACCTGTTTCACGACTGGCGCTTTAATGACGACGGCAGTGATAATGCTGAGTTTGAACTTAATAAACCAGCCTTTAAAGACGCGCACATACTGGTTGCGGGTGATAACTTTGGTTGTGGATCATCCCGCGAACACGCGCCCTGGGCAATTGCTGATTATGGATTTAACACCATCATCTCGACCAGTTATGCAGACATTTTTTACAATAACTGCTTTAAAAATAGCATATTGCCTATTATTGCTACTAAGGAACAATTAGCCAGCTTAATGGACGAAATTGCAGCGAATGAAGGGGTTAAATTTATTGTTGATCTGGAAAACCAGACATTAACCACTCCGGCTGGCAATGGCTTTAAATTTGAAGTGGATCCAGTACGTAAAAATAATATGCTTAAAGGGCTGGATGATATTGGTTTAACATTACAACATATTGATCTTATTGATCAGTATGAGGCAAAGCATAAGCAGACCTACCCCTGGCTTTGGGTTTAATAGCAAATATTTTATGCTGTAGGCTGGGTTAGCTTATCAAGCAAAGCGCAGATAACGTAATCCGGCATTTACGATAATAATAATTTGCTGGGTTACGTTTTTTTGTTTCACAAAAAAAATTCTAACCCAGCCCACGCCGATCTTCACCTCCCTTTTATTTTCCAAGGCACGCAAATGTCCACACAACCTCGACACATCCAGTTAATGGATACAACCCTACGTGATGGCGAGCAAACGCAAGGGGTTTCTTATTCTCCTGATGAAAAGCTAAATATTGCTAAAGCGCTTTTGCAATCTCTAGGCGTTGATCGAATTGAGGTTGCCTCTGCGCGCGTGTCTGAAGGTGAACAACAGGGTGTTAAACGAATTAATGACTGGGCGCGTGATGAAGGATTTGATGGGCGCATCGAAGTATTGGGTTTTGTAGACCATACTTTAAGTGTAGACTGGATACTGGAATCCGGTGGTAGTGTTATCAACCTGTTAACCAAAGGCAGTGAAAAGCATTGTAGGGATCAGCTAGGGAAAACCCTGCAACAGCATACCGATGATATTCTTAAAACCGTGGATTATGCCTTAGGCAAAGGCTTAACAGTCAATGTGTACTTAGAAGACTGGTCTAACGGTTACCGAGACAACCGGGAGTATGTATTTGCCTTAATGGATAGCCTGCAGCGCACAGGTATCAACCATTTTATGCTCCCTGACACTTTAGGCGTGATGTCACCAGAAGAAGTCTTCGATAGCTTAAGTGATATGAGCAATCGTTACCCAGAACTGCACTTTGATTTTCACCCACATAATGATTATGGTCTGGCCACAGCCAACGTGATGGCGGCAGTACGTGCCGGAATTAATTCCATTCACTGCACGGTCAATTGCCTGGGAGAAAGAGCAGGCAACGCCTCACTGGCTCAAGTTAGCGTGGTATTACGTGACAAAATGAATATGGAATTATCCATTGATGAAAGTCACCTGGTACGTACCAGCAATATAGTCGAGAACTTCTCAGGTAAACGAGTTTCCGCCAACACCCCGATTATAGGTACCGATGTATTCACCCAGACAGCGGGAATTCATGCCGATGGAGATCAAAAAGGCGGCTTGTATAAAAGTAAATTAGTGCCTGAACGTTTTTCTCGCATTCATAGCTACGCACTAGGAAAAATGAGTGGCAAAGCCTCACTAAAAAAGAATCTGGAATTACTTGAACTGGATCTTTCCGAGGAAAACCAGAAAAAAGTCCTGGCCAGAATCGTTAAGCTGGGTGATTCCAAACAAACCATTACTACCGATGACTTACCGTTTATCATCGCCGACGTACTGGAAAGTAAGAATTACCAACATATCAAACTGCTGAATTGCACTATTACTAGCGGCTTTGACTTAGAATCTACCGTGAGTCTCCGTGTTGATGTTAAAGGCAATCATCATATCGCTTCGGGCTGTGGAAATGGTGGTTTTGATGCTTTTATTGATGCCATTAACAAGGTGATGAAGCTGCATGATTATTCGCTGCCTGCCTTGGTAGACTATGAAGTAAGAATCCCTAAAGGCGGACATACCAGTGCTTTAACGGAATGTGTGATTACCTGGGATTGTGATAACAACAACCGTAAAACCCGCGGCGTGCATTCTAATCAGGTTTTTGCTGCTATCTTGGCCGCACTTAGGATTATTAATATTCAATTGCATGAGCAGAGTTGAAGTGGAATTTCTTAAGCTGACTTATTGAAACTTAAAAAAACGTTACGTTATCAAGATGAAAGTGACAGATTCACTGCAGGAAAGAGTATGATTCTAGTGAGAAAAATCCAGGATAAAAGACACGGAATAATAATTAAGTAGTATCTAATTCTTCACTCTTTTGTACCGTATAAACACCTATAATCAACCCACCACAGAGTAATGACATTCCAATCATTTCTAACCCTTCTTCCCACGCAAACATTAAAGCATCTTCGTCAAACCTCGCTAACACAATAGATAACATGTTAAATGTATTAAACATTACGTCTAAAGCAGGTTTAAATGCCAATTCAACTGCTTGAGATAAAATTAAAAATATGCCAGACACGACAAAGCAGATGAACACTATCCACGATTTTTTTGGAAATAACGTTAATGAAGACAAGTAAAAGGCTCCCAAAATCAATGCATAGGGCAACACCATATACTGATTGCCAGACAAGTATTCAGTACCAAATAGCTTTGTTGCAAGACCAGCCGTTAACACCTCATGTAATTGCGCACTTTCATCTAGCCCAGTAATAAACAATGCAATTGCCGCAATTTCCCAAAACACTGGAGCACGCCCCTTATACCAAAAAACCATTAATACGCTAATTATTGCTGAAAAATATAGTTTTAAGATTGCGTAATTAGTTGGTAAATTTGCTTCCGTATCCAAATCTAAAAATGCTAAGCGATGGCTTATAGTTAAATCTCTAATCTCTGGTAGTGTACTAACCAACTGAAGTTTCCCAATTATTGAGTAGCTGAAATACACAATGCTG
>NZ_BDMN01000258.1 GCF_002189065.1 Bathymodiolus platifrons methanotrophic gill symbiont
TAAATATCTTTAGTTACTTTGTTATTTAAGCGAATGCCATTGCCCCCCCCAAAAAAATACAAACAATACCCACTTAAACGTTTCTGACACCCCTTATCTTGCATTGACACATCGCCCGATATAGACCTCACCACTTGCCGGATAACGTTTTTTTGCTGCGCAAAAAAATCTAATCCGGCCTACGTTTAGAGACACCTTCAGTTTTTTAAAAGTCAAAAATTGACAGCAAATAACAAACATGCTCCACATAGTTATTATTGGGTATGCTACAATACCTCCATTTGTCTAATCTTTAACTAATTTGGAGTTATGATTCGTGGTTACTGTTAATACTCGTCGTTCAGTCATGACATTGTTTTCCTCACCTACTTGCGCAATGAGTCACTGTACAAGGCTCGCTATTCACGAAAAAGGTGTTTCTGCAGAAATTGAATATTTTGATCCTAGCGATCCACCAGAAAGCTTATTAGAGCTTAATCCTAATGGCTCTTCACCTACTTTAGTAGAACGTGAACTGGTCTTATATGATTCACGCATCATAATGGAGTACCTGGACGAACGCTTTCCTCACCCGCCTCTTCATCAAATGGACCCTGTCTCCCGAGCTAATGCGCGCATGATTATCAAGCGCATAGATCAAGATTGGTATCATTTACTCGATGAAATCCTCAATTCAGGTGAGAAAAAATCTGCTCGTGCAAAAAAAATGCTTAAAGAAAGCCTAATCGCTGCCGCACCTTTATTTGCAGCACATGAGTATTTCATGAGCGATGATTTTTCTTTAATTGATTGTTCACTCGCCCCTTTACTTTGGCGTTTACCCGATATCGGAATCGATTTATCTGAAAGCGCAAGTGTTGTTGATGCCTATGCTCAACGCATTTTTAAACGCGAGACTTTTATTGCTAGCTTAAGCGAAGAAGAACAAGAAATGGCTAAACCGCCTGGCAAGAAATGACATCCTTAAAGCCTTATCTTATACGATCCATATACGAATGGATTATTGATAATAATTTAACACCTCATCTACTGGTCGACGCAACACATCCACACGCAGTACTACCAAAAGACTACATTGAAGATAGCAAAATTGTACTCAATATGCGCCCCGAAGCAATTCAGGGGCTGTCACTTGAAAATACCACAATTGAGTTTAACGCACGCTTTAATGGGCAATCTTTACATATTATAGCGCCAGTACCTGCCGTTATGGCCATCTACGCCAAAGAAAACGGCAAAGGCATGGTTTTTAATCAGGAAGAGGAAGACACCCCACCCCCTGAAAACTCACCACCTCCCGCACGACCACACCTACGAGTGGTAAAATAGATCCAAAAAAAAAGCCTGAGTTTTTGCAAACCCAGGCTTTTTTATTTATTGAACTGAAGTTTCCCAATAATTATTTATGGTAAAATTGAAACTATGCTACAACTATATGAAAAAAATAGTCTTTTCATTCGTTTCAAATGCTATTGCCTAAGGGGAATTAAGTAGGGGTTTGCTATAAACATGGCAAAACCACCTAAAATAAACCTCGATACACCAGCATTGTGTATTTCAGCTACTCAATAATTGGGAAACTTCAGTTTATTGAATACACGTAGGTCGCTATATTTCGCGCGGTAGCCGCGCGAAATATACTAGCATTTACCCTGCATAATTCTCCGCTGCAAATTCCCAATTTACCAATGCCCAATAGGCTTCCAGGTATTTCGGACGTGCATTACGATAATCAATGTAATACGCATGCTCCCAGACATCACATGTTAATAATGGTGTTTGCCCTTCAGTTAATGGGCAAGCCGCATTACTTGTGCTAACCAGCGCCAGACTACCATCAGCATTTTTCACTAGCCATGCCCAGCCAGAACCAAAAGTTGTTACGGCACATTTTGTAAATGCTTCTTTAAATTCAGCAAATGAGCCAAAAGCTGCGTTAATCCCGTCAGCTAAAGCACCCGTTGGCTCTCCGCCGCCATTTGGCGACAAACTATGCCAGTAGAACGTATGATTCCAGACTTGTGCAGCATTATTAAAAATACCACCAGAAGCACGCATCATTAAATTTTCCACCGATGCACCTTCAAACTCAGACCCAGGCACTAAATTATTTAAATTTGTTACATAAGTCTGATGATGCTTGCCATAATGAAACTCTAAAGTTTCTTCAGAAATATGCGGCTCTAATGCATCTTTTGCATAAGGTAGAGCGGGTAATTCATAAGCCATTAGTCATTCTCCTAAATAGTATAATTAACATTTCATCTATAACAACCACACTTGATAGCTATTATTGATTTGCATTGAGTATAAATTATTAAGCCGATAAATACCAAGCATTTTAGTAAAGAATTACACTTCGCATGGTAAATATCAGCCTATAAAAAAGCAATTCCCCAGCAAGCCATGCTCAGACCGGTCACAACTATAGCTGCTCTTATTTTTTACTTAATATTGACAGCACTACAGCAGCAATATTAGCCGACCTTAAGCACTCCGAGTGAAATACAATAAACCTATTTCTCTTTTTTATCGTACTCAACCTTATATCCATCAGTAACTACTTTAACTTTGCTATATTCAGCATCTTTAGAGCTTTCCTCGGTTTTTTTATCTTGCTCTGCCTCTTCCTCAACCTCAACCTCAACCTCAGGTGCATTTATTGAAGCAATAAACTCATTAAACCAGGGCTTTGTTTTAGCAATCTTCATATCTGCATCATTTAGAATGTCTTCTTCATCAGGCAGGTTTTTATATTCCAAAGCAAGCTGTAAAGCCTCTTTACAGGCATTAAAGTCACTATGCACCGCATATAAACAGGCAAAATTATAACTAGCAACCCCTTCCTGAATACCATCTGCAATAGAGAACTTCTCCTTTGCCAAGGTATAAGTTTCTTCTTTATCTGCGGCATTCTGCAACGGCGCCAGTTCCATTAAAGCAACCCCCCAGTCCAGAGCCGCCCCTAGATAATCTGCTTTTGCCACCAGACAATAAGAAAACTTCTTACCCGCTTCCTGGTAAAGTTCTTTCGCTTCAGCACCTTGCTTTAATCGTGCAGAATATAACAATGCCATCCCCCAGTTATAAAGCGCATCCTTAAAAGCGGCATTATCAGATGGAATAGCTTCATAAATAGCCATTGCCTGGGCAAATAATTGCTCTGCTTGCGCAACATCATCCTTTGCTCTCGCAGTCTGTACTATTTTATTCGCTGCCTTTACTTTTGATTTACCCGTAATCGAACCAAATAAGCCCATGTTATTCCTCTATACCTTGATTATTATTTTAATTTCCTGGCACTCAGCATATAAAACAACAAGCAATCATAGCTACTGAACGACCAAACTTTTATACCTAACTGCTTATAATAAATCGAACTGCATCCAAGCGCAATTTAGCATCCTTAATATACCCATGAGAGATTAATGCCTTATCTTTTAAATCACTTATTTCTTCCGGTTTTATCGCCCGATTTACCTGACTCAATGCATCTAAACGCTTTATTTCTCTAGCTAGGACTTTAAGCATCTCCGTTTGCGCCTGGCTAATAATATCTTGCATATTTGTTTCAGCTTTTTGTTCGGCACTGGCAATCATGGCATTAATATTTTTATGCTCATTACTGATAAAAACACTAATTTGTTCAGTTTCTATTTTTTCAGCTACCTCTATCAGCTCATTATGCTGAAATTGCGCTGTTAAATCTTGCTGCTTTTGGTCGATAAAGATTCGAATTGGCGTGGCTGGTAAAAAACGACTTAATTGTAAAGACTCTGGCGCGCTGCATTCCACCAAAAAAAGACATTCCAGAAAATACTGCCCAGCAGTTAACTTCTTATGCCTAACCACACTTAACGCAGCATTACCAACATTCCCTGACAACATTAAATCCATCGCCGACACCAGCATTGGATGCTCCCAGGTCAAATACTGCATATCCTCCCTTGCCAGAGCAAGCTCCCTATTAACTGTCACGGTTACCCCATCTTCCGGCACGCCGGGAAACCTGCCAACTCTCTGCAACTGCCCTTCATGCAAAATAGCACAATCTTCAGAATGGTACTCGGAATCTACGCCAAAACACTCAAAGATATCTTCCATATACTGCCATAGAACCTGAGGCTGCGAAATACTTTCAATAGAGGAAATAAGCTTCCCGGCAACATCCATTCGACAAGAATTAAGCTCCAGCAACACATCTCGTGCCTGGTGCATTTGCCTCTCTATCTCTTGCATAAACATCTGACCAGAACTTACCAGCCCATCTAAACCTTGCTGCTGCTCATTGAGAAAAACCTCTTCAAGCGCCTGCTTTTGCAAATGATATACTTCACTTGCTGCATTGCTATTCTGCTGAAATAGCTGCAAACCTTCGCCATACCAGCGGCAAAGACTATGCTGTTTACTGCCCTCAATATAAGGTACATGAATCTTAATAATATGCTTTTGCCCTATCCGGTCAAGCCGTCCAATTCTTTGCTGTAATAAATCAGGATTTTCAGGCAAATCCAGTAAGATTAAATGATGTACGAATTGAAAATTACGTCCTTCACTGCCAATTTCCGAACAAAGCAAAACCCGAACCTGAGCCTCTTGATCAGAAAAATAAGCCGCTGCCCTATCACGCTCAACAATACTCATTCCTTCATGAAAAGCAGCGACTTTAAACGCATATTTATCACGTAATTGTTTTTGCAATCTGACAACTGTTTCTGCATGCTTGCAAATCAATAAAACCTGAACTGTATCCAGTATCTTTAATTGCGCCACTAGCCACTGCAGATAAACCCCCTCTTCGTTTTCTAAATTATTTTGTAAAGGGTAAGTATACAATTCCCGTTGCGGAAACCCCTGCACCACCTGCCGCGAATTTCTAAATAATATGCGCCCTGTCCCATGCCGATCAATTAACTGATCAATCACTTCCTGCCTTAACGCGATATCCTCAACATTATTTAAAAAATCAACGCATAATCTTTGATCGACTAAACTAGCTAATAACCTTTTATCCGTTGCATTTAAAATAAGCAGGTTAACTATTTTTTCTGCTATCCGGGCAATAGGCTCAAATTCCCTCTGTTCAATTAAAAACAGCTCAAGACTATAGAAACGATCAGCATCTAGTAATCTTAATTGGGCAAAATGCGTTTCTTTACCTAACTGCTCAGGCGTAGCCGTCAATAAAACCAAACCAGCCGAATTCACAGCTAATTGCTCAACAAATAAATATGCCTCTCCTGGCGCTCGCTCAGACCACTGTAAGTGGTGCGCTTCATCCACTACCACTATATCCCAGTCAGCCTGGATAGCCTGCTCCTTCCTATGCGGGTTTTGTTCAAAAAAATCCAGGCTACATAATACTAACTGCTCATTCAGAAAAGGATTCTCTTCCTCAATAGCCTGACAACGAGACTCATCAAAAAGACTGAACTTCAAATTAAAACGCCGTAGCATTTCAACCAGCCATTGATGTAATAAGCTCTCAGGAACTATCACCATAACTCGCTCTGCCAGGCCCATTTGCAATCTATGCTGCAGAATCAATCCTGCCTCTATCGTTTTACCCAATCCCACTTCATCTGCTAGCATCACACGCACTTTATCTCGCTGCGCTACTTCATGAGCTATATATAATTGATGAGGAATTAATGATGTACGCGCACCGAGCAAACCTTTTACCTCACTTTTATGCAAGCGATGCAAGTGTTGCCAGGTTTGATAACGCAAAGTAAACCAGCGCCCTATTTCTGCCTGGCCGATAAATAGCTTATCCTGGGGCTTATTAAACTGAATGTGGTGACTTAAAGACATTTCATCAACCAACAACACCTCACCTTGCTGGTTAAGCAGTTGATAATGAATAAGCCCCTCGTACTCATCAAGCTTTTTTACAACTCCTTGCTCTCCATTTTCAGTTTCAATTTCCTCATCCACTGAAAATCGTACCCGTGTCAAAGGTGCATTATCTTGTGCATAGACTCTCTGCTCCTCACAAGCTAGATATAATACCGTCACACGATTAGTCGCTACACCCGACACCATCCCTAATCCCAACTCAGGCTCTGAAGCACTCATCCAGCGTTGACCGATCACAAATCCACTCATTAATACTTCTCTATCCTTCAATAGTATTGAAAATTGTTATACTTCGTTCACTCACTTAAAATTAAACCCCACCGTTTCTGAGGAAAAAATATTTCTAAGTATCTCGGCAAAATTGATTTAACCTTTTTAGAAAATATCTTGGTAATGTTAATAGGCACAAGAGCGGACTAAAGTCCGATCTACATTGATGCCCCATTTTAGTTAAATTAATT
>NZ_BDMN01000259.1 GCF_002189065.1 Bathymodiolus platifrons methanotrophic gill symbiont
CTTGCGCACTTATCATAGCTCTCATAGCATATTGAGTATAGCCTTGTCCACTGAGACTAGATGCTAACTATCATAATCGCTCTAGCAAAATATATTTACGGTATAATGCGCTCAGAATTGACATTTAAATGGACAATACCCAGCATTATTACAATATGTATACTAAGTTTTTCGGTCTCACAAAAAAGCCTTTTTCATTAATTCCTGACCCAAGCTTTCTCTTTTTAAGCCCAAAACATAAAAAAGCTTTAACTACATTACAATATGGACTTGTAAGCCAGACGGGCTTCACAGTAATTACTGGTGAAATTGGCTCAGGAAAAACAACACTGGTCCGCAGCCTGCTTAACAAATTAAGTTCAGATTGCGAAGTTGGTTTAATCACGAATACTCACAGTGCCTTTGGTGATTTATTAACCTGGGTTCTGGCAGCCTTTAAAATTGAATCCTCGGCCACCAACAAAGCTGAAAGATATCAAGCCTTTGTTGACTTTATCACCCAAAAAAACGAAACTGACAAACGTGTCGTCCTAATTGTTGATGAAGCACAAAATATGGATATACAGACACTGGAAGAACTACGCTTACTCTCCAATATTAATGTTAGCCAGGACATTATGCTCCAATTGGTACTGGTTGGTCAGCCCGAATTAGTTGAAAAATTAAATCGCCCTGAACTCGTCCAGTTTTCTCAACGTATTTCAATTGAATATCACCTGCAGCCTTTAAACTACAAGGAAACTGAGCAGTACATCCATTACCGCTTAAAAGTTGCTGGAAGTAAAGATATCATTTTCCACCCGCCTGCCTGTGCCGCCCTCTACTATTATTCTGGCGGGATTCCACGCCTAATTAATAACCTGGGTGACCTGGCACTGGTTTTTGCTTTTGCTGCCGATAAAAAGAAAATCAACTGGAAAGTTATTGTCGACGTCGTCAGTGAACGCACAACAGGTGGCATAAAACGCTTGAAGGCAAAGTCTGCCTAACCCCTAACATCATTGAGCGAGCTGCTGAAGCAGAAAAGCTTCGTCGTGCACTAATTACAGAAACCGGTGTAGATACATCTAAAGATTTATAAAAATCACCCGGAATTGCTGCTCGCTAAGTAAGCTAATATTATATTTTTAAGCAAGTAGAGCAGTAAGGATGGATGATTATTTTCTTCCAGGCACCTAAGCGCTGATTCTACCCCTCTAATTACATAACCTACACCATTTAACAAGCATAAAAAAAGCGCCCAAAGACGCTTTTTCTCTACTTAAATAAAGCAATGCTTATTTATAGCTTCTCTTTAATACGCGCTGCTCTTCCAGACAACTCACGTAAATAATATAACTTAGCTCTACGCACGGCACCACGACGTTTCACTTGTATATCCCCAACAATAGGGCTATGCGTCTGAAAAACACGCTCTACACCTATGCCGTGAGAAATTTTTCTAACAGTAAAGGCTGAATTTAAACCACGGTTACGCTTTGCAATCACAACACCTTCAAATGCCTGCAATCTCTCGCGAGTTCCTTCTTTTACCTTTACCTGAACAACAACCGTATCACCAGGATTAAACACAGGTAAATCTTTTTTCAGCTGTTCTGATTCTAATTGACTAATAATATTACTCATTACTGCACCTTATTTATTCTTTAATTCGATTTTAAATTCTTCTAACAACGCCTGCTCTTCCGTTGTTAATTCCTTATCCAACAACAAATCTGGTCTTTTCTGCCAGGTTCGCCCTAATGCTTGCTGCAACCGCCAGCGCTCAATCCCTTTATGATTACCACTCAACAAAACACTAGGAACTCGCTTATCGGCAATGATTTCAGGTCTTGTATAATGAGGAAAATCCAGGATCCCCTGCATATGCGAGTCCTGCCTGGCAGACTCATCATCTCCCAGAACTCCCGGCAACAACCTGGAAACCGCATCAATAACAACCAGCGCAGCTAACTCGCCACCACTAATGACAAAATCACCCAGTGACCATTCTTCCTGACACTCATCCTCAATAAAACGCTCATCAATTCCCTCATACCGCCCCGCAACTAAAATCAATTGATCTAAATCAATACTTTCATTTAGAATTTTCTGCGTCAGAGGTTTTCCCTGAGGACTTAAATAAACGACTTTAACTCGTTCGGCATCAGTTGAATGCTTCGCACTATCAATAGCATCCTTTAAGGGCTGGTATTTCATGACCATCCCCGGACCACCACCATAAGGTCGATCATCAACAGTTTTATGCTTGTCCGCCGTATAATCTCTAGGATTCCAGACCGACAAACCAACTATTCCCTGCGTTATCGCTCGCCCCGTCACTCCGTTCATCGCACCATCAAGCACCATATCCGGAAAAATTGTGACTACATCAAAACGCATTAAAAATCAGCATCCCAGTCTACTAGCATTTCACCTGCAAGCAGATCTATATTAATTATCGTCTGGCCTTGCAAAAAAGGAATTAAACGTTCCCTTTCACCCGAGACAACTACAACGTCATTAGCACCTGTTTCCAGCATCTGCTCAACAGTTCCAAAGTCTATTCCATCAACTGTCATAACACGCAAACCAACAAGGTCAGTCCAGTAGTACTCACCTTGCCTTGCTTTAGGCAATTGATCAGCATTAATCAAGATCTCCCAGCCATTCAGCTCGGCCGCTTCATCTCTGTCATTAAGACCTTCCAGACAAGCTACGACTGTTTTACCATGTCGCCGACCATCGATTACTCGAACGCTCTTGCTTTCCTTGCCTTTCCTTAATATCCAGGGTGAGTAAGTGAGTATATTTTCACGTATTTCAGTATATGAATATACTTTTATCCAGCCTCTGACACCAAAAATACCCGAAACTTTACCAACACTAACTAGTTCTTCAGCCAATCTTATGCTGCAGCTGCTTGTTTTTTAGCGTCTTTAATTAATTTAGCAACTCGCTCAGAAGGTTGCGCACCTTTTGACTGCCAATGCGATATACGCTCTTCATCAAGTCTTAATCTTTCTTCTGATCCTTTAGCTAAAGGATTAAAAAAACCTAAACGCTCAATATAACGTCCATCACGGCTGTTTCTGCTATCAGTCACAACAACATGATAAAAAGGACGATTTTTTTGCCCACCTCTTGCAAGACGAATAACTACCATCTAACTTCCTCAAAAATTACATTTAACCAAATTTAATCCGACTATTCTACGCGTTTTAATCTTTATGTGAAGCAAAATTCTAAAAAACATAGTAGCAGACGAAAACTACATACGCATTCCGCGCATATTACCTTTAATTCCACGCATCATATTTGCCATATTGCCTTTTTTGAAACGCTTCATCATTTTCTGCATCATCTTGAATTGTTTCAATAGACGATTAACATCTTGCAACTCTTGCCCACAACCGGCAGCAATACGTTTTTTACGATTGCCTTTAATCAAGTCAGGATGACGCTTCTCCCGCTTAGTCATAGAACGAATCACAGCAATTTGTCGTGACAATTCCTTATCATTTACTTTATCCCTCATTTCCTGAGGCACTTCATTAATACCAGGCAGCTTATCCATCATTGCCCCAACACCACCCATATTTTGCATTTGCTCTAATTGTTCAACAAAATCAGCCAGGTCAAATCCCTTGCCTTTTTGTAGTTTTCTAGCCAGCTTATCAGCTTTTTTCTTGTCAACCTTCTGCTCAATATCTTCAATCAGACTGAGCATATCTCCCATACCCAGAATTCTTGAAGCAACCCGGTCAGGATGAAAAGGCTCCAGAGCATCTGTTTTCTCACCAACCCCGACAAATTTAATCGGCTTACCCGTAATATGCCGGATAGATAAAGCAGCACCACCTCGCGCATCACCGTCGGTCTTGGTTAAAATCACACCGGTTAATGGCAATGCCTCATCAAACGCCTTAGCAGTATTCGCAGCATCCTGCCCAGTCATGCTATCGACGACAAACAAAGTCTCCACTGGATTAATCGCTGCGTGCAACTCTTTAATCTCACCCATCATCTCATCATCGATATGCAGTCGACCCGCAGTATCAACAATAACAACATCTAGAAACTTCTTTTTTGCCTGTTCAATGGCATTGGTCGCAATTTCGGCTGCACTTTTTGTGACATCTGTATCAAAAAAAGTCAGTGACAGATCATCAGCTAACGTCTGCAACTGCTTAATCGCTGCCGGACGATAAATATCCGCACTCACCACCCCAACAGACTTCTTTTGGGTTTCTTGCAACCAGCGACCTAATTTAGCGACAGTTGTCGTCTTACCAGCACCTTGCAAACCAGCCATCAATATAACAGCCGGAGGATTAGCTTTTAAATCCAGCGCCTCATTTGCCTCCCCCATCACACTGACAAGCTCAGCCTGAACGACCTTGATTAGTGCCTGCCCAGGAGATAAACTCGACTGCACCTCCTGCCCTAACGCACGCTCTTTTACCTTATCGATAAACGCGGTGACAACGGGAAGCGCAACATCCGCCTCTAGCAATGCCATACGTACTTCACGCATTGCATCCTTGATATTCTCTTCTGTCAGGCGACCCTGTCCACGAAGATTTTTTAGGGTTTTACCTAAACTGTCGGTTAAATTATCAAACATAATTAGTACTAGATCTCACAAAAAGGCTGACGAAGACATTATTTAATATCGTTATTAAATACACCCAACACAGCATCTAAAATCACTTTAACCCTTTATTATCCTAAAAATTCTGGAAATGGTAAACAAATAAACTTTTAACTCTTCAACTTATGCATTTTTTTGCTGCTTTTAGCGACTGTCCAAAGCTCTCGCACAGACTTCAGCACACAGCAAATCATTAAAAGCCCACGCAGTTCAAATCAACAATCTTTCTCACGCATACAGGGGCCTACCATCAATGTCTGGAATGACAGCGATTAAAAATCACAGTTGATATTTCCGATAATTAATAGAAATTTTCAGCCCTGCGAAGCGACCAGACATTTTTATCATTTCTTGCGATACCTTATCAAAAGTCAGCCTAATAGCACTTAAAGTGCGATTTTCGTAACCTTTTTTAATACCGTGCGCTTCCAGCATAAAATAATAAAGGTACACTTCCTGATCCTCGGCATCCTCTATCTTAAAAGGCTCACCTAAATTAGCGAGTACCGTTGCTTTTAGTGGCAATTGCGCATTAATTTTGCCCACTTTATCGACATCAACCTTTAGCTGCCTGTTTTTCTTGTCAATGACTCCACTACCGACAGAACGAATGGATAATTCCAGAAACTCGGGCGGTGCAATTTGTAAAAATATGCGTGAGAACAACAGAGCAGTGACTTCCTGCTGCTGATTAAATCTCAAACTCAGGATAAATTGAATTTCTGGATAGAGAATATTGCCAGAATTACATTCATTCTTTTATGTTTAACGCATGCAGCTTACGATATAAATGAGTCCTCTCCACACCAACCGCTGTTGCTAATTTGGCAACATTCCCCTGATTTTTTTCAAAATGATATTCCAGATACGCTTTTTCAAATTGCTCTCGTGCATCTTTAAGTGATAACTTAAAAAATTCCGGCGCACTATCCTGCTGCTCAACCGCCACACTGTCCAATACTGTACCGAGTGCGCTTTTAACTTCGGTAAGTTCTATGTCATCACCCGCTCCTAAAATCATTAGCCGTTGTACTAGATTTTTTAACTCCCGGACATTACCTGGCCAAACATAGTTCCTTAAAAAGTTCTGCGCAGGCATAGTAAACTTTCTGAAGGCTAATTTCTCATGCTGCACAAAGTAATCGATATAAAACTGTAACAGCGCTGGTATATCCTCACTATGCTCGCGCAGGGGCAAGACCTCCATCCTGACCTCATTAAGCAAATAATACAAATCCTGTCGAAAACGCCCTTCTTTTACTTCATTTTCCAATATTACCCGGGTAGAAACGATTACGCGCACATCCACGTGCACTTGCTCAGTCCCTCCGACACGTAGAAAAGAATGAGACTCTAAAGCACCCAACAACTTTAACTGCGTATGAATATCCATACCTGCTATTTCAGCTAAAAACAATACACCTCCATGCGCTCGCTCCAGCAAGCCAGGAAAAACATTGCCATCAACTTCTTTACCAAAAAACTCCACCGCCGCATTTTCTGATGCAATACCGCCCACAGCAACATCCACAAAAGGACCATTTTTACGCGTACTGTGCTCATGCAGGAAACGAGCATACAGCTCTTTCCCGGCACCACTTTCCCCGGAAAACAAAACCTTGGTATCATGTTGAGCCAAACGCTTTAACTGCTCTTTAATACGCTCAGCAAAGGCACTGCGCCCGACAGGGTCACTGATCACTAAGAGTTGCTGCTTTAACCCGGCATTCTCCCGTTGTAACATATGCGCATCAACTGCACGCTCAACAACTAGCAGCAATCGCGCCAATGACAGCGGCTTCTCCAGAAACTCATATGCGCCCAACTTGGTTGCTTCAACGGCCGTTTCAATCGTACCATGCCCTGACATCATAATAACTGGCGCAGCAAAACTGCTATCCTCACCCCATTCTTTTAACAAAGTAATCCCATCGGTATCGGGCATCCAGATATCTAACAAAATCAAATCAGGCTGATGCCGTTGTTGCATTTGCCTTGCTTGATCGGCATTTCCAGCCACATAAACGGTATACCCTTCATCCTGAAGAATCTCCTGCACTAATCGCCTAATATCAGGCTCATCGTCTACCACTAAAATATTTGCTTTATATCCACTCATTGCTGCGTCTCTTCAAATACTGCCGGAAATTGCATAATAAAACCCGCTCCCTGTTTATAATTACTATCCAGACGAATTGTTCCACCATGCTCTTCAATCACTTTCTTCACAATTGCCAAACCCAGGCCGGCACCTTTCTGCTTACTGGTAACATAAGGTTCAAAGATATTTTTTGCCTGATTTATATCAATACCACACCCAGTATCATAAATGGCTAACTGCACCACCGTGCTACTGTTTTTTCTAAGCGTCTGTAACTTGACACTTATTTTCCCTTTACCATCCATCGCCTCCAGTGCATTTTTAAACATATTGTGCAAAAGCTGACGAATACTCACTGCATCAGCTTTAATTAACGGAACCTGCGCCCCTAAATGCAAGGCAAATTCTACCTGAGGATCTGACCCGTATAAAACAATTACTTCCTGCACTAGAGAGACTAAATCAAGAGCAGCTGTTTGATTTCTTACCGGCCGTGCATATTCAGAAAAATCATCTACCATATGCTTCATGGCTTCTACTTGCTGAATAATTGTTCGTGTAGAACGACTCAGCATTTGCGCATCCTCTTGCGTAAGCCTGGAAGACAGTTTGTGCTGCAAACGCTCAGCTGATAATTGTATCGGTGTTAAGGGGTTTTTGATTTCATGAGCCAGACGTCGCGCCACCTCTGACCAGGCGGCATTTTTTTGCGCCTGGATCAAGTCAGTTATATCATCAAATACCAGCACCGCCCCGATATACCCCCCCTCGGTAGAAAATAAAGGTGTCCCCTGACATAATAATTCTTTACGTCCATCAGGCCCATCAACAACAATATTCCGCTGCCATATATCAAAGGACTTTTCTAATAAGGGATGAACGATCTTAACCAGGTTCATTAAATCAGGACGTCCATGAGCTAACTGAGTTAAGTTCTGCCCATAAAAACGCATGACCTGAACATGCAAAATAATATTAGCCGCCTGGTTAGCGGTACGGATATTCAAGCTAGAATCAAAACTTAAAACACCTGCTGTCAGGCTCGTTAACAGGCTCTCTAAATAAGCCCTTTGACGTTCAATTTCCTGAGTACTTATTCGTGTTTCATCCTGAGCTCGTGATATTTGACGCACCATCTCATTAAATGATTCAACCAGAAAACCCAAATCATCCTGTCGCTTTGCTGGCAATAATTGCTCATAAAATCCGGCAGCAACGGCTTGTGTGCCGCGAACTAAATCACGAATTGGGGCAATAATCCCACGCACGCTGATAAATGCTACCGAGACAGCAGCCAAAAAACTCATCAACAAAACCAGAGACAGCACCAGAGAAAAACTGATTTTCAAAGAATGGCGTAAATACATCATTTCCTGAAACCTGACATAGGCAAATTCGACAGAATCGGTTAAATCATTAATCCGCTCTGGTACGGGATAGACAATCTGTAAAAAATGATTTTTTCGCGGCTGAATTCCCACTATAGTCTGAACAACCAGCCCACCATTTACCGAAGCAAGACCCACAAAATCCTCACCTTGCTGCACATGAAGAAATAAAGAGGTGATAGGTAAACTGGGTAGAATATCACTTGGAGTCAAGCCGCTAAAAGCTATTATCTTGCCTTTTTTAGACAGTAAGGTGACCTCATTAGCAGCCGCTATTTCACGCACCTGCTCTAACTCCAGACTGATTTCCTGTATAGGCTTGTTGTGTAAAGATTCCGTTAATCGCTGTGATTGTTTTAAGTTCCAGCGCACTCGTTGCTCTAAAGACGCGTGACTTAATTCCAGAGCATCTTCCATCGCACCATCTATCTCGACATTAAACCAGCTATCAATACTCTGGTGTAGAAACTTCATGGAAAAGTAAAATACTGTACCCGCCGGCACTAAAGATAAAACAATAAACAATAAGACAATATTTCTAGTTAAGCGCGAGCCTGCTTCACGTTTTTTCAGCCTTCGTGCCAAAGAAAAAATATTGTAACTTACCAGCACCAGGAGACATACCGTTCCTACAGCATTACTCAAGAGTAGCCAGGTGTACATTTCACCTAGTTGCGAGGTGTCCTGCAGTGCCGAGCTCATTAATTGTAATGACAGTACAATAAAGCTCAGTAGAAACAGAATGGAAAGGCTAAATGGAATTTTTACTCGCACCACTGCCTCTCTTTTGTTGATAAATCCCATTGCTTATCAAAATAAGCGACAGGTCGTAATGGCGCGGGCAACATCTCTTTATCAAAAGAGACACTTAACACACTCATCACACATTGATTCTTGTTATAGCCTGATATTACCATCTGCTCAGACTCAAAATGTTGCATATACAGCAGAGCCTCATGCAGACTGGAAAAACGTCTAAAAGTCTTATTTTGCTCATTTTTCACGCGAAAATTATTAAGCAAAGTATAGTAAGTCAGACTATATCGATAATGTCGAGTCGCTAAAGTTTTGCACCATAAACCTCGCCACTGGTCCTGCTTAAGCATAATTGATACATCCCAATACAATGCAATCCCGCTATGTAAAGCCGCTTTCGCGCCAGGGCTCAATTGAAAATCCAGATTAACACTTAGCCTGGCTTTATTATCAGTCAAACTTAACTGCGCCTGTTTAATTTTAACAAACTTCCCCTTAGCGTGGCATACCTCCACCCCCCAAATCCCATAAAGAATAGCAGTCAGAAAATACAACAGCAGTGCTTTATTTTTTCTGCAAACGCGCATAATAAAACCCATCCATAGATTGGCTGCCAGTTAATACCTGACGCCCAAAAGGTCGCTTAACCCCCCAAGCTGCTTCTATCGGTAATTCCAATGCATCATCATGTTGCTGTAAAAAGCGCTCAATCTGACATTCATTCTCTTGTTGTAAAATTGAACATGTTGCATAAAGCAATATACCGCCAGGCGCCAATAGCCCCCAGGTAGCTCGTAAAATATCCTGCTGTATTGCCTGTAACTGAGCAATATCTTCTGCACGTCGCAATAACTTAATATCCGGGTGGCGCCGGACCACACCCAATGCAGAACATGGTGCATCCAGCAATATACGCTCAAATAAAACCCCATCCCACCACTCTTCAGGTTTTGTTGCATCAGCAGTTAACAAATCAGCAGCCAAATGTAATCGCGTTAAATTTTCCTTTACTCTCAACAGCCTTTGCGCATCAATATCACAAGCCAGCATAGTCTTTAAATCAGGCTGACATTCCAGAGTATGTGCGGTCTTTCCTCCTGGCGCGGCACAAACATCAAGAACTCGCTGCCCTGCCTGAGCATCTAAAAGTTGCGCCGACAGTTGCGCTGCTGCATCTTGCACTGACACCCAGCCCTCAGAAAACTTAGGTAGCTTCTCCACCGCGACTGGCTCAACAAGGATAACACCTTGCTCCGAATACTCTAAAGCACTTGCCTCAATCTCTTGCTCTGCCAGCATTGTCAAATACGTATCACGCGAACAAAAACGAGTATTAACCCGTAATGACATCGGCGGCGCAAGATTATTTTCCAGAAAAATTTGCTTAGCCTCACTTCCCCAGTCAGCTTTAATTGCCTTAATCATCCAGTCAGGGTGCGCATAAGCAACATGCTTATCAGCCAAAGCTTCTAGCTGTTCCTGTTCACGCAAATAACGCCTTAACAGTGCATTAAGTAAAGACTTTGCCCACTGCTTCTTGTTCATTACCGCTACTGTTTCAGAAACAGCGGCATGATCCTTAACACGCATATATTTCAGCTGATACAGGCCCAGCAATGCCAATGCTTTTATCTGTACGTCTTTATTCTTAATCGGCTTATTGACTAACTGATTTAAAATAAACTCAAGCCGGTAATACTGGCGTACCGTGCCGTAACACAAGGCCTGAATAAATGCTTTTTCCTGTACGTCAGACACTTGTTCCCACGCAGTTTCAAGAGCTGCTGTCATAGACTTTCCAGACAGCACTTTCACTAAAACATTTGCCGCAATTAATCGAGAATTCAATTCATTTTCCTATTTTTGTAGCCTAGCTTATTCAACGATAGCGCAAATAAAGAATCGCAAGGCGAAACTCAGTACATGCCACTATTATTTTTACGGATAATGCTTTGTAATGTCTGGCAAAAAAAGTCATTTCCTGCCAACATAGTTATTAACCTAACTCTAATCCAGCGACATTATGTGCATTAAGAAAATCAACCACCTGCATACGTTTTTTACCTGGCATTTGAATTTCTAGCAAACGTAACACACCATCTCCCGTTACCACATCAATATGCTTATTATCATCTAATATCAGCCCAGGAGTGGCATTACTATTAATATCAACCACTTCCACCTGCCAGACACGCATAACCTTCCCTTGTAATTTTGTCTGAGCCACAGGCCAGGCATTCAAGCCCCGGACCTGACGCACCAATTCACCTGCGGATCGTGTCCAGTCTAACGCTGATTCACTTTTATCTAATTTATGTGCATAAGTAACCAATGCTTCATCTTGTTTCTCAGGGCTCAATTGATTCGCCTGCATTAACTCCAGTGTTTTACGCAAGCCTTCTGCCCCCATCACCATCATCCGGTCATGTAACTCACTCGCCGTTTCCTGGTCACCTATCTCGCAAGCTATTTTAAGTAACATATCCCCTGCATCCAGCTGTTTAACTACACGCATAATTGTTACTCCGGTTTGTTTATCTCCCGCCATAATAGCGCGATTAATGGGAGCCGCCCCACGCCAACGAGGCAATAAAGAACCATGTATATTAATACAGCCCAGTCTGGGCACATCCAGAACCGCCTGAGTTAAAATCAGGCCATAGGCAACAACGACCATTAAATCGGCATCTAAAGTATTTAATTGTGCAACATCCTCTTCTTGTTTCAAATTAATAGGTTGGAAAACTGGAATATCTGCACTTAATGCCAACTGCTTAACCGGGCCTGGCTGTAGCTTTCTTCCTCTTCCAGAAGGTCTATCAGGTTGCGTATATACCGCTACGACCTCATGCTCTGACCCCAACAACATCTGCAATGCTGGCACTGCAAAGTCTGGCGTTCCCGCAAAAATAATTTTCATCGCTTTATTTTTCTCTTTTATGAAGTTTAGTCATTTTCTTTTTAATTCTTTGCCGTTTTAAAGATGACAAATAGTCAACAAATAACTTACCCTGCAAATGATCCATTTCATGCTGAATGCAAACTGCCAGCAAGCCCCCTGCCTCTAGTTCAAATGTTTTTCCCTGCTGATCCTGTGCCGTTACGGTAATTTCCTCGGCACGAGTAACAGGTTCAAAAACACCCGGCACCGACAAACACCCTTCATCAGATTCTTCTTCTCCCATTTGCTTAATAATTTCTGGATTAATTAAGCAAAGCGGATTATTTTTATCTTCACTTGTATCTATAACAATAATACGTTTATGTATATCTACCTGGGTTGCCGCCAAACCCACGCCATGCGCCTCATACATAGTCTCCAACATATCATCAACCAAGCTCTCAATCGCCTTATCTACATTCGCTACAGGCTTTGCTACGGTACGCAAACGGGGATCAGGAAACTCAAGAATTGACAAAATACTCACTAAACTCTCCAACAATAATTATTTATGACTGGAATTCTATCCGAAATCATCTAAACTTTATACTTAGGAATGTGCACGAAATAACTTCCTGAAGCAGCCAAGCTTGAATAATGAAATATCTCCCCTAAATTAAGGTTATCTTAATTTATTACTCAGTGGTTGTCTTATGTCATTTCCTTATAAAAAAAATATCGAAAAGTCGATGAAGAAATTTTATGACTCACTTTGTGAAAAAAATAAGCGACGGTATGCCGCCATTGAAAGTGAAAAATTATCTCATGGTGGCGTTAACTATATTTCAGCTTTATTAGAGTGTGACCCAAAAACTATCCGCCAAGGAAAAAAAGAACTCACCGAATTAGAACTGGATATAACAGGAATCAGACAACCTGGAGGCGGTCGAAAAAAAAGACCTCTACCCCTGAATACAGTGGAATAGATCAAGACTTTTTAGATATTCTTCAACAGCATACAGCAGG
>NZ_BDMN01000260.1 GCF_002189065.1 Bathymodiolus platifrons methanotrophic gill symbiont
GATAGCCCTTTAAGCAGTGCCAAATTACAAGCATTCGAAGAGTTAGTTGATGAACTCATCTCTAATCGACATAAAGCTCTGGTCTTCAGTCAGTTTGTTGGTCATTTATCTATCATCAGAGAATTATTAGATAAAAAAGGCATCCATTATCAATATCTGGATGGCAGTACCCCCGTTGCCAAACGTAAAAAAGCAGTGAATGCATCTCAGGCAGGGGAGGGTGATGTGTTTTTAATTAGCCTGAAAGCCGGTGGGTCGGGTTTAAACCTAACAGCTGCTGACTATGTTATTCATATGGACCCTTGGTGGAATCCTGCAGTAGAGGATCAGGCTTCGGATAGAGCGCATCGTATGGGGCAAAAATGCCCAGTGACTATTTACCGGTTAGTTGCAAAAGATACCATAGAAGATAAAATTGTTGAGTTACACGCGCATAAACGCGATTTAGCCAGTAGTTTATTAGAAGGCGGTGAGGTTAGTGGTAAGATGTCGGGAAATGAAATGATGAAATTGATACGTGAAACCGACGATTAGTTTCTGCGTAGTATAAATAGTAGAAGTCGGTACATAAGAAAGTAAAATACCTTGAAGCACAGGGTAATGATTAATTATAAATATAGAATAGGTTATTAAATGTCTACAGACACATTAAGTCCAACTGAAATTTTAGTGCAGTATCGTCAACATGTTGAAAGCCGGGAAAATGAGGGAGTTGTTCCGCAGCCATTAAACGTCGAACAAGTCGCTGCAGTTGTTGAACTTATCAAACAACCACCTGCTGGTGAAGAGGCATTTCTCCTGGATTTATTAACCCATCGTGTACCAGCCGGGGTTGATGAAGCTGCCTATGTTAAAGCAGGTTTTTTAGCAGCCATTGCTAAAGGCGAAGACTCATTACCCATTATTGATGCACCACGGGCCACGGAATTACTTGGTACGATGCTCGGTGGTTATAATATTGCACCGCTTGTTGATTTGCTGGATATTGAAAAACTTGCACCGATAGCAGTTAAAGCCTTATCCCATACTCTATTAGTCTTTGATGCTTTTCATGATGTGCAGGAAAAAGCTCAGGCAGGTAATAATTTTGCCCAACAAATTGTACAATCATGGGCTGATGCCGAATGGTTTACCAGTAAAGCAGAAGTGCCCGAAAAGCTGACGGTAACAGTTTTCAAAGTCACAGGTGAAACTAATACAGATGATCTTTCACCCGCACCAGATGCATGGTCGCGTCCTGATATTCCTCTACATGCTCAAGCGATGCTAAAAATCCCTAGAGAGGGGATTACCAATGCAGAACAGCAAATTGAACAATTAAAAGAGAAGGGCTTTCCGGTTGCTTATGTCGGTGATGTTGTAGGAACAGGATCTTCGCGTAAATCAGCAACTAATTCAGTACTCTGGTTTACTGGCGATGATATTCCATATGTGCCGAATAAGCGGGCGGGTGGCGTATGTATTGGTGGAAAAATTGCACCTATTTTCTTTAACACCATGGAAGATTCCGGTGCCTTGCCATTTGAGTGTGATGTAGAAAATATGTCTATGGGTGATATCATCGATATTTACCCTTATCAAGGTCTGGTTAAACGCCATGACAGTGAGGAAGTTGTCTGTGAGTTTGCTTTAAAAACCAAGATTATTCTTGATGAAGTTCGTGCAGGTGGTCGTATACCTTTAATTATTGGTCGTGGGCTAACCGATCGGGCACGTAAGGCATTGGACTTATCAGCATCTGATGTATTCCGTCGTCCAGTGGATGCAGAACAAAGTGATAAAGGTTTTACCTTAGCGCAGAAAACGGTTGGTAAAGCTTGTGGTGTCGAAGGTGTGCGTCCCAATACTTATTGTGAACCACATATGACAACAGTCGGCTCACAAGATACAACTGGGCCGATGACTCGTGATGAATTAAAAGATCTGGCCTGTTTAGGTTTCTCAGCAGATTTAGTCATGCAGTCATTTTGTCATACCGCTGCCTATCCAAAACCGATAGACGTGGCTATGCAACACAGTTTACCTGATTTTATTATGAACCGAGGGGGGGTAGCATTACGTCCTGGCGATGGTATTATTCATTCCTGGCTAAATCGTATGTTATTACCTGATACGGTCGGTACTGGTGGTGACTCGCATACCCGCTTTCCAATCGGTATTTCGTTCCCTGCTGGGTCTGGATTGGTCGCATTTGCGGCAGCAACGGGAGTTATGCCTTTAGATATGCCTGAATCTGTTCTGGTTCGGTTTAAGGGAGCTATGCAACTAGGTATCACCTTGCGTGATTTAGTGAATGCAATTCCTTTAGCGGCAATTAAACAAGGCTTATTAACCGTAGAGAAGAAAGGTAAGAAAAATGTTTTTTCTGGACGTATTCTGGAAATTGAGGGCTTACCTGACCTAAAAGTTGAGCAGGCTTTTGAATTATCAGATGCTTCGGCTGAGCGGTCAGCTGCTGGTTGTACCATTCGCCTAGGTGAAGCCCCGATTCGGGAATATATAAGGTCTAATGTCACCATGCTTAAATGGATGATCTCTGAAGGTTACGGTGATGCTCGAACCATTGAACGCCGTATTAAAGAAATGCAGGCTTGGCTAGTTAAGCCTGAGTTAATGGAGCCGGATGCTGATGCTGAGTATCATACTGTGTTAGAAGTTGATATGGATGCAATTAAAGAGCCGATTATGGCTTGCCCGAATGACCCAGATGATGTGAAAACTCTATCTGATGTTGCAGGAACTAAAATTGATGAAGTCTTTTTGGGCTCATGCATGACCAATATCGGTCATTTTCGTGCCGCGGGTAAGTTGCTAGAGAAACAGGAAGGGCAGTTGCCTACACAGCTTTGGGTTTCTCCACCGACTAAAATGGATCAGGCACAATTAACTGAAGAAGGCTATTACAGTACTTTCGGTAAAGCAGGTGCACGTGTGGAAATGCCGGGTTGTTCATTATGTATGGGTAATCAGGCGCGTGTTGCAGATAATGCCACAGTGGTTTCTACTTCAACTCGTAACTTTCCCAACCGTCTAGGAAATAATGCCAATGTGTATCTTGGTTCTGCTGAGTTAGCTGCTGTATGTTCTATTCTGGGTAAGATTCCAACGGCTGAAGAATATATGAGCTATGCGCAGCAAATTGATGAAACGGCTGCAGATAGCTATCGTTATCTAAATTTTGATCAGATTAAAAGCTATCAGGATAAGGCGGATACGGTAGAGGTTTAATAGTTTGCTTATGCGCGAGGCTTGTCTTAGAATTTATTTTCCATCATTTTATTATGGAAATAGAGCATATAATTCGTAATGAAATTGTGCATGAGTATTTGTAACCGTTCAGTTCCCCTCCTTAGCAAGGAGGGGTTAGGGGAGGTTTTATTAGATAATCCCCCCTCAATCCCACCTTTCTCAAGGGGGGAGGTGAGCGGTTACGAATATTTAGATGATGCATTGCAAAACATTTTCACTGAAGTATTAAATACCTGAAGTTTCCCAATTATTGAGTAGCTGAAATACACAATGCTGGTGTATCGAGGTTTATTTTAGGTGGTTTTGCCATGTTTATAGCAAACCCCTACTTAATTCCCCTTAGGCAATAGCATTTGAAACGAATGAAAAGACTATTTTTTTCATATAGTTGTAGCATAGTTTCAATTTTACCATAAATAATTATTGGGAAACTTCAGTTAAATACGACTCCCGAATTAATTGCAATAGGACGCAATACCCTGCAATATTCACAGCGATATATTGATTCATAGCCTTGGTAAAATAAAATACGCGTGAGCAAACTATTTAATCTTCATAGCCCGTTTAAACCAGCAGGTGACCAACCAACAGCAATTAAGCAACTAGTTGAAGGCTTAGCCGATGGTGAGGTGCATCAAACTCTATTGGGCGTAACTGGTTCAGGAAAAACCTTTACCATCGCCAATATGATCAATGAGATTCAGCGTCCGGCAATGATAATGGCGCCAAATAAAACGCTGGCGGCACAACTCTATGGAGAAATGAAAGAGTTCTTCCCAGAAAATAGTGTTGAGTATTTTGTTTCTTATTATGATTATTATCAACCTGAAGCCTATGTACCTGCTTCAGATACCTTTATTGATAAAGATGCCTCGCGCAATGAGCATATTGAGCAGATGCGACTGTCTGCAACCAAGGCGTTATTAGAGCGTAAAGACACCATTGTTGTCGCAACCGTATCCGCTATTTATGGGTTAGGTGAGCCAGAATCCTATTTTAAGATGGTCTTGCATCTTGTGCGTGGGGATATGATAAAGCAGCGTGATTTATTGCGCCGCCTGACGAGTATGCAATATACCCGCAATGACATTGAATTACGTCGCGGGACATATCGTGTTCGTGGCGATGTTATTGATATATTTCCGGCTGAATCAGATGAAGCTGCATTACGCCTGGAATTATTTGATGACGAAATTGAACGTCTATCTTTATTTGACCCTTTAACAGGTGAAATTCTGCACCGTATCGCGCGTTATACTATCTACCCCAAAAGTCATTATGTAGCACCTCGCGAAAGACTACTGGAAGCCGTTGAAAAAATTAAAGTAGAGCTTAAAGAGCGCCTGGAGCAATTAAGATCGCTTAATAAATTAGTCGAAGCGCAACGGCTGGAACAACGTACTTTATTCGATATAGAAATGATTTACGAAGTGGGCTACTGTTCAGGTATTGAAAATTACTCGCGGTATTTATCCGGGCGCGAGGATGGTGAGTCACCACCGACCATGTTTGACTACCTGCCGAAAGATGCCGTAGTTATAATTGATGAAAGTCACGTTACAGTGCCACAAATTGGCGCGATGTATAAAGGTGATCGCTCACGCAAAGAAACGCTGGTTGAGTATGGGTTTAGATTACCCTCTGCTCTAGATAACCGGCCCATGAGATTTGATGAGTTTGAAAGCCAGATAGGACAAAGAATCTATGTTTCAGCAACACCGAGTAAATATGAAAAGGAACACTCCGGGCGATTTGTTGAGCAAGTAGTCAGGCCGACCGGTTTATTAGATCCGGAAATTGAAGTCCGGCCGGCGACCACACAGGTAGATGACTTATTATCAGAAATAAACCTACGTGTAGAAAAGAAAGAGCGGGTCTTAGTGACCACCTTAACCAAAAGAATGTCCGAAGATCTGACCGAGTACCTAATGGAGCATGGCGTCAAGGTACGCTACCTACATTCCGATGTAGATACCGTAGAGCGGGTCGAAATTATTCGCGATTTACGTTTGGGTGAATTTGATGTGTTAGTCGGAATTAACTTATTACGTGAGGGCTTAGATATACCCGAAGTCTCGTTAGTAACTATCCTGGATGCCGACAAAGAAGGTTTTCTGCGCTCAGTCGTGTCGTTAATTCAAACCATCGGGCGAGCGGCAAGAAATGCTAACGGAAAAGCGATCTTATATGGCGATAGAGTAACTAAATCCATGGCGCAGGCGATAGAAGAAACCCAGCGGCGTCGAGAGAAACAGATAGAATTTAATCGTGAGCAAGGCATTACCCCAACGACAATTTTTAAATCTGTTACCGATATATTAGAGCTGACCATACCCGGGGCAGGGCTCAATCAAACTTCAAAACGTAAAGTGGCTGAAGAAAGTGCAAGTTACAAAGGATTGTCCGCAAAAGATAAAGAGAAAAAGTTAGCCCAATTAGAAGATCAAATGTATAAACATGCTAAAAACCTGGAATTTGAAGAAGCAGCAAGAGTTCGAGATGAAATAAAGCAATTACAGGCAGAAATGTTGATTTAACCTCAGAGCACCTGACCTCTACCTTTACATAAATCCCCCCAGTTAAGTATTAAATTACATTAAAATCAACGAATAACAAACTTTTTGCCCATGAAATTCAAGTAACTCTTTTCATATCCCTCTGATTTTGTAATGATACCCTTTTTACATTATTCGTAGACTAACCGAGACTACACTTGCCGGAAAAAACTAATGGCTCAGCGACAACTTCCTATGTTTCCAGAGGGTTCGACAGAAGTAACCCATGATTTAGCTTTTGAAAAGCGAGATGGCAGTGTGACCTATTTCTATGGTTCTTTACCCGTTTTTACACATAACGAGAATGATGCTGCTTCGTTCAAAATGATTACCGCACAGTTCTATATCAACGGTTATGTCAAACAAATGGATATCGTCCGTGCTTTTGG
>NZ_BDMN01000261.1 GCF_002189065.1 Bathymodiolus platifrons methanotrophic gill symbiont
CCATACACATAGGATAAATTCCCTGTCATACTGAAATAATCCGTTAGATTGTACGCTAACAACAGTTCCCCGCCTGTGCGTTGCGCATCGATATTATTTGCTCTGTCTCCAAGGTGTACCAGGATAAAATCAGAAATATGGCTGTAAAATACTGATAATTCAGTGGAGAATTTATCCCCCTGGTAGGAAATCATTGCATCAAGTTCATTATTTTTCTCTGCATTTAGAGCAAAGCCATCCATACTATAGACCTCCCAGTAATCAGCCGCTCTTTCTGCGTGACCATATCCAGCAGATAACATAACAGGTACGTTTTCAAATGCGTATTCGGTACGTAGGAAACCAGCGAATAAATTCTGCCTGCGGTATTGATTTGATCCAGAGAGTACAATAGTACTGGTTTCACCGGCTGCATGCATAGTACCGGTCGTTGTTGCCAGAGAATCTACTCGAAACCCTGAAATCCAGCGTAGGCCATCGGTCATTTGATAGCCAAGTTCTGCATAGGCGGCGGTATTACCGAAACTTAAAATATGGTTTTTAGGGAGTTCAGAGCCACTTGTAGGGGGCGGTGGTGGGAGTTCCAGAAAACCACTCGCAGCATTGGCATCATAACTATCGTTCCGATACTCAAGGCCTGTTGTTAATTCTAAATCAGGGGTAATTTCTGAGAGAAATTCGGCCTTGCCAAAATGTTGATCCCAGAATTGCCCCATTAACAGGTACTCCTCCCAGGGGTGTAGATCTCTTAGGGTATAGTTATCCATATCATGGTCAACAGTGGTGAAGTTATAGCGCAGTTCAACACTATTTAACCAGGGAACCATGTTTTCCCTTTTGAAATGTACATTGATATTATCACGGTCTAGTTTGGTAACATCCATATGTATCGTGGCATTACCAATCTGACCTTTACTGGTTAGGCCTGAGATTTCCAGCAAGGTATCTTCATCAGGGGTAAACCCAAGAGCTAGCCTGTCATTAGATGTATCGTAAAATGTTTGTTTTACTACATTACCATCACCATCGGTATAATCATCTCCGCTGGTGTTATTGTGAGTATAAGCAAAATAACCCTTTTCAAAACCAAAAGAACTGTCAACAGATAAGGCTTGCTGGTTAAAGCTACCATATAGATAGCTACCATAGGCACGGGCCCCTATTTCCTGGTAACGGATTTCTGCACGATCAAAGTTGACTGCCCCTGATATATTGTTGCCGTTTTTTACAGACTGAGGGCCTTTAAGTAGAGTAAGTGAATCCATTGAACCAGGGCTGACATAAGCTGTTGCCGGGTCCATACGGTGATTACATACCCCGCCAAAAGGTACGCCATCAATAGAAATATTGAGTCTAGTACCACCTAGTCCTCTTAGTAGTGGGTCGCTAGCAGTCCCTCCCTGACGAGTGACTGAAATTCCAGGAGTCTGTTTTAATACATCAGCGCCATCAGTAGCAATACCCAGGTCTTTTTTTATCAATTGTATAGATTCAAAGGCTTGTGTTGGCTGTTCAGAGGGTATAGTCATCGCCTCCAAAGTGACCGCAGAAGGATCATGTTCTACATCGCTCTGTGCTGTTTCACTCTGTTGTTCAGAAGAAGTGCTTTGGGGTTGACTCGGTGCTTCATGCTCATGTTCGGGGTTTATCGCTTGTTCAGCATAGCTGGCTGAGCTGAAACCAAGAGTGATTAACACAGATAAGGCTGTCAGGGTAGGGAAAGTATTGGGGGTCATATCCATTGAATTTGAAAAGTGATATCAGACACTAATTAGATGAGCTTTACATTATCTAAAAATTCAGATGATTAGGCTAGTTATAATTTATAAATTTACTAATAAAGTTAATTTACTTATCGGATGGTGATTTTGGTTAGCTACAATTCTCAGTTATGATAAATTTTTACATGATCTCTATTAAATGTAATCGTAGCGTGGGAAGGTGGAGGTTTTAGTGCTTCTCGTCGGTGTGTGGCAACTAGGCCAGAATAGCGTGAGCGTTTTCTGGCGCACCCAAAATAATAAACATCCCATATTATCAGTTTATATTTTCAATATGGAGTCAGGGTAAGCATGTAAATCTTAACGATAATAACGCAAATAGGAATGATTTGC
>NZ_BDMN01000262.1 GCF_002189065.1 Bathymodiolus platifrons methanotrophic gill symbiont
ATGCCCAAAACAAGCTTTCGCAAAAATAGCGACTCCCCGCATTTGCATAAAATAGTTCCTGATTACCCAAACTCTCAGCTACACTGCGTCATTCCTGCATGTTTTTAGCAGGAATCTCGTGGGTTAGACAAAGATTCCCGATAAAGCTTGTGCCCACGCTTGACGTGGGTAGACTTCGGGAATGACGAGTTTTTTAACATACTAATGTTTCAAGTATTATTGTAATATGGCTGAGAGTCGCACGTAACCAGGAAATAGTTTATACGAAATGTAAAGTGTGGTTTTAGCCCCCCTTACAAAAGCAATACCGTAGTTAAAAAAACAAGGTGGTAGGCTAAAATAGGCCGTGTAAGTATTCAATAAAATCCGCTCCTCAGTTAAGGGAGGGGGAAGGTTAATAATAGAATGCTTTCACAGCCTATTTAGCTTACTTCTTTATTTAATCAATCAAGTAAACTTCGCATGATAATGGTTGCGGATTTTCTAAAGAGCATTATGTTTGCCACCCTGAGTATTAAAATGAAATTTTTAAAAAGTTGTTATCTGCTATTGTTTTTGATCTTGTCATTAGCTATGGCAATACCTGCTTATGCCAAAATTTACTACAGTAAACAAGAAGCAATGGAGCTTGCATTTGGCTCTGAAGCAACAGTTGAAATGATGTCATTATTTCTTACCGATTCAGATGTCGAGAAAATTCAGCAATTAGCGCGAGTTAAAGTTGACTCGGCTTTGTTCACCTTTTATGTGGGTAAAAAAGCGGGTGAACTTATAGGCTATGCAGCGATAGAAACACATAAGGTTCGTACCAAGCCTGAAACTTTGTTAATCGTGCTAAATGCGCAAGGTCAATTAACACAAGTGCAGACTCTAGCTTTTCATGAACCACCTGAATATCAGCCTTCGCAACGTTGGTATGCGCAGATGTTTAATTTACCTCTGGAAGATATTAGTTTTAGAGCTAAAATACAAGGTATTTCTGGTGCCACTTTAAGTAGTCGATCTGCGATAGACAGTGTGCGTAAGGTGTTAGCAGTTTATCAAACGCTGAAAATCAGGGAAACGTAGCCTAAGCGAAGTGATGATTTTTAGTCCGCGATAGCCGTAGGGCCGTTGTTTTGTCGGAGTCTGAGCGTTAGCGAAGGTGGAGACAAAATAAAAGGCCATCCGACACGGCGTCAAGTCATTTGGAGCCTATGTTCCGACCCCTTGTTGGGTCGGGACGAGGTGACGAGGACGCATCGGGGCCGCCGGAGGCATAAGTGGTCGCGTTAAGTTTTTGCTGCTTGCTTGGGCTGGGATGCCCAAAACAAGCTTTCGCAAAAATAGCGACTCCCCGCCCAAGCCTGAAACTTTGTTAATCGTGCTAAATGCGCAAGGTCAATTAACACAAGTGCAGACTCTAGCTTTTCATGAACCACCTGAATATCAGCCTTCGCAACGTTGGTATGCGCAGATGTTTAATTTACCTCTGGAAGATATTAGTTTTAGAGCTAAAATACAAGGTATTTCTGGTGCCACTTTAAGTAGTCGATCTGCGATAGACAGTGTGCGTAAGGTGTTAGCAGTTTATCAAATTAATGTGTTAGAGAAACAGTAATGCGCTTTTTCGTCACCGGTGAACAAAATCGTCAGCTATTACTCAACTCATTAATTTTGATGTTTTTAGGCTACATCCTGCTACTCTGGATTAGTAATGGCCTAATGTATTTTCATAAGATGGATTTAACGCCTGTTTCAGTGGTTAATTACTACTTAGGTTCAGAACAAGATTTTGCCCAGCCCAAAAGCTATCAGAGTATGTTAGAAGTTTCTCATTATCATGTGTTTTCTATGGGCTTACTTGTACTGACGTTGACTCATTTAATGATTATGACTAACTTATCGGTGCTGGTTAAAATATGGCTGAGTGCACTCGTTTATTTGTCAGCTATAGCTGATGAGGTTGCAGGATGGCTAGTCCGGTTTGTGCATCCTGATTTTGCTTATTTTAAAATAGCCAGTTTTCTCATGCTAGAAATCTCATTAGCAACCTTGATCATTCTTGTTTCAATTTCGTTACTCTATGCGCGGCGAAAAATGTAACTTTACTGTGTTAAGCACATGCTTTCCTAAATTCCGCAATTTTGGCATCAACTATAGAGGGTTCATATTGTGCAATTGAATAAGGTTTATTCCCTTGTTATAGGGTTGTTTTTATCTTCTGTATTAACCTCATGCGCTGAGGTCAATGGCGCTTTGCAATATGTGCATATCGGTACAGTTAATGAAACTCAAATACAAGCCTATGTCTATGAGTGCCCAGATAATTATCGGTTTACAGTTGGTGTAAAGGACAATGTAGCCAGACTATATTTTCCTGAGCAGACGATAAAATTAGCCCATGCGTTTTCCTTAACAGGCGCTAAATTTAGTAACAGAGACGCTACATTATGGCTTAAAGATACTAAAGCCAATCTAGAAATTAATTCGATAATGCATGAGGGGTGTATCAATAATTCAGATAAAGCTATCTGGGTGCGTGCTAAATTGAACGGTGTAGATTTTAGAGCTCTGGGTAATCAATCCAGCTGGATTTTAGAAATCGTGCAAGGAGACAATATTATCTTTGCCGATTATTTGCTGCAGATAAAGCAGTATTTATTTTCCAATCCAGACATAAATACTGAAGTAAGCACTGGTAAAACTATCTATACAGCCAGCAATGACGAACATAGCATAGTGATCACCATTATCGGTACTCCCTGTCAGAATATTATCAGCGATGAAATATTTGATTTTAGTGTCACTGTTAAACTGGATAACGAATTATTTCACGGTTGCGGCAGGTCGTTGATATAAAATTATTTACAAGCCTCTAGGCAATTATTGCAAGCATAAGTGCAAACGATTGTAACTGAGCTATTTCACATTAGTGCAGCACCAATTATCTTGAATCATTTCAAAACTGAATAAAACAATCTAGGGCAGGCTTTATACACATGTAGGTAAGCAGGTATAATGTTCTTTTTATTTAAGATTGCTTTGGTAAAAGATGTCATTGCTTAGCAACTGACGGGCTTGTAAATTCAGGGCTTTGAATTACATTATTTATTGTACTCATACGTGTACAAACCAGGAAAAAGACACAATGTCAGATGTAAATGTTACTAACGAAATCGATAGGAGAAGAACCTTTGCTATCATCTCGCATCCCGATGCGGGTAAAACGACCTTAACAGAAAAGTTATTATTATTTGGTGGTGCGATACAGCAAGCCGGGTCGGTAAAAGGACGTAAAGCAGACCGACATGCAACCTCGGACTGGATGGAAATGGAAAAGCAACGAGGTATTTCCGTAACCACGTCAGTGATGCAGTTTGAGCATAAAAATGCCATCATGAATTTGCTGGATACGCCAGGGCATGAGGATTTCTCCGAAGATACTTATCGTACTTTAACTGCTGTTGATTCTGCATTAATGGTGATTGACGTAGCGAAAGGCGTTGAGAATCGTACCATTAAATTAATGGAAGTGTGTCGTTTGCGCACCACACCGATTTTAACCTTTATTAATAAGCTGGATCGGGAAGGTAAAGATCCGATTGAGCTGCTGGATGAGGTCGAATCGGTATTAAATATCGAGTGCGCTCCAATAACCTGGCCAATCGGCATGGGGAAGCGCTTTAAAGGCGTGTACCATCTATATGAAGATACCGTACATTTATTTAGTGCGACGCATGGCGGTAAGATCATGCAGGGTGAGACTATCAAAGGTCTGGATAACCCTGAGTTAGATGCTTTGGTGGGTGATCAGGCGGAAGAATTACGCGAAGAAATTGAATTAGTTAAAGGCGCAAGTCATGAGTTTAATTTAGAGGCCTATTTAGCAGGCACTCAAACACCGGTTTTCTTTGGTTCAGCAATTAATAATTTTGGTATTCTGGAATTGCTGGATGCCTTTGTGGATTATGCACCTGCACCTAAAGGACGAGAGGCTGACCAACGATTCGTGAGTGCTAAGGAAGAAAAATTTACCGGCTTTGTGTTTAAAGTTCAGGCAAATATGGACCCATCGCATCGGGATAGAATTGCTTTTTTAAGAGTCTGTTCGGGTAAGTTTGATAAAGGCATGAAAATTAATCATGTGCGTATAGGTAAGAAAATTCAGGTGGGTAATGCGATAACCTTTAAAGCGGCGAGTCGAAAAAATATAGAAGAGGCTTATTCAGGTGATATTATCGGCCTGCATAATCATGGAACTATTCAGGTGGGTGATACCTTTTCCGAAGGCGAAGTGCTGAAATACTCGGGTATCCCTTATTTTGCTCCTGAACTTTTTCGTCGTGTGGTGCTTAAAGATCCTTTACGCAGTAAAGCATTACAAAAAGGCCTGGTGCAATTAACAGAAGAGGGCGCTACTCAGTTATTTAAGCCTTTGAAAAATAATGATTTAATTTTAGGTGCGGTCGGTATACTTCAGTTTGATGTTACTGCTTTTCGCTTAAAAGGCGAATATAATGTGGAATGTGTTTATGATAATGTTTCAATTAATACGGCGCGTTGGGTAAACTCTGATAATGCCAGCAAACTAGAAGAATTTAAGAAGAAAGCATTCGATAATTTAGCTGAAGATGGAGGGGGATTTCTAGTTTACCTTGCATCTAGTCGGGTTAACTTACAACTGACTGAAGAGCGTTGGCCTGATATTAAATTTAGTGCAACACGCGAGTTGTAATTAATCCTGTTAATACTTCGCGCGATTACAGATGCGGATTTTGTAGCGGTGACCGCGCGAAGTATAACAATGTAGGATGGGCAAAGGGAATTATCCCATACCCATTAAAGCGATAATTGATGGGCTCGGTAGGCTTTGCTCATCCTAATCAGAATAATATAATGGACCAATCTGTAAAATTCGACCTTGACCTAATAAATCGATACGATAAATCGGGCCCACGTTACACTTCTTACCCCACTGCTTTAGAACTACATGACGGTTTTAGCGAGCAAGACTATAAGCAGCAGATAGCATTATCTAATGCGCGTGGCGGGCCATTATCACTGTATTTTCATATTCCCTTTTGCGATACCGTTTGCTATTACTGTGCCTGTAATAAAATTATTACAAAAAACAGAGAACATGCAGAACCTTACCTGGCAAATTTATTTAAGGAAATAGCACTTCAGGGTGAGCTATTTGATAAAAAACGCACAGTTAACCAGCTACACTGGGGTGGGGGAACACCTACCTTTTTAGATTACGATCAGATGAGTCGCCTAATGGCTGCAACACGTCAGCATTTTAATTTAAAAAAAGATGATGATAGTGGTGAGTACTCGATAGAAATTGACCCACGGGCGACCGATGATCAAACTATTAAACAACTACGCGAATTAGGCTTTAATCGTATTAGCTTAGGTGTACAGGATTTTGATCCAGCCGTGCAGCAAGCCGTTAATCGTATTCAGTCAGAAGCGCAGACCTTTACCGTATTAGAGTCAGCACGAAAAGAAGGTTTTCGTTCAACCAGTATTGATTTAATTTACGGATTACCTCTACAAACTGTTGCATCATTTTCGCTTACTCTAGATAAAATTCTCAGTGTATCACCTGATCGATTTTCAATTTTTAACTACGCGCACCTTCCTGCTCGATTTAAAACACAAAGGCAAATTAATGAAGTAGATATGCCCAGTGCGGAAGTTAAACTGGATATTCTGCAGATGATTATGCAACGCCTACAGGAAGCGGGCTATATTTATATTGGTATGGATCACTTTGCCAAACCAGATGACGAACTGGCAATCGCGCAACGAGAAAATAAACTATACCGAAACTTTCAAGGTTACTCTACCCACTCGGATTGTGACCTGGTTGGCTTAGGTATTACTTCGATAGGGCGTGTGGCTGATAGCTATATACAAAATGTTAAAGATCTAGGTTCTTACGAAGCAGCGATTAGTAAAGGCGCGTTACCTATATTTAAAGGCTTTATCTTAAATGACGATGATAAGCTACGTCGCGGGGTGATTACCCAGTTAATCTGTCATTTTTCTTTATCATTTGAACAAATTGAGCAGCAATATGCTATTCAATTTAAAGACTATTTTTCCCATGAGTTAAACGTATTACAGACAATGCAAACTGATGGGTTATTGACAATGGATGAAAAAGGCATATACGTATTAACAGCAGGGCGCTTATTAATTCGTAATATTTGTATGACTTTTGATCGTTACCTTAATACAAAAACGCAACAATTTTCCAAAGTTATATAACAGAGGTACTTTCTATGAATGAACAGAAAAGCAGTAATACTAAAGGGTATATGGCAGCAGCATTAAACCATATCTATATTAACGAAATAATTTTCATTAGTTTAATATTGTTATGTTTTTTTGGTGAGGTATTAATAGAGGTCTCTGATAGAGCAGGGGTTTTGTATTGGCTATTAATGTCACCTGTATTCTTTTTTTGTTCCATATTGAGCGAAAAAACCAAGCGCTTAGCCACTGGATTTGAAACGCAGAACTTAATTAAACATCAGATACTATTCTGGGGTAGTGCTTTTTTTGCAATATTACTCGTATTTTTAACCTGGCATGCAGAGATGATGAAAGCTCTCGCTGCTGCAATCACTATCCACATTATACTGGCGCATACTATGTTTTTAAGTGGCATAGTCTTAGGTTTTCGCTTTTATTTAATTGGGGCCTTACTATTTGTTACAGCTGGGCTAACCATCTTAATGGAAGCGCATTTTGCCATCGATTTACTGATAACCCTTCCTTTTATCTGGTTAGGTCTATATTGGGAAAAAAATCACGTATTCCCAGCACTAACCCCCGATAATGAAATCATTAATGAGATAGTTGAGGATCAGGATCATCGCCGCAGGAAAGACGATATAAAATGATGACGATTACGCCGGAAATTATAGGCTACGTAGCGGCCACACTTACGACGAGCTCGTTTTTGCCACAAGCCATTATGACGATTAAAACAAGGGATACAGAATCCTTGTCTTTAGGTATGTATGCTACTTTTACATTGGGCGTATTACTATGGCTAATTTATGGACTATACCTTGAGGATAAGGCTATTATCTATGCAAATGCCATTACATTAATTTTAGCATCCTCAATTTTATTTATGAAGGTTTATAACTCAGTAACAAATAAAACGGGGCATACCTCAGGCAAAAAACAATAAACAAAGGCAGGCAATGCAGGGAATTAAAAGGAAGGGTAGCTCTAAAGCATTGAAATAGTAATCAAAGAAATTTATATTGTTTTTTTCTTAATAAAAGGCTTTTCATTTTTCTGAAAATTGCGTATTATACCAGCTTTTACGGAGAGGTGGCTGAGCGGCCGAAAGCGGCGGTCTTGAAAACCGTTGAGGGTTTATCCCCTCCCAGGGTTCGAATCCCTGCCTCTCCGCCATTGTTTTATTCTCAATGCCCAGTGACTTGCGAAAAGATTCACAAAGCCCACGCCGTGCGGACTTTGGTTGCATTGTCTTATTTAGAGACGCGCACTTATCGCTGATGATATACCCGAAATAGCCTAGCGTCTCAAAGCCACTTTTTGCCAGTGACTCGATTATGTTAACGGCAATTTAATGACGTTGACTTTTAGGGTTATTA
>NZ_BDMN01000263.1 GCF_002189065.1 Bathymodiolus platifrons methanotrophic gill symbiont
AACAGCCTAATTCATTACAGCCATCCAGTATTGTATTTTCCATTAAACTCCCCGTCAGCTTAATGGTGACCTGGAGTGTTAATTCACTTCCTTTCCGCGTGATAACTTCAGCCATACTTATTCCTTATAATCTCGGTTACATAAGGAGCTTACCTTAGGTTTACATTAATTAGCACATTATATAGAATCAACACCCATATCAATCGCCTTATGGTAGCGTGAAGATACAACGATATGTTTATCAAACGTCAAAAGGAGGCAAAACATATTGTCCATTGGAACAAAATGCACGAATCATACGAGGAGCCACCCCTAAATTTGCGAAACAAATATCGCATAAATATTCCAATATGAATGCGCCTTCAGTTTGTGAGGACTTAAACGAAAATCACCACCGAAAAATAGCACACTCTTATTTGCAAGATGTCAGTGATTGGGTTGGTAGCATAGCACAGGCAAAAGAAGAAAAGTGGGAATATCAGACGCCTCAAATAGACGAAGCAATCACATCGATTGTTATTAGCCTTGATGGTGCTTATGTATTAATGCGTGAAGATGGCTATGTTTGCGGCACTCGCTGAGCTTGAAAGAGATTTGATTTCTGATTTTAATACGCAAGTGAAGTGGCTTGTTATACGGCTCCTCAATGTGGAGCATCACTACGTGAAATGATTCGTTCAGAAGCTCGATCATAACGCTTGGCTACATGCCTTAAGGTTGTAGCCAAGCGTTGGTATCCAGCATTATCAACCTGCTCTTCTCGCTGTCGATACTTCTCTGCCAATGCTCTCTCTGGCTTAGCTTCCGGATCAACTATGTGTGCTCCTCTGGAATTATAAATACCCATATGATATCCATCGCGAAGGCAAGAGCGTTCTTTGCAATTCATTGCTTCAGCAATCACAGGGTGAATCCATAATCCATCTGGCCCCGGAGGGGCATTAACGAGCACATTCCCAAGTTGAATCATAGCGACATCATAATGCCCCGAGGCTTCAACTATCGCTTCCGTAGTACTTATCCATTCCGTAAAAGCATCTGGTTCAAACTCGCCGCCCGCCAGAGTACCGGGAACAACTTTCCATGTAGAAAGTAATTTGTATGCGTTAGTGGCAATGTTACGATACTTCTGGGAAAGTTCTTCTTCTGGAACTGCAGCCTTAGCACTATATATAGATTGAATAAGTTCACAGAAAAAGCGTGGATCGGAAGCTAGCCTATTTTCCATAGTGATTGGAGAACCATCTCTGTACTTGCCAAGTAAAGATACATATTCCCATTCAATACGACATAGCTTATCTTGATCGGTGGCAGAATTTTCTTGAAGAGCTTTAATGATTTTGGTGATGTGGCAGCTGTCAATTCTTCCTGTAATCTTTTCAGTCTGTACTAGCGCCAACAAAGCATCAGAGGCCAATTCTGGGTTAATATCTTTCTTCTTATATAAGTCTCTAGTAAGCCCCACAATCACAGAGTCTGGCCTGTCGAATTCAAGCAACTTCCTGAGAGCATACTCAATCTCGTCTTCTGTCTGATAGGTATTAGCGTTGGTGTTATTCCAGTACTCAACTTCGTTTTCACCAAGCAACTGTGCTGCTCTATCCCAGGCCTTTCTCTCAAATGGCAAAGCGCACAACAGTAAGGCTATCTGCTTTGGCTTCCAGTCTGCCTTGTTAATATCATCAAACCACTTCCAGTTGCCCATGAAACTCCGACGCAACGCATAGGCCTCAACGAAGGACCAGAGCTTTTGATCTGCCTTGTCTAGCAAAGCAGGTAAAAGTACCGCATCAAACTTAGGTTGTTTCCAATCTGCCAGCACCTCACCCACAAGGTCGGCATTGGAAACTGTCGAAGCAAACTCAAGTACCTGAGGGACTCCCCCCTCACTCAGAATGCCCCCTATGGCGGTTTTTCGTGTTTGGAATAGTTTTTCTTGCTCTTCCCGCGAATCCCCATCGCCCTCATAGAGATAAGCATCAGCATCTGAAAATAGGCGTTTATTCAGGAGGCTTGGGCTTTTTGGTGGCAGTTTACTCGCTATTTCCGCCATTGGAAGCAGAGAATCCTCCCCCAAGGGCCGCTCAGCCTCTGGAAAATGTCGATGGTGGGCAATTAATTTACACAATGCTTCCCATAGTGGCAAACGCTCTTTCTCAGATAGCCTTAAACAATCCTCAGATAGAAGCTTATCTCTCAACGCTTCAGAGGCAGGCGGCGGTAAATGGTCATAGGTACCCACCAAAGATACGAGCTTAATGACATCAAAGCCTGCTTGTTCAACAAGCAATTTTGCACAAAACCGGGACTGCTGCCAATATTCAACATTCGTAACACCTTTTTCCCAGCCTTCAGGTATCGCTTTTCTCCAGCGCGGTTTATGAGTGCCAGAAGTAGTTGAATGTTGACTTGGAAGTAAGCTCTCCAACAATTTCCAGGCTACTTCGGGCTGCTCATCACAGATTGTCTTAAGTGCTGCTTGTCGTTTCTCACCTGACGCTAATGTGTGTGGCATCCAAGGAAGAAAAATACCGTTCAGTGAATTACCTGGTCTATTTGCCCAGTTACCTCCAGGGTCACGTGCGGCTATTTCTGCCAAAGCAACCGTAGTGCGGCTTAAGTAAGTTTCCTCCCAAGCGATTCCCTCAAGCGCCCATAGAAGACCAGTAATATAGTTTCTGCCGAAAATACCCGTATCTTCTTGCTCAAATAACCTATCAAAGGGCGAAGGTGTGGCAGCGATAGCATATTCTACGGCCGACAGAAACTCATCTGGACTCGCTTCTGATAGGGTTGGGAGTAAGCTATTCAAGCTTCCCCAGCGAACCCAATCACTTTCCTCGAATAATTCACGCAGTGACAACATCGCAATTGTATCTGCCTTGCCCTGTGTGCAATTAGTTAAAGAAACTGCATGACTACCTATAAGTGCTAATGCTTCCGCCAAGCCCTCACGTAAACTGTCAGAATGCGGTAAAGCCTTACCATGGATGGCGGCGGCGTACCGGGTTCTGTCGCATAAACTTCACTTTCCGACGTTATCTTCTATCATAATTC
>NZ_BDMN01000264.1 GCF_002189065.1 Bathymodiolus platifrons methanotrophic gill symbiont
GCTGGGATGCCCAAAACAAGCTTTCGCAAAAATAGCGACTCCCCGCATTCAAGCTTGGCTGCTTCAGGAAGTTATTTCGTGCACATTCCTTAATGAGTACATAGCCTTTCCAAAGGTCAGTTTTATATCAAAGTTCAGTGTTTTGTCAGAGTTTATCGGACACCTGCCAACGGCCGCTGATTTTAACGTTAGCACTTTCAATCCAACTTGAAAATTATATAATTATGGTATATATTTTATACCATGCATAAATTTGAATTTGATGATAAAAAGAGTGCTTCAAATTTAAGTAAACACGATATTGATTTTGTGTCTGCTCAAGCACTTTGGAATGACCCTGATCTTGTTGAAGTTCAAGCCACACCTGATAATGAACCTCGATTTTATATCTGCCAGCGGAGACTGAATTTGGCGTTAGTGCGTCAAGCGAAGCTTGATGCATCTTGCAGGGTGCAAGTCCTTGTCGGGCAAGGGCTAATCACCCACTCGTATCGAGTGTTACGCCTATGGCGGAGTTTGGGATTAGCGAATACTTTTCAGTGACTGCGGTCACAACCAAGCGAACAAGATAGGTGAAGCGTACACAGAGAATCTTATAGGCCATAGGGGATGCGTGTCCTGAAGTGCTAGTATCGCTCCGAAAATAAAATAAAGTTCTGATTGACGAGGTTTGTAACGCAATCAAAGTCCAAGCAAAGCAACCGATCTGATGAGATTGTGGCGAATCAGCGGAGTTATCAAGCCGTGGCATGTAGGAGGAGATGGATCAGGAGCTCGAGAGATCCGCAGATGCTCCTATAAGGAGATAGGCAGGAAAGTTAAGCTTAAAAGCAAGACAGACCGAAGAAGGCACTGTGGAAGTCGGATCAGCTCATAGTAGTCTGAGGGCGGGAAAACCGTCTGCATGGCGAAGGGGCTGACAGTTATGTTTAGTGGTTAACAGAACATAGGCCGGACAAAGTAGGGCTGGAAACACTATGAAAACCGAATTATCCGCTATTGCATATAAAGCAGCAAGCCACCCCAAGCACAGGTTTCAGAATTTATATGGACAACTGGATTCTGATCTTCTGTATCAAAGCAGGGGTCAACTTAACAAGCAAGCGGCAGCAGGTATAGATGGGGTAAGCATTCCAAAATACCGAAGCGAGTCGTATACTACCTATAAAATAAGGCATACTGTCTAAGTTTCTTAGCTATTGTAGCTTTCAATGGAAACACTCATCATCCCGATAGAAAAGCCAGAAAAATTACGTGAAGTATCCAAAGCACATAAAAGAGCTATTGCTTTATCACTTATTAGATTATCAAAAAAATATGCTCAAAGGAATGAAGCAATGGCAAGAGCCTATTTATCAGGAGCCTATACTATGATTGGAATAGGCCTGCATTTTAAGGTTCACTATATGACAGTCAGTCGAGCAGTAAAAAAATTTGAAACTAAATATCGTAGGAAGGTTTGATCTACTCTCATAGAGTTACGTTTCCCTAAGCTTTACTAGATTTGTTAACGCTCAAGCGCGAGTCAGTAGTAACCCTGCATTCCATTGCGTGATAAACTTTAGAGCCTAAATGCCTGGGTTTTATTTATTATTTTTTCTAAAACCTTATTCTAAATATGGATGGATTATCAATTCATTTGTATTTCTGTAATCCTAAAAACATGAATTTACTATTTCTAATTGTTATTTTTACCGCTTTAGGCGGTGTATTAAGCGTTCTGGCAGCTTCTGTTTTCCTGTTATTACCTGATGATACCCGAGCTAAGATTTTGCCACATGGAGTAAGTTTTGCAACCGGTGCTTTATTAGCTGTCGCTTTTTGGGGCCTGATTCCGCATGCTTTTGAAGAAGTTGGAGTGACACAGACACAGATACAACCACTATCCGGTGCTATTATGCTGGGCCTATTAATGTTTTTTATATTAGAAAAACTATTAATCTGGCGCCATTGCCATTCAGGCAGCTGTGAAGTTCACGGGGATACGGATGAACATGGTCACGGCCATTCTCATGGCTCACATAAGTCAGCGGGTACGATGATTATTATTGGTGATAGTATTCATAACTTTGTTGATGGCGTACTGATTGCTGCTGCATTTTTAACTGATGTTAAGCTAGGCATTGTCACCAGTCTGGCAGTTGCTGCACATGAAATACCTCAAGAAGTGGGTGACTTTGCAATTTTACTACACAGTGGATACTCCAAAGCCAAAGCTTTGTTTTATAATGTTCTAGCAAGCTTAACCACTATTGTCGGTGGTGTTTTAGCCTACTATAGCCTGGGAGATTTACAAGATAGTTTGCCGTATTTTTTAGCGATGGCATCCTCTAGTTTTATTTATATCGCTGTTGCTGATTTGATTCCTACCTTACATAAAAAAACAGATATAAAAACATCACTGCAACAAATTGCTTTAATTTTTGCAGGGATATGCTTGATCGTTTCATTACACGGCGTTGCACATGATATTCAGCTGGATGGTGTAGAGAATGAGGCAACTCATCAACATAGCTCATGATCTCATCTGGAGGTAAAGCCACTAGTAGCAAGGCTTTAGATATGTAGAGTAAGCATGTGTTATTTCGCGGCTAAAGACCGCTCCTACAGATTGAAATATCACACGATACTTTTTATAAAAATTTTGAGCCCGGCTTAAGCTGATATAAGTAAATATACGTCACTCCTGTAGTCTTATAGCTGAAGCCTCTTCGTAATCAGCATCTTAAGCCAGGTTTCTGGCTGCCCACCTTCAAGTAACAAAACACTATATATTCAAAGACTTGTATTTTGTTACTTAGATGAAGAATGTTCTTCAAAAACCGCCAAAAGCTTGCTTATCAAGTTCTTCACGTAAATAGTTCAGCACTTCTTTTGCTGAGGACTGAGTCATTTCTTCTACATTCTGTGATTTATGGTTCGTTAAAATGCCTCTTTTATTTAACAAACTATTTAGCTGTAATTTTTCGCTATTAGTAAAATGCCACTTTAAAATCATCTCAGCATAACTATTAGTATCAGCAATAGAAGGCTGATTCAGGCTAGCTAATTGGCTCAGTTGTTTGCTATATTCTTCAATTATCGGCAGTGCATCACTGATCCAGCGGCTTACTTGCGCCGGTTTAATTTGCGAGCTAGGGTTATTTTTATTATCAGAAATAATTTTGATACATTGAATTAATTCACTAGAACTGAAGCGAATAGCAGTTTCGTAAAATGCCGATGCTTCCATTTCATAAAGAGAATCGGATGGGTACTCTGGCTGTGCCTGTCCAACAGTAATAAGCCTATGAGTTGGACAGGGAGGAGAGGTAATTAACTGAGGATAATAATTACGCCCGGTTTCCTGGTCGGTAATTTTTTCTATCACAAAGGCTGCGCCTAGTTCGTGAGAACAATGCCCCGCTATACCTATATTCAATAAAACGGGCAGGCGAACAGCAGGAAACAATGCCAAGGTATAGGCCGCGCCAGCGGCCATTGCCGACTTTCCAAGGCCTGTTACCGTTAATGTTATATCAGCACTACGATAAATTGTGAATGCAGTAACAGATAGCTCTTTTTTTAATTTGAAATGATTAATGAAAGGTTTGGCTTCACAAGGCAAAGCTGCAAACAAATAGCGATGCAATTCAGTCATGAATTAGATAAAACCATGTTTGGTAACCGCTACCATACCAATATACCCAAAACAGACTAAAGCCAGCACAAAAGCACCCCAGCGTTTTAGCCCAGTGCTACGCATCGCCATAACACCAAAACCTATATAAGCAATTAGCATCACTACTTTAGTTAGAATCCAGCCGTACTCACCTGCCATCCAGTTACCCTGAAAGACTAAAGTAATACCACTCAGTAATAAAATAGTGTCAATCACATGAGGCGCAATTTTCAATACCTTAGCACGTAAAATATCAGGTTTAAATTCTGCCAGCATGATGCGTGTAATAAAGCCTCCTACAGACAACAAAATAAATAGCATGTGTATAGATTTAATCATTATTTTCTCTCATAATTGTTGACTGCGCACATACATCAAATATGTGCGTAGTATAAATAAAAGGGTTATTTCATTTTAGAATATAACCAGTCAAAAGCATTTTTTAGCAGTGAAAATAGTTTAGGAAAAAACTCTAACCTTACTCTTCTACCAAGATAAGCCAAGCTATTTAAACTAAATCCAGTGATAACTTTTAGTGTCCGCTGGCAGCGAGAATCAGGGTCACAAAACCATGGATTATTGATAAACTGAAGTTTCCCAATAATTATTTATGGTAAAATTGAAACTATGCTACAACTATATGAAAAAAATAGTCTTTTCATTCGTTTCAAATGCTATTGCCTAAGGGGAATTAAGTAGGGGTTTGCTATAAACATGGCAAAACCACCTAAAATAAACCTCGATACACCAGCATTGTGTATTTCAGCTACTCAATAATTGGGAAACTTCAGT
>NZ_BDMN01000265.1 GCF_002189065.1 Bathymodiolus platifrons methanotrophic gill symbiont
GTCACAAATATGTCACTTTAGGTGTCGATTTAGACGAGTCTCGTGTTATTTTTGTCACTGAGGGTAAAGGTAAAGCCACTTTGCATAACCTTCAGGAACACCTTGAAAACAAAGGGGTAGAGAAAGAACAAATTGAACAAATAAGTAGGGATCTATCGCCATCCTTCATTGCTGGAGCCGCAGAGGCTTTTCCATCAGCAGAGATAACCTTCGATCGGTTTCATGTTGTCAAATTATTAAATGAAGCAATGAATCAAGTCAGGATTAGTGAGCGTAAAGAGCATGATGCACTCAAAGGACACAAATATACTTTTTTAAGGAACCGAGAAAACTTAACCAATAAACAAGAAGTTTCATTAGCTGAAATGATTGACCTATATCCTACGTTAGGGCAGGCATATCGATTGAAAGAGCTTTTTAATGACTTATGGTCAATGCCCGATAAAGTATCGGCTGAAGCCTTTCTAAAGCAGTGGTGTGAAGAAGTAGAAAAATCTAAAATCTCAGCATTTATGAAGTTTGTAAAGACCGTTAGGAGCCATTGGTCTGGCATTATTCATTTCGTTGAAACAAAGATTACAAATGGAATTCTTGAGGGAATTAATAGCAAGGTCCAACTGGCCAAACGACGAGCAAGAGGTTATCGCAATATTAATAATTTTATCAATATGATTTACTTTCTTTGTGGTAAGTTAAAATTCGACTACCCACTAGGATTCACATAGAGCCATAATAACTGTACACAATATCATCTATTGATAAACCAAATTTACCATCAGCCATACCGTGAGTAAACAGAATCTGGATCAAGGCAAACAGATAACCGATAGCCACAGCCGTTAAATAACCAGTAAATAATACTTTTAATGGGGTATCTAGCTCACTCAAAGTGATTTTTGGGTTGGTCATACGTAGAATTAATTGAAGAATATTAGAAAAATCTATTTTAGCCTATATATTAATATTCGGGTAACCTGATTGTCTTTAGCTAGTATATTTTTATGATGTCGAACAATACGATAAGCGATATCGCCATAATGACAGTATAATGGTGTGAAATGAATTTTTAAGAATATAGGTATAACACTAATGATGACAATGGACGATAGAGACGGAAAAATCTGGATGGATGGTAAATGGGTAGAGTGGCGCGATGCAAAAGTACACGTATTAACGCATACCCTACATTATGGTGCAGGTGTATTTGAAGGCTTAAGAGCTTATCATACCGAGCAGGGCCCCGCTATTTTCAAATTAGCCGAACATACCGACCGCTTATATCGTTCAGCACATATTTTGAATATGAAAATTCCTTTCTCTAAAGAAGAGATTAACCAGGCGCACCTTGGTGCGATTAGTAATAACAATCTTGATAGCGCCTATATCCGCTCCATGTGCTTTTATGGCTCTGAAGGTATGGGCTTACGTGCAGATAATCTTAAAGTCCATGTCATGATTGCTGCCTGGGAATGGGGGTCTTACCTAGGTGATGAAAACATGGAAAAAGGCATTCGTATCCGAACTTCTTCTTATACTCGAAACCATGTTAATAGCACTATGTGCAAAGCCAAGGCAAATGGCAATTATATTAACTCTATTCTAGCCCTGCAAGAAGCCATAAGTGCGGGTTACGATGAAGCATTATTACTCGATCATGAAGGTTTTGTTGCCGAAGGCAGTGGTGAGAATTTATTTATTGTACGTAATGGCATTCTGTATACACCAGAAACCACTTCAGCATTAGAAGGGATTACCCGCGAGACAATCTTTACCATTGCCAAAGAACAAGGTCTGGAAGTTAAAGAAAAACGTATTACCCGTGATGAAGTGTATGTAGCAGATGAAGCATTTTTCACCGGCTCTGCTGCTGAGGTCACGCCAATTAGAGAATATGATGACCGGCAGATTGGTTCAGGATCTCGCGGCCCTATTACCGAAAAAATACAGAGTTTATATTTTGACTATGTACATGGTCGTAGAGCGGATCATTCTGAATGGTTAGCGCATGTAAAGTAAGCGTAGAGAAAAGGGGCTTCAGTGACAATGAGGCACCTCTCGCAAAAGTAGTTTGTGTAAGCTATAGCAATAAATAAATTCGTTGCCACACGATACTTCGCAACCGTAGCGGTGCGAAGTATCTGCAAAAAATCTAGCCTATATAAAACTGGAGCATCATACCTAAATCTTCATGCTCCAGATTATGGCAATGATATAAAAACAAGCCTTTATAATCTTCAAATGGCTTGGCAATCACAATTTCTTCACCGGGCATAACTAAAACAGTATCTTTCCAGCCAGTATCTATAAAACCCTCGCTCACGGTCTTATATTCCTCCTGACGCATGCCTTCGATCTCTCTGGATAAAATCTGGAACTGCTGACCGTGCAAGTGAATCGGGTGTGCCATAGACATCATCATACCTCCTCCCATGCCTCCGCCCA
>NZ_BDMN01000266.1 GCF_002189065.1 Bathymodiolus platifrons methanotrophic gill symbiont
CAGCACCGAGTTTACGATGGTAGTGGCGAAGTGGCACGTACGCAGGACGTCTGGGGCGCCGAAGGCATTAGCGGTCGCGTTAAGTTTTTGCCGCTTGCTTGGGCTGGGATGCCCAAAACAAGCTTTCGCAAAAATAGCGACTCCCCGCGCATGTCCATACCTTTATCCATTTTTTTATCACCATCCATTTTCATGGGGCCATGGTCATGAAAAATTTTAATCTTTTTAATAGAGCCTAATTTAACGCGTTCAAAATCCATGACTCTATTCATGGAAAAAGATTTGCCGTTTAACTGTGGGCGCATCGGCTTCATGGAAATGCCAATTGGAATTGCTTTGTTTTTATTATCAACATCGCGTTCAGTTAGGCGTCGAAAAGGAGCTAATTTTTTAGGTAATGCAGGTGAATCACTAACTTTTTCAGTCACTTTAAACGAGGCTATAGGAAATTTATCGCCCTGACCTAGGCCTCCTCCCATACCACCCATCATTCCCATGCCCATGCCCATGCCGCCGCCCATACCCATGCTGCCAGATGATTTTTTACCTAAGCGCTGCTCTTCCATTTTAGGAGGCATCGCTCCAGCGTATGGCAGGCTGTACAACACGAGTTCAGAGCCGACAGAGCGTCCGCTAAAATCTAACCATAAATCAATTCGTTCACCTGGTGCAAGCATAAAATAAGGTCGCGTTTCTGGCTTTTCTAAAAGATGTGCATCGGTACCAATCGCAGTTATTGGCGTACCATCATCCCAGCCTAATTTATAAATTCTGGAATTAGATCCATTTACTGCTCTAAAACGATAGGCACGTGATTTCACTGGAAACATGACATTCGGAAGACCATTCACTAAAATAGTGTCACCTAAAAAGCCGACCATTTTACCGTGCATACCACGTAAATACTGGAATTGGTTTTGCTTATTGAAGGTTCTATCCTGAATCACAAAGGGCAGATCATACTCCCCACGAGGTATATCTAATTTTTGCTCTTCGTCATCGGTTACCGCAATAAGTCCCGCCAAACCGAAATAAACTTGCTCAGCCGTTAAATTGTGTGAGTGTGAATGATAAAAGCTGGTACCCGCATTATTCATCACTTCAAACTCATACACATAGCTCTGTCCTGGAGCTAAAGTATACATAGGGTGCCCATCACTGTGCTGGGGCACATGTAATCCATGCCAATGAATAATTGATGGCTCGGACATTTTATTCTTATAATAGATACGAACTTTTTGCCCTTTGATGTAGTTAAGAATAGGGCCTAAATAATTACCTTTTAATTCAACCAGTGTATTCTTAGGGCCTTTTAAAAGCTTTGCATCATACTTCTGTACTTTGGTTTTCCGACCACCTTTTATGACAGAAACATAGGCATCACGTAAAGTAAACTCCATTTCTACATCCGCTTTAAAACCAGGTGTTGCTTTATTTTGTTGCTGTCCTGTTTTAGCAAATAACATGCCTGGAAATGCACGCACCAAAAGCAGAGCGTTGTAAAAACTGACGTCTGTTATAGTTGATTTTATTCGTCATTTATTCTTCCTCTATTGTGTTTATAAGCAAAATAAGTATTTTGTTATATATGCAACAATACGCCCTTTTTTAGCTACTGACAATAGCCTTATAAAGAATGTCAGATTCGGTCTAAAGGCATCAATAATATGCAAATATGCCAGATATAAAAGTATTCCTACTAAGAAAAACTTTTATTTCTTAGCACAGAACACAAATGTTATTTTATTGCTGCCCATGTTTATCTATCATCAGAAATCCATTTAAACTGCTTACCGGGTATGCAGGCCAGATTCATCAGAAAACTTCCAGACCCGGGTAATCACTAAAACATCAACTTCTTCTAGTAATGCTTTAGGTAAAGGAGGAAAGGGAGCACTTAAACGAACGATACGCTTGGCTGCCTGGTCCAGAGCAGGGTAACCCGATGATTTGCTAATCTGTATGCTATAGATAGCGCCATTGGGTTTAATGCCGACATTCATTATAAGAGAGCTTGAAAAACCAGAACGTTTTGCGATAGCAGGATAGTTAAGGTTACCCATGTTCTCAATTTTACGCTGCCAGTCAGTAATATACTGTGCAGCAAGGTACTTATGTGCACTGACGGAATTAATATACTTGATGCGTTTTTGGTTACTGCTAGGTTTTTTGTAACGTATTTTTTCACCTAGCTCTGATAGTTGTCGGCGCAAGGCATCCATCGATAATTTAGGCCGACTGATTTCACTGGTTTTTTTGCTTTGTTCAGTCTTGTGAATTTTTTGTACTGCTTGCTGTTGTGTTAAAACGCGTTTATGCGTAGCACTTTGTTGCTGAATGGCTTTTTGACCTGGCGGCTTATTCAGTTTGCTCCCTGAACTGGTTTTTTTCTTTGCAGCTGGCGTAGGTTTATTACGTTTGATACCCGCGCCTATCTGATTATTTTGAGCTAAAAATTCAGCCTTTTTCGGGGCTTTTTTTGCCTCTTGCATTACCAGCGTAATTTCAATGGATTTACTGTTTTTATCTACCTTAGGTTTACTGAAATTAATGCCTAATATAATCAGGGTATGAATAATTGCCGCAATAAAGATCGTTACCAGTAAGGTATCATTGTTTGATAGGGGCGATGGGCGTTGAAAGGTTTGCTCAGACATATAGCTAGACTTTATCGACCATAGTCTCAATATGATCCATCAACTGCGCACAAATATTGATGCCAAATTGCTTATCAAGCTCCTGTACACAGGTTGGGCTAGTGACATTAATTTCAGTTAAATAATCACCGATTACATCGATACCTACAAAAACCAAACCTTTTTCTTTTAAAACCGGACCCACTTGCTGCGCAATCCAGATATCCCGTTCACTTAAAGCTTGCCCCTGAGCAAAGCCACCCGCGGCCAGATTGCCACGGGTTTCGCCCTTGGCTGGAATGCGCGCAAGCGCATAAGGAATCGCTTCACCATTGACGATTAAGATACGCTTATCACCCTGCTTTATCTCAGACAGGTATCTTTGTCCCATAACATGCCGCGTACCATTTTCGGTAATCGTTTCAATAATAACGCTGATATTTGGATCATTGCAGCGCAAATGAAAAATAGAGGCTCCACCCATTCCGTCCAGTGGCTTTAAAATAATATCTTTATGTTCTTTAAGAAATTCCCGTATTAAATCTGCACGGCGCGTAACCAGAGTATCGGTACAGCATTCAGGAAACCAGGCAGTATAGAGTTTTTCATTAGCATCACGTAATGACTGTGGTTTATTAATAACATAAACCCCTTGTTTCTCTGCCTGTTCTAATATATGAGTGGCATAAATATATTCCTGATCAACAGGTGGCTCTTTACGCATAATAATGCAGTCCAATGATTCTAGCGAAATACTTTGCTGATCAATAACCTTATACCAGGCCTCAGGATTACGCTCGACTTGAATTTGTCGGGTATATGCATATGCCTTGCCATTACGTAAAAATAAATCACCTAATTCCAGATAATATATTTCCCAGTTACGTGCTTGTGCTTCTAGTAACATGGCAAAACTGGTGTCTTTCTGGATATTGATGTGGTCAATCGAATCCATGACCATGCCTAGTTTAATTGTCACTATATGTTTCTCTTTGAAAAATGTGTGTTTAGGGAGATGGAAACAAATAATCATCCAAAGCTGCTGGTCTTTTTGTCCGTTTTCTGCGTTGTAGTAACAGTTGCGTAGCCTGCTATGCGCCTGTTACTAGCCTTGAATACGAACAAAAATCCTGCCCAATACTGGACAATTATTTATTTCCAGCTCCCTTAGCTTAGCTTAACTTTTACGTTTGAGTATAACGCTTTTTTTGCAAAAAGAGGCTGATTATTTCAAGTAAAATAATATATTATTGTTTACCTGAACAAATAAATTTGGTATAAAGACCGGCTAACTTTGAATAAAGGCACATTAGAGGTGAATCATGTCCAAAATTTGTCAAGTAACAGGTAAACGTCCTGTTTCTGGAAACAACGTATCGCACGCGAAAAATAGAACTAAAAGACGCTTTAATCCTAACTTGCATCATCATAAGTTCTGGGTTGAAAGTGAAAACAGATGGGTACGCTTAAGATTATCTGCAAAAGGTATGCGTATTATAGATAAAAAAGGTATTGATGTAGTTTTAGCAGAGTTGCGTCAACGCGGCGAAAAAGTTTAAGAGGATATTACAATGCGCGATAAAATAAAATTAGTTTCATCTGAAGGTACAGGTCATTTTTATACAACTGATAAAAATAAACGCACCATGCCAGAAAAAATGGAAATCAAAAAATATGACCCTGTTGTGCGTAAACACGTCATGTATAAAGAAGCAAAAATCAAATAATTCCTTTTTCAACTCGATAAAGGTTTTATATTGCGGTAAGCTTGACAATCCTGATAAGGGTTGTCAATGCTTACTTAGCAGCTCTAAGCTTATCCAGAACAGCTTTTAACTTCTCTGTTTGCCTAAAAAGTAATTTGTATTGCTTTTTAAATAAAGTCAATTCAGTCACCAAGCGCTCATTATCAGCTTTTAATATTTGATTTTCTTGTTGCAGGCTTAGTTCTGTATCTTCTGCTGCATTGATCTCTTCTATTTGCTCAGTTAGTTCTATTTCGGGCTCATCTATTACTTCATCATTATCCTTTGGTATGCTCTGCATGCCTCCAGTTAAGACAAGCGCATTAACCCTGTGCTTAATCAGTTCAAAAGCAGCGGCATCACTTGTTTTTTCATCCTCACAAACGATAATAATTTTATTCTTCTCTTGTATTAATTCCTTGATAAACATGCGTAAAGAGAAAAAAGGAATATTACGACTCCCTTCTAGATGATTTTTATTGTACTTGGCAGCAGGGCGTATATCTAAAATAAGAGACTCTGGATTCTGCGCTAAGTCACTATAATCAATATACTTTAATGCTGGCTCTTTAATCAGTTTTATAAAGCGATCAGCATCAATACGTGATAACAGCATATCTGAGACGGCTGTAACCGTCATATTTCTCTGCTCTCCTGTTAATATTGCATGTTCGCCAAATGCTTCCCCTTCAGCAAGTTCCCGGTATTGCCTTTGCCTGCTCAGATACCTTTCGGCTTAAAGAGCAACGTCCTTTTTTAATTAGATAACAATAATCTCCCTCATCACCCTGTTGAAAAATAACCTCTCCTTTGCTAAATTTAATATCTTGCAGGCTCATTAAGACTTGCTGTAAATTTACAGCAGGTAAGCGCTGAAAAACAGGAGATTGTAGTATCGCCGCTAACCAGTCAATTGATGCGTCTACTTCAGAATCATCCTCATTTTCCACGCTATAAACATTTTTCATTTCGTTATAATCAATATCTGTTTTATCAAATACATTGAGCTTCAGGCTAATGAAGCTCACATTTTCAAGGGCACGGGCAGAAACCTTGCGGGGGAATTGATGGGCTAATGCAAATTTTGCAGCATCAGTGCCTGCTCTTATCTTTTCAAAAATAAATTCTTCAGCCTGTAAAGAAATTGTACCTTGTAAAAGGTAAATAAATGACTCTGTTGCATCGCCCCTGTTAAATAAAAAACTTCCCTTAGGCAGGGTAACCACATGACAATCAGAGCATAACTCTTTAAATTGTTGTGCTGGCATTGTGAGCAATGGAAACAATTTGCGTAGAGCTTGACCATCTTCTGATTTCGGGTTTATAGCCATAGAAATTTTTTTAATATTGTTTTTGTAATATGCTAAGGAGCGAAGATATTAATAATAAAGGTAAGTTTGACACAGGATTTTTGTTCGTTTTCAAGGCGTAGCAATAGGCGCATAGCTGGCTACGCAACTGCTGTTACAGCACGGAAAACGGATAAAAAGACAAGTCAAGATTCGGAAATCATTAAATCCTCGCTCCTAAGTTTTGATTATCCTAGAAAAAATCAGTTGGATATGAAATTATAGCGCAGAACCCCTTTCCCTTTGCAAAATAGTATATTGGTAATTTATTTTGTCAGATTATTTGCATAGCGAGCCTTCAGCTACTGTTTCTACGATTTTTGCCTTATATATTCAAGGAAGAACCAAGATCTGTTATAGACAGCACTTTTATGTAAAATAGCGTATTATTATTTCCATACAAAAATAAGCGTATATTATGCCTCAGACTGACAAACAATTTATCCCTCTTAATATAGCAATCTTAACGGTTTCCGATACACGCACAGAAGCAGATGATGTATCAGGAAAAACCTTAGTTGAACGACTAGAAAAATCTGGTCATCAGTTGTATGCCAAAACGATAGTTGCTGATAATATTTATCAAATTCGGGCTGCTGTTTGTAACTGGATTGCTGAGGATAATGTGAATGTTATTATCAGCACAGGTGGCACAGGTGTCACCGGAAGAGACGGTACTCCTGAAGCTATTGAGCCTCTGTTAGATAAAACTTTGTCTGGCTTTGGCGAGATTTTTAGAATGCTATCCTATCAGGAGATAAAAACCTCTACGATACAATCCCGTGCTATCGCTGGCGTGGCAAATGCAACTTATATTTTTTGCTTGCCTGGCTCTTCAAGTGCCTGCCGTACTGCCTGGGATAGTTTAATTAGTGAGCAATTGGACTTTAGCACTAAACCATGTAATCTTGTTCAATTGATGCCTCGTCTATTGGAAAAATAATGCACTCTATCTTTCTTTTTTTAAGTACTATCAGTGCATTTCTTGCTGTCTCAATGGGTGCGTTTGGTGCGCATGCTTTAAAAACAATATTATCGCCTGAAATGCTGGTGGTTTATAAAACGGCTGTGACTTATCAAATGTGGCATGCTTTAGGTCTGGGCTTAATTGCACTACTAAGACAACAAAACCCTGATTCCCGCTTGATAATCTATGCTGGCTGGCTAATGTTTTCCGGCATTATATTATTCTCGGGAAGCTTATATATACTTAGTTTATCAGGCATAAAATGGCTGGGAATGATTACTCCAATTGGTGGAATCTGTTTTTTAAGTGCCTGGATGTTACTTATCATTTTTTCCTTTAAGAACTATAAAAAACTCTAGTAATAGTTTGTCAGGAGTATGCATAAGTACCCAAGGTAAATTAATTTAACTAAATTAAGGCATCAATGTAAAGCGGACTAAAGTCCGCTCTACGTGCCTATTAACATTACCAAGATATTTTCTAAAAAGGTTAAATCAAATTTGCCGGGATACTTAGAATAACGGCAACAATTTGCTGGCCTAGATTCGTCTTCAGCAGTTTAGAGATACTTGCGTAATCTTATGTGCATCGTGACAAACTTATTCCAGCCGCGTTCCTTAATTGCAACAATAAAAAAACAAGAACAATAATGAGCAATACTCATACCTCAGAAGCTAAGCCAGAAACTACTTACCTTAAAGATTATCAAGTACCTAAATATTTAATTGAAACTGTCGATTTAAATTTTATCCTTGAAGCTGAGTATACTCGAGTTGTCTCCCGGCTAACGATTACGCATAACCCGGATAATAAAGCTAAGCATGCCCCATTAGAGTTATTAGGTGAAGAACTTACTTTAATCAGTATTGCCTTAGATGGGGTGGAACTGACTGAGCACGAGTATAAATTAACCGATGACTCTCTGAGCATCGTTGATGTACCACAAAATACAACTTTTACTCTGGCAATAGAAAATACTATTAACCCAAAGGCTAATAGTGCATTGGAAGGTTTGTTTGTGTCCAATAATATGTTGTGTACTCAATGTGAGGCGCAGGGCTTTCGCAAAATCACCTATTTTCTGGATAGGCCTGATGTGATGGCACGATTTACCACCACCTTAATTGCCGATAAAACGCTTTATCCTGTTTTATTATCCAATGGTAATAAGGTCGCACAAGGTGAATTAATTGATAATCGCCATTGGGTCACATGGGAAGATCCCTTTAAAAAGCCGTGTTATTTATTTGCACTGGTTGCTGGACAATTAGAATGCATCGAAGACCATTACACAACCATGAGTGGCCGAAAGATTAGCCTGCAAATTTTTGTAGAAGCACATGATGTCGATAAATGCGCGCATGCCATGCAGTCTTTAAAAAATGCCATGCGCTGGGATGAACAAGTTTATGGGCGTGAATATGATTTAGACCTATACATGATCGTTGCAGTTGGGCATTTTAATATGGGGGCCATGGAGAATAAAGGGCTGAATATCTTTAATACAAAATTTGTCCTGGCGCGTCCTGATACTGCGACTGATATGGATTATGAACATATCGAAGGAGTGATTGGGCATGAGTATTTTCATAACTGGACGGGTAATCGTATTACTTGCCGGGACTGGTTTCAATTAAGCCTGAAAGAAGGCTTTACGGTTTTTCGTGATCAGGAATTCACCGCCGATCAGACTTCCAAAGCCGTTAAGCGTATTGATGATGTCAATATGCTACGCACTCGTCAGTTCGCTGAAGATGCTGGGCCTTTGGCACACCCTATACGTCCCCAAGCCTATATAGAAATTAATAACTTCTACACACTCACCGTCTATGAAAAAGGTGCTGAGATAGTACGCATGTTACGTACTTTATTAGGCACTGAGCATTTTCATAAAGGCGCTGATTTATATTTTCAGCGACATGATGGCCAAGCCGTTACCTGTGAGCATTTTGTTCAGGCAATGGAAGATGCAAATGATAAAGATTTAAGTCAGTTTCGATGCTGGTATGCACAGGCAGGAACACCGATAATTTTAGCTGAACAGGCTTATGATGCCGAGAGGCAAGCATTGACGCTAACTTTAAGTCAGACTATACCTAAGCAGGTAAATCCAGCCACATTACATATCCCTATTAAAGTCGCTTTGTTTGCAGAAAATGGCTCCACTATAGATGCTTCAGTCTCCGATGTAACAGGCATAGATAATGAATTCATACTGGAGTTGATAGAACAAAGACAAAGCTTTGTCTTTGAAAATGTGCCAAGTACTCCAATACTCTCCATTTTGCGTGACTTTTCTGCACCGGTTAAATTACAAATATCACGACCTTTAACTGAGCTTGCTTTTTTATTACAGCATGATAACGATAGCTTTAATCGCTGGGAAGCAGGACAGCAATTAATGGCATGTATTATTTTTGAACTGATTAAAGCAATTAAGCAAGAGCAAAGCTTAACTATCCCGGATATATTGGTTGATAGCTTTACAATCATTCTTGATCAAGAATGGCCTGACCTTTCTTATTTAGCCTGCTTACTTTCTTTACCTGCTGAAAATTATCTGGCGGAACAAATGCCTGTTGTCGATGTAGATGCTATTCACCAGGCAAGGCAGCTAGTTAAACGTAGTCTGGCTGAGCAGCTAACAGAACAACTGACAGATCTATATCATCAAAATAACCAGAGAGAAAGCGGAGAGCTTAATTCTGATGCTATTGGCAAGCGTAAAATTAAAAACCTGTGTCTGGATTATTTAAGTCAACTGGATACGAAGTACAGCTACCAACTGGCTAATGAACAGTTTGCTAACGCTAAAACAATGACCGACCAGATCGCTGCATTAGGCGCAATTGTAAATACTAAAAACCCGGATAAAATAACATATTTAGAGCAATTTTATCAACAGTGGCAGGAAGAGGCATTGGTCATCGATAAATGGTTTAGTCTGCAGGCTGCAAGTTCACAGCCAGGTACCTTTGCTGTCGTACAATCTTTATTACAACATGCTGCTTTTGATTTAAAAAATCCAAACCGGGTGCGTTCTTTAGTCGGTGCTTTTAGTCAGGCCAATCCAATCCATTACCATGCAAAAAATGGCCAGGGTTATCAATTTTTGGCCGACCAGGTGATTGCTTTAAATAGCATTAACCCCCAGGTTGCCTCACGTATGGTGGGTGCTTTAACCCAGTGGCGCAGATTTGATGAACAGCGACAAGGCTTGATGAAACAGCAATTAGAGCGAATTATAAAGACTGAAAATATATCCAAAGATGTCTTTGAAATTGCCAGTAAAAGTCTGGTTTAATAGCTGTCTTGTGACTTGAAATTGAAGCAAGGCAAGGGCAATACCTTCAAGTTCCCCTGTTCTTCAAGGTGAAATAAATGACACCTTTACAATCAGCAACCGAATGAACTTACGTCGCTTAATCTGGAATACTTCTTTAATTTCTGATAAAAAAAGAATCGAGTGGTTTCCTGCATTCTGGCTAATGCGTATTAAGGTACTGGATCTATCTTCCGACTGGCGCCATATTAAAATACGCCTTCCACATAGCTGGATTGCCACTAATATAGGCGGGAGTTTATTTGGCGGGTTTCAAGCTTGCCTTGCCGACCCTATTGCCGCAATGGCCTGTATGAAAATATTTCCGGGCTATGCCGTCTGGACACGCTCGTTACAGTTAGATTTCAGAGAACAAGGCTTAACTGATTTGGAGTTGCGCTTCCATATTTCGCCGGAAACAGAGCAGAAAATTCGCACTGATTTAGCCAATAAGGGCAGAAGTACCCCCCTATTTGAATATGGCTATTATCAAGCAGACGGTTCTTTATGCACTGTTATCCAAACCAGAGTAGCTATTCGCCCCGCGGGCTATAAAAAACTTAGGTGATATTCTTTGATAGAAATAACCTTAATACCTGAGTTTATACCAGACACGCCCCATTATTTCATGTATCACTAAAGAGCTATGTTCCAGGGCTGTTGCTGAAGGTAAGAAACTAAAGAGATCCAGAGAGCCGGTTCGAGATAAAAAAACCGTTGGTGCCGGCATAACTGCAAAACCTTGTAACTCAAATTGTTCGACAGCTCTACGCATATGTAAAGCATGAGTCACAAGAATTATACGCTGCACCCCATTCTTGCTTAATATCCTGTGTGTACAGCGTGCATTTTCTGTTGTATTACGACTATTGGATTCCTGCCAGCGCACCTTTTGGTTGAATTCATTGCTTAACACAGCAGTCATCACTTCTGCTTCCGCGGGAAGGTCTTTTTTAAGTATCTTGCCACCACCGACTAATAATGGTAAATGCGCTTGTCTAGCCAATAAAGCAGCATAACGTACCCGAGCCAGAGTTCGATTTTTTAGCGTCACTTTCTGGAGGTATTCAGGAGCTGGTTTACGTATACCACCGCCTAAAACAACAATTGCCTGTGCAGAAAATTGTTGTGCAGCGTTATTGTTTAAAGGTGGATAGATTTCCTGAGTTGCTGCCAGATATTTTGTGACAACAGGTAAACTGAGTAACAATAACAAACTCAGGGAAAAACTAATTAATATCACGGCAAAAGTTCGCTGACGTTGTAATAAAAATAGGCCTAATATATTAAGGAATAAGCACGAAACAACTTCCCGATATTAATTATTCTTGAGGAATTGCACGGTAATTCCATTTTGGTAAATGTGTATCAAATACAATCGGCATTATTTCTTTGAAGTCAGCGGCATATTTTCGTCCTGTCTCGTATATTTTGTCGAGTATGTGAACAATTGTTGTTAGTCCTTTTGACGTTGATGTTCTAGAAATCAATGTTTTAACTGTTTCAACCGAGTCAAATACAACACCTTCACAAGCACGAGTCACATGAGGAAAAAAACGATGTTCAATGGGATTATACTTGGAGGTATAAGGAGGATAGTGGGCAATCCTAATTTCCAATCCAAGTGCATTCGCAGTCTTTTGTAAATCTTCTTTAAAAATGTAGTGCCGTGAGCTGTTACTCCCTCCACCATCGCAAAGGATCAACAATGATTTTGCTTTAGGATAATGAATAATACCCTCGTTTACCCACCATTGAAATAAGCTATCACAGGCAAATTCACTGGTATCATGAC
>NZ_BDMN01000267.1 GCF_002189065.1 Bathymodiolus platifrons methanotrophic gill symbiont
GTTGGTGACAGGAGTCCCAGAATGTTGTGAGGTAGCATGGCGCGCCTGACCTTCGCCAATTTTAATTTAATCCAAAAATGACAATCTTACACCTATATAAATAAATCGCTTATAGGCTGTAAAATTCATAAAAATGAGTGTATTTTTATTTTGGTAAAGGTATTGTCTTTTAGATTAAGAATATTAAAAACACATAAGGTAATAGTGTAAATGCCACAATATAATCTTGGGTTCATAGATGATGAAAGTATATTTAATCATGTCCTTGAAACAGTAAAAAAGTATAGGTTTTCTGTTAATCTAAAAGAATTTAATAAAAACCTGATTGACCCGATAAAACTTACTTTTGATGCAAAAAATATATAAAAAAGATATATCCAACATCATAGAAACCGCAGCATGAGTGTTTCGGAAATGTTTTCCGAATTTATTGGAAATTTGGCGATTTCTAATACAACAACTATCAGCACAAGGTATGGTGAAATAACTTCGGCATTAAATAAAAAGTTTAGAGATACCGAATCTAAAACAGACAATACATTACAGGTTGGCTCTTTTGGAAGGAAAACTGGTATTAATGGCATTTCTGACCTAGATATGCTGTATATCATGCCCAAAACAAAATGGGATACCTACAATAAATATGACGGGCAATTAAAATTACTTCAAGATACAAAAACTGCCATTTTGAAACGTTACCCTTCCACCAAAGTTCGAGTTGATCGATTAGTTGTAACGGTTACTTACACCAATTTCCATGTTGAAGTTCAGCCAGTATTTGAGCAGGACGATGACAGTTTTAAATATCCTGACACATCCAATGGTGGTAGCTGGAAAATCACCAAACCAAAAGAAGAAATGTCTGCTATTGCCGATTTGAACTTACGTCGTTTATGTAAAATGGCAAGATCTTGGAAAAATAAGCATGGCGTAGCAATGGGAGGATTGTTAATTGATACATTGGCCTACAACTTCCTTAACTCAACATCCGATTATGATTCGAGGAGTTATGCTTTTTATCACTGGTTGAGTAGAGATTTTTTTAAATATTTATCTGAACTACCAAAAAAAACTAAATATTCTGCGCCAGGAAGCCGACAAGATGTAAAGGTTAAGAAGCCATTTCAACGAAAAGCGAAAAAAGCCTACAAGCTCTGCCGAGAAGCTATTGAGGCTGAGAATAATAAAAACGTAAACGATAAATGGAAAAAGGTTTATGGACGACCATTTCCTGCCGCAACAGAGGAAACAACAAAGTCCCGTTCTTTTACCGATACTTGGCGCAATACGGAAGAATTTATTGAAGATAAGTTTAATATTGATATAAGAGAGTTTTTAAGAATCGACTGTGAAGTTAAGAAAAATGGCTTCAGACAATATTTTCTGAGTGAAAAATCATCCAGCAGGTTTAAGTTAGGTGTCAATAAAAGTTTAAGATTTACTGTGACTAAATTATCCGTTACCGAGCCATACCAAATTTATTGGAAGGTATTAAATCGTGGGGACGTTGCCCGTAAGAGAAATATGATTCGAGGGCAAATTGTTCCCGATCTTGGACATGAAGAGCTAACGGAATCCACGAGTTTCCGAGGTGATCACATAGTTGAATGTTACTGTGTAAAAGATGGAGTCGTAGTTGCCAAGGATAGAATTAAAGTTCCAATTGGTTCAGAGGGAAATGAAAATGACTGATAGTGAAAAAAATTTAGAAGGCCAGCTTAGAGAATGCTATGGCCGAGTAGTTTACTCGCATAAAACGCACGAAAAATGTGCGGACTTACTTCTTGCGCGTCATAAATACATTAAATTAGCTCAGATTGTTTTATCAGCAGTTGTGACAGGCGGCTTACTTACAGCTCTATTCGATTTTCAATATTTAGCTGAATATAAGCAAATTGGCGTTTTCGTAACCTTAATCATTTCAACAATTTTGCTTACACTAAATTCATACACCAAAGATTACGATCTTGGAGAGATTGCTCAAAAGCATCGCCATGCAGGTGCAGAATTATGGATTATCCGTGAATCATACCTATCACTTCTAACCGATCTGCATATTCAGGCATTACCAGTCGAAGAAATATTGAGTAAAAGAGACCGTTTAGCTGAAGAATTGCACTCTGTATACACAGGAGCCCCTAGCACTAACTTTAAAGCTTACAGCATGGCACAGACAGCACTTAAGGAACTAGAGGATATGACCTTCTCTGATAAAGAAATTGATGCTTTTCTCCCAAGTGAGCTGAAACGTGAGGGAAGGTAAATTGTTAGGTAAGCATCTTTAATTTATACGATTTTCAGAATTATTAGGGTTCTGTCGCAAAAAATAAATATTTGTGTAAAAATCAACTGTAACTTGTTTTTTTGCGGCAAATGGATAAAACACCATGCAGGAGAAAAACAGTCTCATCCCATCATTAAAATTACGATAATATAGTGTTAAAGTCAATTACCATGGGGTATTCAGGAAAGTAATGGCTTGAAAAATAGAGCCATTTTCAGTTGAGCATGTGAACCTACTTTGGCTGAAATTAAATCTTATAATCGTAGGTAATAAGGTGATTTTATTTTTTGCGACAGAACCGCAAATCCTCCTTTTAGTTACCGTTGGGAACCTAATGAGTCGTTAAGCGAAGATTTTCGCTTTAAGAGCCATGGGTTAGCCCCTAAATCGGCTGCTGATTTTGCTTTTTTATTACACGGCTTTAGCTTTTTAAGTGACGAAGGCACAATGGCCATTATTTTGCCTCACGGTGTACTATTTCGTGGTGGAGCAGAAAGCCGCATTCGTACTAAGCTACTCAAAGACGGCCATATTGATACTGTTATTGGTTTGCCTGCCAACCTATTTTTCTCAACAGGGATTCCTGTGTGTATTTTGGTGCTAAAAAAATGCAAAAAATACGACGATGTATTGTTTATTAATGCCAGCGAGCATTTTGAAAAAGGCAAACGCCAGAACCGGTTACGTGATGGTAAAGATGGCGAGCCAAATGATATTAAAAAAATAGTCGAATGCTATCAGTACAGAACTGAAGAAGTGAGATATTCTCGCCGTGTAAACATGCGTGAAATTGAAAAAAATGATTTTAACCTGAATATTTCACGTTATGTTAGTACGGCAAAGCCAGAGCCTATCATCGACCTAAAAGAAGTTCACAATGATTTAACATCCTTAGAAGAGAAGGTTTTGACAGCAACCAAAACGCATAATACATTTCTCGAGGAACTAGGATTGCCAGCTTTACCCTAGATAAATACATAGTCTACAAGGTGCTAGATGGCCTTTTCTGGTTCTGTCGCAAAAGATACGTATTTGTGTAAACCTGGTTATGATCCTGTTTTTATTCTTCGCCCAGGGGGGGGTAAGTAACTTTTTTTTATCGTATCTGGAATTTTCTATCTTGGACGCGCCTGATGTGTTTTACAATTGAATCCGATTACTCTAAAAAGGATAACTCACAGTACACATGGCGAGCCAGCTCTTCGCTAAGGCGTTTTATATCGCTTTTAAGGCATTTTAACAGCTAACCCCTACCGTACACACCAATTAAAGGTTTTTGTGGGTCTTTAAGGGGCTTAGACCCCACCCCCAACAAGCGATTGACTAATTGTGGGTGTGTGGTATGTGGTTTGTTATAGCTGTTACAGAAAACAAAGATTAAACGGTAAACCATTCCAAAATAAAGGGTTGGCTTATTGCAACAAGCAACAGTATTCTGGGGACTCTTTACCCTAGGGAGGAAGTAACTTTTTAAACTTCATAATAAAACGCTATTTAGTGTGCAGTCTAATATAGATTGAACCATACCTATAATCCTTTTATAATCAAAGACTAGGGTTACTGTCATGTGCAACCTATGGATATTTATACGAAAACATTACATTTACAATTTAGGGTTTTATAGTTACTCCTCTTTGGGGATAATACGCGTATGACTTCATTTCAACTAATTATTAAACGTGAATGAAATCAATTTCTTGCTCAATTAGGATAAATTATCATGGCTGAGGGGAACCATAGATTCCCTTTGGGTTTAATTACTGCAATCCCTTAAACTGTATAATATAACCAATCGCTTGTTCATCAGAGCAATTTGAGCAGACCTTTAATTTAGCAGACTCTCAGCCCTAGGGGAAAGTAACTTTTTTTAGCGTATACTCGATATATGAAGATTCCCTTATATAAGAAAATACAAGGGAATCTGACTCTAATGGGTTGAGCTGTCAGCTTTACTTAAAGGCGGCATAAAATAAGTCCTCCTATTGTGCTTCACATTAAGACCCTTTAACACTTTTTTTACAGCCATCTGGTTCGATCTGTTATTTATTATATTCTTAGGTAACTCATTTATTCTCTCGGAGCTAGTCATTTTTATTGTTCTATTGCTAAGTGCCTCACCAGTTTTGTCAGCAGTAAACTCAAACACCTCCAAAACTATATCTTTCAATGACCTATTGTCAGGATAGCCTAAGATTTCCGCACGTAGAGCCTCTTCTTCGGGCGTAAGCCACCATGCCCACCATGTGTATAGGCATGCCAGATAAACGCCCACAAGTCTGTATAATCAAAATTAGAAACGCGTGGATAATCTAACCGACCTTTAGCAATAACGGGTAGAAGCCTTCTATCCCACCTCGCACCTTTGGGTGGATATTCTCCCTCAACAGAAGTCATACACGATACATGCCTACGTATGACTGTAGGTTTTCTAGCGTACGTTAATCTTATTTCATCCACCTCTTTTGCCAAAAAAAAACCTTTTAACTCGGACAGCCCTTTTTTTAATTTTGACTTAACTTATCCACAAGCTCAACGCATTGTTTCAATAAGTTTATATATGTTTATATTGTTTAAAGAGTTTAGAGTCTGCAAGTATTTGAAAAAAAAGGATAAAACAGGTGTTTCAGCGGGTCAACTACGGTTTTAGGCGGGTCAACTACGGTTTAATTCACAGGAAATAAAATAATAGTTATTTTTTAATCGGGTCAACTACGGTTTTTGATATATAAATATCTAAATCCTTTTTTCTACCCTTCCCAGTTTCCTTATAAATTATGGTGTATTCTTTTATTGGGTCTTCTTTTAGATCATCTATCGCTTTTTTAATATCTCTTTGAAAGTCTTTAAGAGTTTGAGGTGTACCGCTTCTCTCATACAAATGCCTAATGTTCCAATCCCAAGAGTCCTCCCCCGCGCTTTTACGTGCAATTCGTGCTAAAAACTTGTGATAACCATTTTTTATTAGCATGTATTCATCGCATAAGGTTAATACTGTAGGGTCGCCCTGCCTCACTACACCATCATAAATCCAACGTGGAACTTCTAATTCAAAAGATGATATATTTCCAGTTTTTGTTTTACTGATAATGGCGTAATCACCAATCAAAGACAAAGAACCAACTCGGCGGGTTGATTTATCAAGTTTTTTTCTATTTCGACTAAAGTTCCCTTTAGTCGCTGTAACTTGGAAAGTAACGCTTTGTGTTGGTATCCACCATCTTCGATCTCTATATATTTAAAAAGATCAGAAACATTAACGTGCATAATCCTAGGCGGTAATTTTGGGTTTTTCACCCCACGTTCAACATCATTTTTTAATTTATTCATTTGTCTAACAAGATGCGAAACCATAAATATAACAATATCGTAATCAAAAATAGTAGCTAAACCGTATTCCCCCGAACCTGTTACCGTTATTTTAGAATCGTTTAAATCATAGGTTATTGTTGAAAACCTTGGTCTTTTTCCAAGTCCAAAAGGGTTTATATCCATAAGGCCATAATCATCTTTACAAGGTATATCAAGTATAGGAGTATGAAAAATATCAGTTTGCTTGCTATCCTCTCGCTCCTTTCTAAAATTTCTCTGGGTCTGAGAAAGTAAAGATTTTCCTGTTTTTTTGTCAAAAAGCGCGGTTTTTCTTAATAATTCAATCCAAGTCTTTGCACCATCCGAAGCATAAAAATGTTCGTTTTTGTCTTCTGCCATTTTCTTTTTACCTTTATCAAAATATCGTGGGTCGCTTGTATCATAATAAGGCATAAGTAAAGCGTCCTTATCATCCTTGGCACTAAAATCATGTACACATGCCTTTGAAAATTCAATCATGGTATGACCTCCTTTTTAGTGGTTCATTTTCGGTTCAATGGTTCAAAGTGAGTCAATGAAATATTTAATTAAACCATTAAATACATAAATAATTATACAATTAAATAAGTAAAAGAATAAGCAATCAAAGACTTAAATAAATATTTAATTCTTTATGTATTCTTTCATGTGTTTAATAAAGGCATCCGTCATGCTCTCCCCACTCTTCAAGGCTTCCATTTTATAGCCCTGTTGCAATTCTTTAGGTACTTTAAAAGTCATAGTAACTGTTTCACCACTATCAATTTTCATTGCTTCTTTGATAACTTGCTCTTTGGGCGTTAATTCTTTGCGTGTTGGTTTAGCTTTCATTGTTCAAAATCTCCATAATTTCAGTGGTCAAGTTTTCGATTTCTTCCAGTGCATCAGCGTTTTTTCCGCTGTGTACAGTCAACCCCTCCCCCATTGTCTGCTTGTAGATTTCCCTACTATATAAAACAGTGTCCAAGGGTTTAAAGCCGCTTTCTTCTGTGGCTGGCCTGATTTCTTCAATTAACTTTGTATTTTTGGTTGCTGCATTAATAATAAAACGGGTTTCGGGCTTGCCCTCTGTAACTTCATGCCTTGCGGCTATGGCCTCGGTTATATCGGAAGCCCCCCATATATCAAGCGCGGACGGTGCAACGGGTATTAAAACAATATCGGCGGCTCTAATTGCTGCCCCTGCCATTTTTTCGGCCTTGGCTCTTCCGTCAATAATGACAAAATCATAAGGATCTTTTACGCCTTCAATATCCTTTGTCAGTGTTTCACGATCTAGCCCAATAACAGAGACAAGCCCACCATCATTTGTTGCGCTCCAGTCCCGTAAAGAGCCTTGCGGGTCACTATCCACCATAAGGACGCTATGCCCTCGGTTAAGGATAGAAACCCCTATATTAGCGGCTATGGTCGTTTTTCCTACGCCGCCCTTTTGGTTCAAAATTGCAATAACTTTACTCATAGCCTCATCTTTATATAATTACATAATTAAAAACATAAATAATTATAACATTAAAGATTTATAAAAGTAAACACATAGAAATGTATTTACATCTTTAATTTTTTAAGTAAATAATTACATAATTAAGTAAGGAAAATAATCCTATTTTTTTGGTAACTACTCAGCGTATTTTTTAACTTTAAAATCAAATGGATATATTTTAATTTAACCTGACTTTAGTCATTTTCACCTTTAAAAAGGGGTGAAAATTGGACTAAAATTTAGAGAGATACATTAATTATTATTTTAAATCAATCTGTTATGAGTTTAAATTACGCTGAGTAGTTACTTTTTTTGTAGTAGTTTGTAGTAATATTACTACTACTTCCTGCTACATTAATTAGGTGATTTATGGAACGCAAAAGCAAGGTTACACAAGCGGCGGTAAATGCTACTTGTAACCATTTGCAGGACGAAAACAAAAACGTGACTGTAAACGCCGTTATAGGCGGGTCTTTCTCTACCGTGGGTGATATGGTCAAACTCTGGCGTGATGAACAGGCCGCGCATTCTGCAAATGCCTGAAAGCGTTAATCAAGCCATGAATAAAGCGGCCTTTGATATTTGGGCGGCGGCCTCTGGTCTGGCTGGGGAATCTGTCGAACGCATCCAGAAAGAAGCAGGGGACGCGATAACCAAGGCAAAGGCCGAACTGTCAGAATATGCGGGGGAAGTCTCACGGCTAGAGCGTGAATTAGAGCAAGCTAATTTAAAAACTATTGAGCAGATAAAAAAAGCAAATGAAATGCAGGAGGCCGCCGTTAAGACTATAAGCGAAAACGCGGGGTATGTTGCACAGCTAACCGAAAAAGATAGCCAGCTATACAGCCTTAAAGCTGATTATTCCAAGCTACAAAGCGAACTTGTGGAGATTGCCAAGGCTGCAAATAAACCAGCCAGAAAACCAAGGGCAAAAACAACACCTAAAAAGGCGGCTGAATAGGGCAGGGCGGGGAAATTAAAAAGGATTATCTAACCCTAAATAATAACCCCCGCTTTCTTCCTGCTCCTGCAAATCATTAAGTAATGCTTGGTTTTCAGGCTGTTTAATATGGACAAGCTCATTTAATCGGGCTTGCCCCTCTTCGGTCTGAGTATCTTGTAAGCTGTTAATTTCTTTTTGTAGCGTTGCGCCGTGTTTAAAAACGGTTGTGATTGTATCCTCTAAAGGTGTTTTTCCATTTTCTACGCTCATTTTAAGCCCTCCATAGCTTAATTTAAAAAGGTATATCCAATTCATCAGGGACAAGGCAGAAAACCCCGCTTTCGGCGTTGTTGCGGCTTATAAATGTTTCATCCTTCATGATCTGCTTAGCGGTCATGTTGAAATTTTCGCTTGTGGCATTCACTACGCCAATAGAACCGCCTAGCCTTATAAGTGGCTGTCCCTTGGTTTCGTAGTCCCGTGTATATGACATGCTGCGCCCTTCCTTGGCTATATATCAATTATCTTATAGGATTGTTTTTAAGATTTTGTCAATTTTGACCAGTCTTTGAGAAGTCGAGGCCATTAAAAAAAAACAGGCGGCTTTTTGCCTGTTTTCCCGTAGGGTAGGGCATGGATGCCCGTGTTTTAATTGTCTAAAAACAGGGATTGTTTTATTCTTTTAAAACCTTTCAGCTATCCAGTTATCAAGCGCGGTTATAGATTCATCCATCAAGCTATTAAATTGTTCTTGATTTGGTGTTTCATCCTGCCATTCAATTTTAAAAATCAATAGGCTGTCATTCTCTCCGCTGCCTTCATAATAAAAGCTTTCACGGTCGCCTTGTGGCGGGGTAATGTCACCATTGAACCAGTTAGCCACAAAAGCAGGTTTGCTATTACTCGATGTTCAAGTTTTTTAACTGATCGATTTTATTGATAATTTTACTGACAAAGAAAGCATCAACATCATTGTAAATCAATCACTTATAAAACAAAGCCGGAAAAATTTACTTTTCTTAGCCCAGTTATAGCTGAAAACTTGAACATCGAGGCTAACTCATAGTTACCCCTGTTGTGGATTCATCTGTTCCTTAACAGCTTGGATAATCTTCTCAGCAGCACTTTGAGTAACAGATTCAACGCGCGGAGTGCTTAATTGCTGGATAATCTCCCCTTGCCTAGATTGTTGCACCTCTCCATAGCTATACAGAGTTGTTAAAACCTGTTCATGCCCTAAATTTTGACTCCATGCTTTGAAATCTTCTGGGGACCGGCACATCTTCTGCCCAAGTGTCACCAGTGTCTTACGAAAACTATGCGGATTAAAATACGGCAAATCAGCCGATTCAAAAGCATTATGAAAAATAGTCCGTATAGGAGAAGTTGTACTCCAATGTTCTCTTTTTAAGCCACAGGCTTGAAACATTTTATCATCGCCATTAACCACTTTAGTCTTAGGGAATAAAGGAGGTTCTGTCGCAAAAAAACAAATCACCCTATTACCTACGATCATAAGATTAAATTTCAGCCAAAGAAGATTCGCATGTTCTACCAAAGGTGTTTATATTTTTCAAGCCGTTGCTTTTCTGAATGCCACATTATACTTGGCTTTCACATTAGATTATCGTGATTTTAATGATGGGGTGAGAATGTTTTTCTCCAGCATGGTGTTTTATCCATTTGTCGCATAAAAACAGGTTGCAGTTGATTTTTACACAAATATTAATTTTTTGCGACAGAACCATAAATACTGGCCTTAGCCGGTGTAAATTGTTTCAACTGCGAGGTTCGGTAATTTTGGAACATATCGCTGTAAAATCGAATATTTCCTTCTGAAATATGCGCCTGTTCCAAAATCGTTTTCGCTTGTAAAAATATAGGTTCCAGTTTTTGTTTATCTTGTAACTCTCGACTTATTTCTCCAAAAGTAAAATCTTTTGCCTGGCTTCGCAGAGTTCGAAATTCGTCTGTTGTCTGATGGGGTGCCAATAAAGTGGTGATGTAATCCTTAATCTTGCCCTTGAGTTGCTTGTGAAATAGGGTTACTAGCCGCTCTTCCTCTTTGTTCAATGCCTGGTTTACAACGCTCTGAATTCGAGAAAGGGCTGGCAATGCAATCCATTGCTGATTCAAATAGGTGACACACTCATCAAACACCGTCTTATTATCAGCTCGGATGGCAACTGCTAAATCCGCTTGCTTCAGCAGTTTCTGTTGATGCTGATCAGAAAATCGTTGAAAACCCGTTAAGGAAAAAACCTTTTGGTAGATGTTAGATTTGGCATCTTTGTTCAGATTCTTGCGAACCAAACGGGCTTTCGGAAAATAGCAGGCATAAATATGGGTGAGGTCATTTTTTACCATTCCCCAGGTGAAAGTTAACGTAACCGGCTTTGCCTTAAAATAACCCAGCAACAAGATAAAATGAGCTTTGTTCTGCACAATTCTAAATTGTTTGAGTTTTGATAATTCGAGATCATTAAGATTAAAGAAGTAATTTCGGTCATTATCATTAAAATGCGGAGGATCATATAAATCGCGATATTCGGCATTATCATTGGTATCGATACGCGGTGAATGTTTTGGCATATTTGTTGCCGCAGATAGCGGAGTCGGTCGAGCAATGTTACCTGAGCGATTAACATAATGATATTTCGGATAATAGCTAGCTTTCAAACAGGCCGAGTCTATTATGGGTATACCTCAAGGATACCCTATGAAGCTCAGTATTATAATAGTCCATTAACTGCTTAATACTATGTATAATGGACTTCAATAAAGAGACTATGTAAAGTGGACTATTTTCACCAATGAGCAATTTTAGAACTTATGCATATTTAAGAGCATCGACAAAAGAGCAAAATGCAGATCGAGCTAAAGGTTCGTTACAGCAATTTGCCCGTGAGCATGACTTAGTAATATCTACCTTTTTTACAGAAAATGAATCTGGGGCAAGTCTTCAGAGACCCGAGCTTTTTAGGTTGCTTGAAATAGCCCAAAATGGCGACATTGTTCTAGTTGAGCAAATAGATAGAATCTCTAGGTTAAAAGATGATGACTGGAATTCGCTTAAATCCATAATCAAGACAAAAGGATTAAGGGTTGTTTCGCTAGATTTGCCTACGAGTCATCAATTTTCTGTAGTTAATGATGAGTTTACAGGAAGAATGTTATCAGCCATTAATGATTTGATGCTCGATATGCTAGCGGCTATTGCTAGAAAGGACTATGTAGACCGAAGAAGGCGCCAAAAGGAAGGCATTGTTAAAGCTAAGTCTGAGGGGCGTTACCCTGGTAGACCTCGTGATACAGAATTACAACAAAAGATTGAAGGTATGTTGGAGGATAAAAAATCCTATGACTACATTCAGCATATTTTAGGTTGTTCTCGTACTACGATTTCCAAAGCTTCAAAAAGACTAAAGCAAGAAGACCCGAAACCTTAACAAAATCGGTACTTTGCCTTGCAGGTAACTAAGTCAAACTCTTGTAAACCGTGGCATTCAGGCCTAGGGTGAGTTTTCTGACGAAATGGTTGAGCTTAATGAATTTTCTTTTGGAAAAATAAGTGTGCTCTGTATGTCATGATATTAAAAGGCTGTAGAGCATTAAGCGAATAATATGCCGTTTATGCACAATACCCCTTTTTGCGACAGAACCCATCGCCTGTCGTTTCTTCTTGAATGACAACCATGATGTCTAGCGGTCTATAATTCATCATCAGGAATATAGGGGATTAAGCCTTGCTCCAAGGCAATTTCTTGTGCTTCCCGTGACATGGTTCTAATATCAACTATCATGCCATTCACTGACAGCATCCAAGCCATAAGGTTGCTATCCAGATTACTTGCGAGCGTCCAGTTAGGGTCAGATTGATACATACCCAGATAATCACGAATTGTCTTAGATTTTCCTTGTCCAGTATTCCTAGCCACTCCAAATTTTTCATATAAATCTGCTGCGCCAATATGTGGTGTCTGAGATTTATCAAATAAGAAATTAACCATGCCAATAGCGTGGGTCACACCACACGCCCATGAATTGGCTTTGCCTTTTTCTAAAGGCGATGGGCGTTTTCTACATAATGCAGCAACAGCATAGCGTATAAGCTGGGTATATTCTTCATTTAGATTCTCTTCAGAAAAACAATCAGTAAGTTCCACAATCGCCTTATATTTTTCTTGCATCGACTTTGGAACATTTTCGGATTTCTTTACTTGACCCATTTCCATTTCCAGAAATATTAAAACGATGATTTTAACGCAAGTAGGGGGGTCTGTCGCAATAATTTATTATGAAGGTTGAGGTAATGAAAATGATCAAAAAAGGACAAATGTGAGTTAATTTAGAGAGGTCTTGTATCTTAATTCCAGTGTTAATTTAGTTGAATAAATGGCACTATCCAATGACGGTTGGATGAGGGGTAGAGACGTTCTTTGCCAATATCGGCAATAGTGTTATAGCCTGCTTAATCCCTAGAAATTCCTAAATGGTACTGTCTTAACTTGACGTCCCTTTACTGAATGATATAAGTAGGAGGGTCTAAAGAAATGTACTACATAAGCGTTTATTCCATAGTCATTCCAGTAAGGATCATCATGTTGTGAAGAAGACCAGTAGAAAGATAAATCGCCTTCAAACTTAGGTACTTCAATAGACTTTATAAAAAGAGACATTTCATCAATTGATCCAATAAACCAATCTGTATAGCCATTGTAATTGATCTTGTCTAGCTGCTTTACCATAGGGCTACACCCCGCTTTTCTCAAATACTGAGTATTCTGCCAGCCAAATCCAATCCCTTTTTCCTCCGTACCTTGAATCTTCCTACCCTCACACCCCCAAGCTGCTTTTTCCAACTCAAAAGGAGCGTACTCCATTCCATGACGACCCTCATCAGTAACATAGAATACTGTACCTCCTCCAAAACCAGTGTCACCTAACTTAAACGTATAGGCACAATCTGTCTCTTGGAAATAAAATAAGAAGGTGGCGTATTCCTCATCCGACATTGAGGGATCATGGTGACAGGAGTCCCAGAATGTTGTGAGGTAGCATGGCGCGCCTGTTTGCTTGCACTTGTGTAAATGTAAAACTTAATAGCAGTGCTAGTCGTATTTCATAAGTTACCCCCTAAAAACTTCTAATGGGTAATAAACTGAGTTGTAGAGGTTTCTCAACCCACTCCTTCCGGCCTGTCATTAAGTTCTGAGCATAACTAAACTCGTAATCTGCTTCTGTTGATGACCAGAAAAATTGTGGGTATCTCCAAGCATAATCACTTCTCTCTAGGACCTTATGGACACCCAATACCTCATAGATCTTATGCAATTCAAATTCAGAGGGAACATACCAATCTTTAAACCCCCCAACTTTATAATCCCTTAGAGCATCAAAGCCTGTCGTATCTCCAGAAAAGTAACTATCGCAAGCTTCTGCTATTATCGCATCCGTATTAGCTTTACCCGCACCAATACTCGAGTCTCCTGCATCCACCACCTTTGTTCCATGACAACCCCACTCAACAGCCTTGATTTGAACTGGTGAGGTTTCTAAACCATGACGACCCTCGTCCGTAAGATGGAACACACGACCTCCTCCAAAACCAGTGTCACCTAACTTAAACGTATAGGCACAATCTGTCTCTTGGAAATAAAATAAGAAGGTGGCGTATTCCTCATCCGACATTGAGGGATCTCGTAATCTTTGCTCATCACAGGACTCCTCGTAAACAGGGTAATCCGGATCAGGTAGCTCGTCCCCAGAGCCTATGAGAATAGCATCACTATCCTCATAGGCTAAAGAGGGGGCTGTCCAAAGGGTTAAAATAATACTTAATAATAATGAATTATTCATGATATTCCTCTGGTAATATTTAAAAATATGATACTTACTTATCTAAAAGCTTCTAATGGGTAATAGGCTTAGTCTTTGTGACTTATGCGCGTATGCTTCTCTACCTGAGGTCATGTGGTAAGCCTGAGCATACCATCTGTCAGATTCTGTAGATGACCAAAAGTATGATGGGTGAGCATTGTATGAAGAATTTTTAAAGAATGGGAATGCACCTAATGAATCATAAATCTCTATTAGTTCATGCTTTGAAGGGATATACCAATCTGTAAAACCATTTACATTCAACTCCTCCACTAACCTAAAGCCAGTGACTCCACCGTGCATAGTACTACAGTTCTTTCTTAGTACAGAGTCTGTGTTCTTTCTTCCTGATCCAATTTCTTCACCACCTGCTCCACGAATAAAGATTTCAAAGCAGCCATACTCTACACGTCTAATAATATCTGGTGCTGTCTCTAGCCCATGTAACCCATCTTCTGATACATAGTACACTACACCTCCAGCAAGCCCAATATCACCTACAGAGAATGCTTTCGCACACCTGCCATACTGAGCCTCAGTTAAATGAGCAGCGTACTCTTCTTCTGTTAATGTAGGAAAAGATCCTCTTCCTTCTAGACAAATCTCTTCATACTCTGGTAATTGTTCTGCCACTGGGTCAAAGTTATTAAAATCTCCAAGATGGATAGTAGTTTCGCTTGCGTGTACTTGTAATGCCAGTAGACTGGCTAGTGTTATTCCTGTTAAAGTTTTCATATTTACCTCTGTTGTTATAGTAACTG
>NZ_BDMN01000268.1 GCF_002189065.1 Bathymodiolus platifrons methanotrophic gill symbiont
CCCTGTTTTAACAGTCATGGGTAAATCTTCACTTCGCCTTCCTACGCCGATCGGCCTTGATGTAGGCTTGTTTAGTGCTATGTCTTATTGAAGGGTTTCTACTTTCAATAAGACTTTCGTCAGAACCTATAAACAGGAGTGGAATTTAAACCACCCACCCCCTTTATACAGAACCCTATTGCCCCTAAAAGGAATGAATAGGTCTAACTTTTAGATTATAATTTCTATTCATTAAGTCATGATAACTCGTTTTCATTATCTTAATATAGCTACTTTTAAAGTTAGTAACATTTGGTATGTTAGCGTAATCTTCATTAGTTGTGGATGACCAATACAGAGAGTCCCAAATATAGCCCGTACGGGTCAGACCTATAACCTCTCTGTTGTGCCATAGGGTATCCATTGCACTATGAGAAGGAATCCACCAATCTTTATACCCATTTACGTCTAAACTATTTACTAGACTCGCGATACCCCCGCAACCATTATTGATCATATCTAGAGTATTCTGCTTACCAGCCCCTAAAGCTCTTCCATAAGCTTTACCCTGCATACTTACGCCATAACAGCCCCAAACACCGGTGTAATCTCCGGCAGTTACTTCATATCCATGGCGTCCATTATCATAAGAAGCAACAACCCAACCTGAAGCGGGACCCGATTGACCCACTTCGTACTTAATAAAACACCTGGAATTCTGTAACACCTCTCTTTCATCAATTGTTAAGGATTGCGCATATTTCTTTTTTTCTTCATTAGTCATGGGATCCATAACGCCACAAACACCTTTTACTTTCCAGTCCGTAAAAGATCTGACAGGCCTAATCCCGTAAAGGGCTTCATCCGGCTTAGCTACTTTTACTAGCCTGTTGATAAGAGAGTCGTTACCACCCCCTCGTCTTTTAAAAGAATGAACAAGATAATCCGGGGACCCAAAATGGTTTTGCTTAATATCAGAAGTACTACTCCAATACCAATCATTAGACATTGGTACAAGATTGCGCATAGAGTGAACTTGCTTAAGCTCTGTAATAGTAGGGATTCTCCAGTCCATCTGTCCCCCCAAACCCCAATTTTTTAACCCTTCAACAGCCTCAGTTAAAGTTAGCTTAGAAACTTCCCCTGATCTTCCTAGTTTTACTAGATCCTCTGGCGCTATTTCTACCCCTTGATTTTTGTACACGGATATTACCACACCCCCGCTCGGGCCAACATCCCCTACTTGATAAGGCAACCCCTCTGCGCCCACACTCTCAGAAGCACCTGCTCTACTTAGGTAAAGAGTCGCGATAAGTGCTAATAGCACTCCATTTTTTAATGATTTCATTCTATTATTTCCTGTTGGTGAATAAATCTATAAATTTAAAACTCATTGAATTTCCCAATATTTAAGCATGGCCGGAATTTCTTCAAGAAAGTAGAGTTTGAGCTGGATGCAGATTTGACCTACGACCCAATTATCAATCCCAACCACATCTAAGTAAATCTTGTTTACTAACTACCAGGGGGTCTCCTTCTGGTGTATTCCGCATCAGTTCAACTAAAATAAGATTACAATAATCTTCATTATCACGAGGTATCTCATTCCAAGTGTATGGTTTGGTTTTACCTGTACAATGTAATCCCCAATCGTGTACTAAGCAGTAATCTGTTTCCCAAGCATCCGTATCTATATCCTTATCTGCTGCTAAGCAACCTCCTTCCCCCGTATCGTTGTCTAAACAAGGGTGGTCAACATCGTAATGCGCTGCGATTCCTACATTAACCCATGTGTTAGTTACTCCCCAGTTGTACCTATATGTGTACTCTTCTCCAGAGTTTAAGTATTCACCATTACAAGCGTAACTTATTCCACCCCAATAGAGTGCGCAACCTACACCACTCCAAGTTACTTCGATCTCACTAGTAGAATTGTTCTTTATTGTTATGATGCCTCCTGCACCTGAACCTGCTATAACAGGATTTGTATACCCTGTTAGTAGTGCCATACCCATAGTTAGTGGTATTAAAATTGCTTTTACATTTTTCATTTCCTAAACAGCCTTATTTAATCTTTGTTGCTTTATTGAGGTAACAATCAAATGTAGATCATTTTCAATTCTATCTAGTATTTTATGCGCCTCTTTCATTAGTCTTATCTGATTTATTTCCGCTATATTTTTCATGTAGTTTATCCTCTATTATAGTTATTTTAAGGGTGCCTTTGTATGAAGGCTCTAATTTTCTAAGAAGTTCATACAAAGGCACCTTCTCTATCCTCTGAATCAGCGATAGCTAACTCCTCCACCCTCATATTACTCTTAAAGTTCTATCTAATCCAAGTCTTATGGCACACCCAAAACACAGAGGGGTAGCATGACACCCAGCTATGCACTTTAATCTGGGGGGTAGATGGGGCACTAATAGCGGCACCATTACCTGAAAAAACTAAACAAACACCTAAAATACATCCTTTAAATCTCATGACAACCTCCTTTTACTTAGATTATTAACAAGGTTAAAAACCTCTTTACACTATGACTTCATCATGGGTTTAATATATTAGAGATCCCTTTCTTACAATCTCCGTAACATATACTAAACACAGGAATAAAGCTCTCTAAAAGACCTTTTAAGAGCTTTCTACACTTATTTAGGGTAAGGTATGCTGTAAATAATTTCCGTCACGTAGAGCGCCCTTAGGTGCTTTATACCAAGGGAATATCTAGTATTGCTTAATTGGAACTGACCAGCCTTCCCAAAAAATCTCTTTATCTTCACCCTCAATCGCTGTCAGCCCGTCCGGGGCTGACAGCGATAGAATGGCTTGAGAAACAGGTCGATGGGCTTAGGGAGGATATAAAACAAGTTAGAGAAGATTCCCTAGCTCGTGAAATTCGATTAATGGCATTACTTGAACATAAAATTGATACGATACAAAGCGAAACATCATCAGATAAACCAGTTATTAGAGGGGTGTTCTCAAAGTTATTTAAGTGATGTATTGTGTGTCACAATGAAGGGTATCATCTAGCATAGGACGTAGATACCCTGTATCTGCAATACAGAAATTATTTAATC
>NZ_BDMN01000269.1 GCF_002189065.1 Bathymodiolus platifrons methanotrophic gill symbiont
ATCAAGATCTTTACGATCCACCACAAAAAATACTTTATCAATAAAATCCAACTCAGTCGCTAAACGTGCCGCTTTAAAGCTGGTTAAGGTTTTACCTGAGCCGGTGGTATGCCAGATATAGCCGCCACTATCAGGCGTACTCCACTTTTTCGCTTGATATGCGCTGTTTATTTTCCAAAGAATTCGTTCGGTCGCAGCAATTTGATAAGGGCGCATCGCTAACAAGGTATCGTTCACATCAAACACAGAATAATATTGGTGAAGGTATTGATTTTAACTCCGAAACTTTAGTTACACAGAATTAGGCAGTAATAACTTTTTTTAAAGTTCTCTAATAAGGTCAGCATAGGGTGATCTGAGACCTTGATATTGTTAATGCTTAGCTTGTAATATTTAATTAAAATATCTGTATTATTATCATTTGTGAATGCTTTCTTATATTCTCCATTGACATCAAATATAAGTATTCTTGATCCTGTAGCCGAGTGTTTTTCTTTTTTATAAATTTCTTGAATAATATAAGAAATGATATTTGATTTATCTCTCCCTGAATTTCCTAGAGCCGCTGAATTAATGTCAAAAAAACTATCTATACTCACATCTATTGGGTAATTAATAATATCTTTACTTGCGCCTAAAGAAAATGAGTTATAAATTTGTTTCTCGTCTACTTGCCCTAGATCATTAGTATTTTTCTCTACAATAAGTCGTATATCGTTAAAATTTACAATGCTTACATCAGCATATAGACCGTCAATAACACCTACACTAAGCTCAAATCTGTTATCTTTACTGATAGTGCCAATTGCTTTAATTAATAGCTCTCGGCTGCTTTCTATGCCAAATGATAATTTATCCTGATGTAGGTCAGAGTCAAAGATAGACACAACTTCACATAAAATAATTTCTCCGGCTGCACTGGTTATTTTAAGGTAGCTCCCAATGTTGCCAAAATAATAAATATTGCCATATACATTGACTGAATTACCTATAATATCTGGGGATATTTTTACCTTAATATAGCTATAATTTATACTGATTATTTGTAACTACTCAGCGGAGCTGAGTAGTCCAATGAAATTATAAAGCAAATTCAGGTAACTTTCCCTCAAAGACCAGGGTCATTGCCTGAGTTGCACTTAGACCTTGTTTACGGCACGTTGATAAATACCCT
>NZ_BDMN01000270.1 GCF_002189065.1 Bathymodiolus platifrons methanotrophic gill symbiont
GGTTATGACCAATCTTTACCGTCATAATAAGTTCTTGCGACAGAACCATGGCGGGCAAGAATTAAACGACACTACTCTTTTTGGTGAACATATTTATCTTTACGATATTCTTATTAATTAATCAATACATTCATGATAAACAGTTGGACTTAAGTGTAGGTGAAACAATTGTTGCTATGGTTGAAGTGGGAGTATTTAAAATGGGGCATATTAGACAACTTGAGCAGTTGTGTGAGTTATAATCTCTATAGCTTGCCTTCTTCATCTCGCGTAAAACCGGGAGAGCTCTTCTATCAATACCTAAAAGACACCCTATTTTCTGGCAATTAACCCTTGAAATAAAGCAACAATTCCCTTGCCGCCGGGCAATCACTACAAATGACATACTGATTTTTATCAAACACAGTTACTCTCTTTATTTTTTATACCCAGTTATCCAGACGTAACGCTTCAACTCGCTCAAATTCTTTTAAATTATTAGTCACTAAAATCAAGCCTTCGCTACGTGCATGTCCTGCAATATGTATATCATTCACGCCGATAGTTTGGCCATGCTTTTCTAACACGGCGCGAATATTTCCATAATGCTCAGCTGCTTTACTACCGTACTCCACAACATCTAACCGCGACACAAAATTTTCAACTTGACGTAAGTTATGTGCTGGCTGTGCACTTTTTTCAACGCCATGTAATAACTCGGCTAAGGTAATACTAGAAATACACATATGACCAGCATGTTGATTAAATGTTGCTAATACTTCTAAAGCTGAAGTTTCCCAATTATTGAGTAGCTGAAATACACAATGCTGATGTATCGAGGTTTATTTTAGGTGGTTTTGCCATGTTTATAGCAAACCCCTACTTAATTCCCCTTAGGCAATAGCATTTGAAACGAATGAAAAGACTATTTTTTTCATATAGTTGTAGCATAGTTTCAATTTTACCATAAATAATTATTGGGAAACTTCAGCTTCTAAAGGACGACGCCTAATAACGTAAATCACAATATTAGTATCAAGCATGTATTTCAGCATTAAAATGACTCACGAATTGATTCGGTTTGTTCAGCTCTTTTTGTTAAAAAGTCATCACTGACTTTATTATCACTTAAAAAGAAGCTATCCCAGGTATTTTCAATAGGACTTAAAATTCGCTCTTTGCCGACCTTACGAATCACGACCCGCTTCACGCTTTCATCAAATCGCGCGTCAACAGGCAAGCGAACCGCCTGTGTTTTATTATTTACAAAAATTGAGCCTTGTAGCATTATTTTCTCTTTACAGTAAAGGTATGAACTAAAAGTATATACAAAACTCACTAAAGTGTAAATCAATTACTTCCCGTATCTAGCCATCCATCTAAGCGAAGGAGTAACACGCTGTAGCTATTTTCGAAACAGCAATTGCTAAGCTCCAAAGCACTTGAAGTTCCACCTTGGATAGTGTCTGAACGGTTACCTTTCTTAATGGCTAAGAGTCAAATATTTGCTAAAGCGCAGTGGCTACCGAATGGTAGCCACTGCCTGTTCAAGAGCAAGTTACAGTGTCATTGTTATATGCGGACAGGCATTTAAGTCCGTATAGATAGCATCCAGTTGCGCCTTGCTTTGCGCTTCAACTTCCACTGTAATGGCGATGAATTTCCCACCTTTACTAAGTCGTGTTCTGACTGCATTTTCACTTAAATTATCTACATGCCGACGCACAAGTGCCACGATGATTGCATCCAGATCAGGGATATTTTTACCCATTGCTTTGATCGGAAACTGGCAGGGAAACTTAAAGGGCGATTCATGTTCTAGCTCGGTCATGATATAGCCCCTTTATACTCTTGAAATAATTTCTGCATGGTTTGCCATACCGGTCCTACCTGTCCATTACCCACGGGTTTATTATCCAGACTGGTAACCGGTAAAATTTCCCGGGTAGAACTAGTCAACCAGATTTCACTGGCTGATTGCAAAGCAGCTAATGAAATAACATCTTCGCGCAAACTTATACCATTAACTTTAGCTAAGTCTATAATAACGTCCCGAGTGATACCGGGTAAGATTTCATTGCTATTAATCGGGGTCACTAACACGCCATCAATCACGGCAAAAATATTGCTTGCCGCTCCTTCTGTGGCATAGCCATCTTTTATCAGAATAGCTTCTGCACATGCATTATCGACTGCTTGCTGGCGTAATAATATATTTGCCAGTAAAGTGGTTGCTTTTATATTGCATAACTGCCAGCGCATATCATCCAGAGTTATTGCCTGCACACCTTTATCGCGTGCAAAAGGAACAATCTCAGAGCACATAGCAAAAATAGTTGGCTCACATTGCTCAGGAAATGCATGATCTCTTTTATCGGCAACACCTCGCGTTATTTGCAAATAAATATATTGCGCATCACCTTCGATTAATAGCGGCTGTAAAATTTCCAGCCATTGCTTTGTATCCAGAGAAATAGGCAAGCGTATTCCATGCAGGCTATTGTTTAATCGTTGTAAGTGCGCTTCCAGGCAAAATAATTGACCAAAATAGGCAGGAATAACTTCATAAACACCATCACCAAATAAAAAACCCCGGTCTAATACTGAAATTTTTGCTTTAGATAAAGGCAAATACTCACCATTTAAATATACAATTTTATCTTGCATGGTTTTATTTAATTAGCATTAAGGCTGAATCATAAGCTCTCTGGAAAAAACTGCCTTTTTCCACAGCATTTAATGCAACTAAAGGCATGGATCTGATAGTTTTGTCACGTAAAGTAACGTTGACTACCCCAAGCTGATCACCCTGTTGTACAGGCGCCATTATTGTCACATCTACGCTTGTCGCCGCTTTCATTTCCTTATAATGGCGCCTAGATATGGTCACGTATAAATCTTCAGCAACACCCAGGCTAACTATTTCACTAGCACCCTTCCAGACTCTACCAGATGTTAACTCAGTATTCGCATCATATAATTTATGTGTTTCAAAAAAGCGGAAACCATAGCTCAGTAAAGTCTGGCTTTCATTAGCACGGGCACTTTTACTTTTTGTCCCTAAAACCACTGAAATTAAGCGCATTTGTTGTCGTTTCGCAGAAGCAATCAAACAATATCCCGCCTCTTCTGTATGGCCTGTTTTTACACCATCAACAGACTCATCGCGCCATAATAAAGTATTACGATTTTTTTGCGTAATTTTATTATAAGTAAATTCTTTTTCTGAGTCCCAGCGATAGTATTCAGGAAACTCCTTAATAACAGCGCGTGTTAAAACTGCTAAATCTCGTGCCGTCGTATAATGCTGGTTTGGTACTGGCAAACCTGTTGCATTCATAAAATGTGTGCTGTGCATTCCTAAGCGTTGCGCTTGCTGATTCATCATTTCTGCAAAGGTCTGCTCATCACCAGCAATATGTTCCGCAATGGCAACACTGGCATCATTACCTGATTGAATAATAATACCTTTTAACAAGTCTTCGACCTTAACCTGTTTATTGACCTCAATAAACATTTTAGAGCCGGGGGTGCGCCAGGCTTTTTCACTGATAGTGACCATTTCATCAAGACTTAGCCGGTTATTGCTTAACTCACGGAAAGCAATATACACAGTCATTATTTTAGTTAAACTTGCCGGTGGTAGCACTTCATCCGAATTTCTCTCAGCCAGAATTCTGCCACTATCAAAATCCTGTAGGAAGTAACTGCTCGCCGCCAGGCGGGGCGGAGCTGGAATTAGAATTTCACTTTCTGCCCTGATTTGCGTTAAGGGTAATAATAAGAAAATAAAAAGAATGATTGATAAATTTTTCTGTATTTTTGGGAACATAAACAAGGAATCTGAACTATAAATTGAAAAAAATATTACATGCACTACTCATATAAATGAGTATATACATACTGGATAGGCAAAGTGACAACGTGCCCATCACCCTGGAAACATGTAAGCCTAATAGGTACGAAAATCTTTTTCCCATCTTGACTTTAGTATTTTATATAATCTCTAAAGCTCTTTTACTCCTGGCCTGTAGAGACATAATGACCAGTCACTATACCTATTGATTTTAGCTTTTCGTTGATATCATCTGCTTCAGTTACTGAAGAGATAGGTCCAATCTGGACTTTAAAAAGTCCACTGCCTGACAATTCACTAGGTACGATTCTACTTTTCGTCAATTGCATTGCAGTTACTTTTTCTTGCAATAAAACTGCATTTTCCAGTGTTGCAAATGCACCTATTTGATAATAAATCTTTTTAACCAAGGTAGTATTTGTATCAGCATTAACATCACCCGGTTGAATAGCTAACACATCAACAAAACCAGTACCTGCTTTATCAAGCCCTAGTTTAACAGCCGCGGCAAAAGATAAATCAATAATTCTATGCGCATGGAAAGGTCCACGATCATTCACTCTGACAATGATACTACGCTATCTAAATTAGTTACTTGCACATAACTTGGGATAGGCAGAGTTTTATGTGCCGCAGTCATTGCCCACATATCATACGCTTCACCTGTCGCAGTATTTTTCTGGTGAAACTTGGTTCCATACCAGGAGGCTATGCCCTGCTGTCTATAGCCTTTATTAGTGGATAATACATGATAGGTTTCTCCCAAAACCTCATAGCTTTCAGGATTAACCGAAGCCAACCAGGGTTCGTATTGTGGTACAGCATCCGGAATGACAGAAATATCAATGGTGATATTTTCCGGGCTACCATCAACGATCAATGACTCGGGCTTTTCTCCAACTGAACAGGCGCTTAACCACGCAGTTACTAATACTAAACAGGCTTTATTCATTAGTCGTTATAATATATTGCTGCTTTATCGCCTGACTTAATTGTAAGACAGCCAATGCATAAAGCGCACTATGATTATATCGGGTGATGACATAAAAATTCTCTAACCCTACCCAAAGATCCTGCCCTTTTTGTTGCTCGAAACTTAATAATTTAAGAGGCTCATCATCCGCTATTTGTTCAGGTAACTGGATACGCAAAGCTTTAAGTTGGGCTGCATTCATATCTGGCTTTAAGCCTTTACTCAATGCCTGTTTGTATTGCTCACCTTTTGCTTTTACAGGAAATGCAATATCTTTACCGGGCTGCCAATGATGCTTAACAAAATAGTTCGCTACACTAGCAATAGCATCAGATGGGTTGTTCCAGATATCACGCTTTACATCGCCCTCATAATCAGCGGCAAAATTACGGTAGCTACTAGGCATAAATTGCGGCATACCCATTGCCCCCGCATAAGAACCAACCGGCTCCAGAGGATTCATTTGTTCTTCACGGCATAACAGTAAAAATTGTTCTAATTCACTAAGAAAAAAAGCACTTCGTTTTGGATATTCGAAACCAAGAGTAGCTAAAGCATCAATAACTCTGTGCCCTCCGGTACGCTTACCATACAAAGTTTCGACACCAATAATGGCAATAATAATTTCTTCAGGAAGACCATAAATTTTTTGCATAGTAGTCAAACTGATCAGATTATCCTGCCAGAATTTAACACCACCCTGTATGCGTGAGTCACGAATAAAAATCTTACGATATTTATACCATGGCATCCCCTCGGCAGGGCGAGTCATTGCCGCAATAATTTTTGGCTTTACTTCTACAGATTGAAATAAAGTCACCAACTCAGCATGGTCAAACTCATGTTGTTCAACCATTTTGTTGATAAATTTATCAACGGCCACCTGATCCTTAATTTCAGCCTGCGCAAAAGGACTAATAAATAGAGAGATTAAAATTAGAGTAGCAAGCAATCGCTTTTGCATGATTTGTACGTTTAGGGAAGTAAAAATAAATGAGGTCATATTGTAGGTTGGATTAGATCTACGCTTCGCTAGATAATCTAATCCAACCTACACTATTTTTTTACATACAGATCAGTAATGGTGCCAGTTACCATTTCCGCTGCGAAAGCAAAAGTTTCAGAAAGAGTTGGGTGCGCATGAATACTTAAGCCTACGTCTTCCGCATCAGCCCCCATTTCCAGAGCCAATACTGCTTCAGCAACGAGTTCACCTGCATTAGGCCCAACCATACCAGCGCCCAAAATACGCCCTGTTTCAGGATCACAGAGCATCTTAGTCAAACCTTCACTACGATCCAGACTCAAAGACCGTCCACTAGCAGCCCAAGGGAATGCGCCTTTATCATAAGCAATCCCTTGTTCTTTCGCCTGGTTTTCAGTTAAGCCCATCCATGCAATTTCAGGATCTGTATAAGCAACCGATGGAATCGTTAGAGCATCAAAGCCTGATTTATGCCCAGCCACTACTTCTGCCGCAATCTTGCCTTCATAAACTGCTTTATGCGCCAGCATAGGATTACCAACAATATCGCCGATAGCATAGATATGAGGCACATTAGTTTTTTGTTGTTTATCGACCGCAATAAAACCACGTTCATCAACATTAACACCCGCATGCTCGGCGCCGATCAATAGACCGTTAGGCTTACGCCCAATAGCAACCAGTACTTTATCAAAGACTTCAGCCTCAGGTGCTTTATCACCACCAAAAGTCACTTTAAGCCCATCATCCTGTGGAACAATGCTTTCAACTTTCGTTTTTAGCCAGATATTTTTATACTGTTTTTTAATGCGGCGTTGCAAAGGTGTTACCAGATCTTTATCACAGCCGGGGATAATCTGATCCATTAACTCGACGACACTGATTTCAGATCCTAGCGCATGATAAACCGTCGCCATTTCCAGACCGATAATACCACCACCAACAATCAATAGTTTTTTGGGTACATCCTGCATATTTAATGCATCAGTTGAATCCATTAGGCGTGGATCATCATTAGGAAATACCGGGATTTTATTTACCTGAGAACCAGCGGCAATAATCGCATTATCAAAAGTGATTTTTTGAGTACCGGATTCACTATCAACATCCATCGAGTTCGCTGAGGTAAACTGACCTAGACCATGTACAACTTGAACTTTACGTTGCTTGGCCAATCGAGCCAAACCGCCGGTTAAAGTATTGGTAATGCCCTCTTTCCAGGATCTGATTTTATCTAAATCAAACTCAGGTTTACCAAAACTAAGTCCATGTTGCTCAAAATGCTCTGCCTCATGTACTAATTGCGCAACATGTAATAAGGCTTTAGACGGAATACAACCGACATTTAAACAAACTCCACCTAAAACCGGATATTTTTCAACCAGAACAACCTGCTTGCCTAAATCTGCCGCACGAAACGCTGCTGTATAACCACCAGGACCACCACCTAAAACCAGGACTTCTGCATGTATAATATCTGCCATATTCGTATCTCCCTATAGTAATAAGCGGCGAATATCGCCTAAGTATTTAATCAATGTTGACATAAATCGCGCGCCTTCTGCCCCATCAATCACTCGGTGATCATAGGTTAAATCAAGTGGCAACATAAGTTTAGGCACAAATTCAGAACCATTCCATACCGGTTTCATTTCTGATCGAGTAACACCTAATATAGCTACTTCAGGCGCATTAACAATCGGGGTAAATGCTTTACCACCAATCCCGCCTAAACTAGAAATCGTAATACAACCACCACGCATATCTGAAGGTAATAATTTACCATTACGCGCCTTTTCACTCAGCTCTGATAAATCCCGCGTTAATTCAGCAATGCCTTTTTTATCGACATCTTTAAGCACAGGAACAACCAGACCATTCGGTGTATCTACCGCAATACCAACATTAAAGTATTTCTTCAGAATTAAAAACTCACCGTCAGGTGACAAAGAACTATTAACCGTTGGGAATTGCTGCATGGCAGCCACTAAGGCTTTAACGATAAATATTAAGCCCGTCACTTTAATATCAGCCGTCTTATCTGCATTCAACGCTTTACGGAAGGCTTCCATCTCTGTAATGTCAGCTTCATCATGATAAGTCACTAAGGGTAAATTCAACCAGACACGACTTAAATTCTTTCCTGTCAGGCGTTGAATTTTGCTTAGTTTTTTCTCTTCCGTCTCACCAAACTGGCTAAAATCAACGGCAGGAATAGGCGGAATACCCGCACCACCTTGCACTGCCCCACCTGATGTCATCGCTTTTTTAACAAAGTTTTTAACATCCTCTTTTAAAAGACGTCCTTTACGGCCACTACCCTGATTCACCTGGCTAATATCCACACCTAATTCACGTGCAAATAAACGCACACTCGGGCTGGCATGAGCAGGCTTTCCTGATTGATTTGCAACTGGAGCGTTCGGTGCTGGACTGGAAGTAACTGCTTGATTTGCAGGGGCTGTCGCTGATTTAGCTACTTCTTTAACCGGCTCAGGACTAACCTCAACAGCTGCAGCTGATTGTACTTCCAAAGAAATAATCAAATCACCTTCAGAAACTTTATCACCCACCTTAACAAAGACATCTTTAACAATACCCGATTCCGTCGAAGGCAAATCCATACTTGCCTTATCTGTCTCTAAAACTGCAAGTGTCTGCTCTTTAGTGACCGTATCGCCGGTTTGAATTAAAACTTCGATAACATCAATATCAGCCACATCCCCTACATCCGGGACTTTGACTTCTATAATACTCACGGCCATCGCCACAACAGCGGCTGTTTCAACCTGATCAGGGGCAGCAATTTTGACATTTTCAACAACAGGCACATCAGAAATCTCTGCCGCCGCAGCAGCTTCTAAAATAACCACCAACGCCCCTTCAGAAACCTTATCACCAACACTGACATGTACCGATTTTACTGTACCTGCCGCACTCGATGGTAAATCCATACTGGCTTTATCTGTTTCTAACACGGCTAATGTTTGCTCTACTTCGACCACATCGCCTACTTTCACTAATACCTCAATGACATCAATATCAGCGACATCACCGACATCAGGCACTTTTACTTCTGTTAATAGCGTCATAATAAACTTCTTCTGTTAGATTAACCAAGGCGCAATAATTGCTGCATCTATATTATATTTTTTAATTGCCTTATCTATTTTCGCAGCGTCAAACTCGCCTTTATCAGCCAGACTTTTCAGTGCTGCAATAGTAATATGATAGCGGTCTACTTCAAAGAAACTGCGTAATTTTTCACGCGTATCAGATCGACCAAATCCATCTGTACCTAATACTGTGTAATCAGCTTTGATAAAGGGGCGAATTTGCTCGGCAAAGGCACGAATATAATCGGTTGCCGCAATCACTGGAATATCAGCCTTAGTGATACTCTTTTCTACATGAGAAAGTTGCGTTTTCTCTGTTGGATGTAAGCGATTCCAGCGTTCACAAGCTACACCATCTCGCGCCAATTCTGTAAAACTTGTACAGCTCCAAAGGTCAGCTTCGACACCCCAGTCTTCCTGTAACAAGCTTGCTGCTTGCATCACTTCACAAAAAATCGTACCCGAACCTAATAATTGTACTTTAGGTGCTTTCTTACGACTAATACCCGATTGAAACAGATACATACCTTTTAGGATATCCTGTTCAGCCCCTTTAGGTATCGCAGGTTGAGCATAATTCTCATTCATAACGGTAAGATAATAGAACACATCCTCTTGCTCTACATACATACGGCGCATACCATCCTGAATAATCACCGCTAATTCATAACCGAAAGTCGGATCATAAGAAATACAGTTAGGAACCGTTGCCGACATTAAATGACTATGACCATCTTCATGCTGTAAACCTTCACCATTCAGAGTTGTTCTTCCTGCTGTTCCACCCAGCAAGAAACCGCGTGTACGTTGATCTGCCGCAGCCCATATCAAATCGCCAACGCGCTGAAAACCAAACATTGAATAATAAATAAAGAACGGGATCATCGGCACATTATGTGTAGAGTATGCCGTTCCAGCAGCAATCCAGTCACATAAACCACCGGCTTCATTAATTCCTTCCTGTAAGACCTGACCTTGTTTATCTTCTTTATAGAACATTAACTGATCGGCATCCTGAGGAGTATACAACTGACCAACCTGTGACCAGATACCTAGCTGACGGAACATCCCTTCCATACCAAAGGTACGTGACTCATCAGGCACAATCGGCACAATACGTTTACCAATTTTTTTATCTTTGACCAGTATATTAAGAATTCTGACAAAGGCCATGGTAGTCGAAATATTACTTCCCTCTTTAGTACCATCCAGTATCGCTTGAAAAGCACTTAATTCAGGAATTTCCAGCGCTTCAGATTTTTGTCTACGCGCTGGTATATGCCCACCAAGATCTGTTCGGCGCTGTTGCATATATTTGTATTCTTCTGAGTCTTCCGTAAACTGCAAATACGGCAAACTTTCGATTTCTTTATCTGTAACTGGAAGTTGCCAGCGATCACGAATACTAGTGATCGATTGTAAACTCATCTTTTTCTGCTGATGGCTGGTATTCTGCGCTTCACCCGAGTCTCCCATTCCATAACCCTTAATGGTTTTAGCTAGAATAACAGTAGGTTGACCAGCATGTTCATTCGCAGCATAATAAGCTGAAAAGACTTTAATCGGGTCATGTCCACCGCGATTAAGTGTCCAGATATCCTTATCTGTATATTCAACAACTAAAGCTTGTAATTCAGGTGTATTAAAGAAATGCTTACGTACATAAGCACCATCTTTAGACTTATAAGTCTGATAGTCGCCATCCACACATTCCATCATGCGCTTCATAACTATGCCTTCTTTATCTTTAGCTAACAGTGCATCCCAGTGTCTGCCCCAGATAACTTTGATAACATTCCAGCCTGCACCACGAAAACTACCCTCTAATTCCTGAATAATTTTACCATTACCACGCACTGGGCCATCAAGGCGCTGTAGATTACAGTTCACCACAAAAATCAGATTATCCAGCTTTTCACGGCCAGCCATGGTAATCGCACCCAGTGTTTCTGGCTCATCTGTCTCACCATCACCCAGGAAAGCCCAGACTTTACGGTCATCTGTTTTAGCAAGGCCTCGTGCATGCATATAGCGCATAAAACGTGCCTGATAAATCGCCATAATCGGCCCCAACCCCATAGAAACCGTTGGAAATTGCCAGAAATCAGGCATTAACCAAGGGTGCGGATAGGAAGACAAACCATTACCACCGACTTCCTGGCGGAACTGATCCATTTTTTCATCATTAAACCGACCTAATAAATAAGCCCGCGCATAATCCCCGGGGCAAGAATGCCCTTGCACGAAAACCATATCAGCACCACGCTCATCGGTTGCAGCATGCCAGAAATGATTATGCCCAACATCGTATAAAGTTGCAGCAGAAGCAAAACTGGCAATATGCCCACCAACATTAGTACTTTTATTCGCCCTTAATACCATCATCATCGCATTCCAGCGCACATAGGCACGAATTTTACGCTCAATGGTGGTCATTCCAGGAAACTTTGGTTGTTGTTCAACAGGAATAGTATTGATATAAGCGGTATTAGCACTAAAAGGAATGCCCGTCCCTGATTGTCTTGCCATTTCGACCAGTTGCCCAATAATAAACTGGACACGCTCACTACCGTCTTGCTCTTGAATAGCGCCTAATGCTTCCAGCCATTCTTGTGTTTCTTCTGGATCTATATCAAGCTGATCTAACATATTGGCATTCAAACCATTACTCATCCCATACTCCTGCGATTTTTGTGTTGTGCCACTAGACGGCACTGTAAAAACTCTTTTTTTTCTGGTTCCCATACGTTGCATGGGAATAATAAACTATCATAAATCAAATTAATCTTCGCAGGGGTTAGCTTAGTCTTGCTGGGTTACGTTTTTATTGCTTCGCAAAAAAATCTAACCCAACCTACAAAACATACTGATACCCAAATATGAATATATTCATATTTGGGTATCAACGGAAGACAATAAGCCATACCTTTAATTAATTACCTTTTTGCATTGGCAACAGCTTCTTTAGCCAATGCCGTTACTTTATCCCAATCCTTATTCTTAACGGCATCAGCTGGCACTAACCACGAGCCACCGACACAGGCTACATTTTTAAGTGCCAGATAATCATTATAGTTACTTGGCGAGATTCCCCCCGTAGGGCAAAAAGTAATCTGTGGAATAGGACCTGCAATCCCTTTTAACATGGGAATGCCACCGGCCGCTTCAGCCGGAAAGAATTTAAAATGATCCAGGCCATATTCCATGCCTAACATCAGTTCAGAAACCGAAGCAATACCAGGAATCAGGGCAATCTCACTTTGGTTAGCAGCGGCTAACAGTTTAGGAGTCAATCCTGGGCTAATGGCAAATACTGCACCTGCATCAGCAACTGCCTGCAATTGCTCTGGTGTCGTAATCGTCCCCGCCCCCACATACGCGCCTTCAACTTCCTCGCTAATGGCTTTAATTGAGTCCATTGCAGCCTCTGTACGCAAAGTAATTTCCAATACCTTGATGCCACCGGCCATTAACGCACGCGCCAAAGGCACTGCATCAGCTACATCTTGAATTACCATTACCGGCATAACAGGCGATGCATTTAAGACTTCAGAGGGTTTAACTTTCCAGTTATTAATCGTCATATTTAGTTTATGTGTATAAGTAGGGCGTGACTTTAGCCCGCCATTACCAAAAGTCTATTAAAGGCGGGCTAAAGCCACGCCCTACCTCTATGTCCGATTAACGCGACAATAAAGATTATCTTCGTCAAATAAATTAGTCGCACCGGTTTGAGCAGATGAAGCACCAACACGAAATGCGCCAAACATTTCTCGCCCCATACCCCAATGATGATCCTGCGCACTGTTAGGCTCTGCTTTACGTGCTTTAAATTCAGCAGCATCAACTAACGCATTTACCTCACCAGTCTGAGTGTTCAAATTAATGACGTCACCCGTACGTACTTTAGCTAATGGGCCACCATCTTCACACTCAGGGCACATATGAATAGCTGAAGGAACTTTTCCTGAGGCTCCCGACATACGTCCATCAGTAACAATAGCTACTTTAAAACCTTTATCCTGCAATAAACCTAACAATGGAGTCAACTTATGTAATTCAGGCATACCATTAGATTTAGGCCCCTGGAAACGTAACACAATAATAAAGTCACGTTCAAGCTCACCCCGGTGAAAAGCAGCCACCACATCATCCTGATCATCGAATACTAAAGCAGGCGCTTCAACTACTTGATGTTTCTCAGCAACAGCAGAAACTTTAGAGATACCACGTCCTAAATTACCATGCATGACATGCAGACCACCACCAACAGCAAAAGGTTTTTCTAGCGAACCGATTACTTCAGGGTCTAAAGAGGCTTCCGGCCCTTCTTCCCAAAGCAACTGACCATTATCCAGTTTAGGCTCTTGAGAATACCCCGCCAACCCTCGTTTATCACCAACAGTTAAAACATCTTCGTGTAAAAAGCCACCTCTTAATAATTCAGCGATCAAGACACTCATACCACCAGCCGCCTGAAAATGGTTAATATCTGCAGGGCCATTAGGGTAAACTTTGGTTAATAACGGTATTGCATGTGATAGCTCATTAAAATCATCCCAGTTAACGTCAATACCCGCCGCCCGTGCAATAGCGACGATATGCATAGTATGATTCGTTGATCCACCGGTTGCCAATAAACCCACTATGGCATTCACAATAGCTTTTTCATCAATCACACGTCCTAAAGGACGATAATCATCCCCCATCGCAGTAAATTTTAATACTTGCTCAGCCGCCGCTTTGGTTAATTCATCTCTTAATGGCGTATAAGGATTAATAAATGAACTACCGGGAAGATGCAGCCCCATTATCTCAACCATCATCTGGTTACTATTTGCTGTACCATAGAAAGTACAGGTTCCAGGGCTATGATAGGATTTAGATTCAGATTCTAATAGTTCTTTACGGCCAATTTTTCCTTCCGCATATTTCTGACGGGTACGTGCTTTTTCTTTATTACTGATACCACTAGGCATTGGACCAGAGGGTACAAAAACAGCAGGCAAATGTCCAAAGCTCAATGCCCCTAACAATAAGCCGGGAACAATCTTGTCACAAACACCTAAATAAAGGCCACCATCAAACATATTATGGCTTAGGCTGATCGCAGTAGACATCGCAATCACATCACGACTAAAGAGTGACAACTCCATCCCTGGCTGGCCTTGAGTGACACCATCACACATTGCAGGTACACCGCCCGCAACCTGAGCAACACCACCCGCCGCCTTAATCGCTGCTTTAATTAAATCCGGAGAATCTTTATATGGCTCATGTGCGGATAACATATCATTATACGACGTGATAATCGCAATATTTGGCTTTTTATCGCTTGCTAAATCAGCTTTATCACCTGTATTACACGCAGCAAAACCATGTGCCAGATTACCACACGCAAGAGTCGCCCGATGAGAACCCTGTTCAGCCGCTTTATCTATATGTTTTAAATAAAGAGTACGTACCACATGGCTACGCTCAATGATTTGCTGAGTGACTTTTTCTACTACTGCATGCATATTATTCTTTTCCACTAAAGCTGCTATATAGTAACAATTTTTCCAGTAAAGTTACTTTTAACAACAATTAAAAACTTTAATCGCGGTATTATACAGCAACACTGTGACAACAAAAACCACAGCGGCACGTAGAGCGGACTAAAGTCCACCCTACACCAAAGCCCGCGCCTTTAAAAATGCCTGCTCGGACAAAGTACTCCACTGCGAGACCTGCGCTCTAAACTGGCTAAATGAAGTATAAATTTTCATACTCATCGGATCTTTATTCGCCAACTCAAGCACTACTTCTTCTGAAATCTGCTTTAATTTCCTAAGCACATCATCAGGCAACGGCATCAACTTAACTCCGTGTTTATTAACTAAAGTATCCAGTGCCTGATTATTTTTCGCCGTGTAATCAGCAAGCATATCCATATTAACCGCCTTACAAGCTGTCATAACAATGCTCTGCAAGTCATCAGGTAACTCACTAAATGCCTGCTTATTAATCATCGCTTCCATCGTAGAGCCAGGCTCATGCCAACCTGGGTAATAATAGTATTTGGCTACTTTATAAAAGCCAAATGCCAGATCATTATAAGGCCCTACCCATTCAGTGGCATCTAACGCACCTGATTGTAAAGAGGTAAATAGCTCACCACCCGGTATATTCACTGTAGTTCCACCCGCTCTACGCAACACCTCGCCACCTAAGCCTGGCATACGCATTTTCAGGCCTTTTAAATCTTCAATAGTTTTAATTTCCCGATTAAACCAGCCCGCCATTTGCACACCCGAATTACCTGCTGCGGCTGGGATTAGATTAAACGGCTCGTAAAGCTCGCGCCATAGCTCCATACCACCACCATAATATAACCAGGCATTCATTTCCTGAGCGGTTAAGCCAAAGGGTACAGAAGAAAAAAACTGCGTTGCTGCATTCTTGCCCTTCCAGTAATAAGCACCCGAGTGGCCCATTTGTGCAGTTCCTTTGGATACCGCATCAAAGACTTCAAAGGCAGGCACTAGCTCATTCGCACCATAGACCTTCACCTTAATACGACCACCGCTCATCTCATTAATGTTCTTGGCTAAAAGATTTGCACCAGTCCCTAATCCAGGGAAGTTCTTAGGCCAGGCAGTAACCATTTTCCACTTATACTTTGCTTTTGCATGCACAACACCCGGAGCAAGCAACGCCCCACCAGCTGCTACCGCACCAACGCCTGCCTTATTAATAAAATCACGTCTTTTCATATTGCATCACCTTGTACTTGAGTAGCCTTATTTTACCTGAACTAGACAAAATGATGCATTGTATCCCTTTATCCTAGAAAAATCAGTTGCCCACGGTTTCTAGCACAAGTTATTGATTCCACATCACTTCAAAAAAATGCCCGCTTAACCTATGGGTGAAGCTAAGATTTTTTTAAAGCACTGTAAAAGCAACACCTTGCACTATAAACTCGCGTTTAACTGATTTTTCTAGGTTTATCAAATAGTGCATAAACAAAAAAAGCCGCAAAAAGCGGCCTTATTTGTCATAACCCAAAAATGAACCACTCTATAGGTTGATCTCAAGGAAAATAAAATGCAAAAAATCACTAACTAGGCTTGTTATAGCTCCAAAATATAACTAAACTAAGTTTAGCTAACCATGAGGAACACCTATGTTACAAATGAATATACACGAAGCTAAAACGCACTTATCACAATTACTTGAACAAATAGAAGCCGGTGAGGATGTTATTATTGCCCGCCATGGAAAACCCGTTGCTCGGCTTATTCCTTACACCTCTTTCTTCTAGTTCATTCATAAAAAGTATATTTCCTCAGTTCTGGATAGACATTATGCGATTGTTATTGATCGTTATGCAGACATTTAACAATAAATCTTATCTGAAAACATCAGTAATAAGATAAAAAAGAGTGGTTTGTGCTGTGCATATTTTCTTTAGCCCTTGAAAAAAGCATTAATTACCCCTATATCGAAGTGATATTTACTATTATTTTGGAGAAACAAGTACCATGACCGTTGAAGCAAAAAAAGAAACGCTGGGATTTCAGACAGAAGTTAAGCACTTATTACATTTGATGATTCACTCTTTATATAGTAATAAAGAGATTTTTCTACGCGAGTTAATTTCCAATGCATCTGATGCTGCCGACAAACTTCGCTTTGAAGCGCTATCTAATGATGGGCTTTATGACGGTGATAGTGAGCTGAAAATTCGTATTGCGTTTGATAGGGGCGCTAAGACAATTACAGTCAGTGATAACGGTATTGGTATGACGCGCGAAGAAGTGCAGGAACATATTGGTACTATTGCAAAATCAGGAACTAAGCAGTTTTTTGATTCACTTACTGGCGACCAGGCAAAAGACAGCGAATTGATTGGTCAGTTCGGTGTCGGTTTCTATTCTGCTTTTATTGTTGCTGATAAAGTTACTTTAACAACACGTAAGGCTGGTTCAACAGAAGCGGTAACCTGGGAATCAGCGGGTGAAGGTGAGTACACTCTGGGAACTGTGGAAAAAGCAGGGCGTGGTACAGACGTTGTTTTACATCTAAAAGAAGCTGAAAAAGAGTTCCTGGATGATTATCGCTTACGTTCTGTCGTTAAAAAATTCTCTGATCATATTTCTTTGCCTATTATTATGGATAAAGAAATTCCAGCGGTAAAGGATGAAGAAGGTAATGAAACCGAAGCAGCTAAAGTAGAAGATGAAACTGTTAATAGTGCTTCTGCTATGTGGACTAAATCTAAAGATGAGCTAGATGATGAAGCTTATAACGAATTCTACAAGCATGTAGGACATGATTTTCAAGATCCTTTAGCTCACGTACATAGTAAAGTTGAAGGAACCAACGAATATACTATGTTGTTATATGTGCCTGCACGTGCACCTTTTGATATGTGGGACAAAGATGCAAAGCACGGCGTAAAACTTTATGTACGTAAAGTGTTTATTATGGATGATGCCGAGCAGTTAATGCCGCGTTACCTGCGTTTTATTCGTGGTGTGATTGATACAGATTCATTGCCATTAAATGTTTCACGCGAAATTCTACAGCAAAGTAAAAAAATCAGCATCATTAAAGCGGGTGCTGTTAAAAAAGTTCTAGGTTTATTAGAAAATATCGCTAAAAACGATAAAGAGAAATACGCGAGCTTCTGGTCTGAGTTTGGTAATGTGATTAAAGAAGGCCCAATTGAAGATCATAAAAACAAAGAGCGTGTAGCTAAATTATTACGTTTTGCTTCTACTCATACTGACACTGATGCGCAGGGTGTTTCTTTTGAAGATTACATCTCACGTATGAAAGAAGACCAGGACAAAATTTATTATGTTACTGCAGATAGTTTTACTGCGGCTAAAAACAGCCCGCATTTAGAAATTTTCCGCAAAAAAGGCATAGAAGTTCTATTATTATCTGATCGTGTTGATGAGTGGTTGGTATCTAACCTGAATGACTTTGATGGCAAAGTATTACAATCAGTTGCCAAAGGTCAGTTAGATTTAGATAAATTTGATACTGAAGAAGATAAAAAAGAACAGGAAGAAGCAACTAAAGATTTCGAGTCTGTGATTACTCAAATCAAAGAAATATTAGGTGATAAAGTAGGCGATGTGCGTACTAGTCATCGTTTGACTGCTTCACCTTCATGTCTGGTTTCTGAGCAAGATGCGATGAGCTTAAATATGGAACGCATCATGAAAGAAGCGGGTCAGGATATGAGCATGATGGGTATGGGAGCTCCTAAGCCAGTATTTGAAATTAATCCGGATCACGCATTAGTGACACGTCTAAAAGATGAGCAAGATGATGAGCGTTTTGCTGATTTAACACGTATCCTGTTTGATCAGGCTATTTTAAGTGAAGGCGGTCAGTTGGATGATCCGGCTGATTTTGTACATAACTTAAATGGTTTATTGCAGGGCTTATTAAAATCTGAAGTTTCCTAGTTTTTAAAGCATAAGAATATTAGTTAGTGCTTATTT
>NZ_BDMN01000271.1 GCF_002189065.1 Bathymodiolus platifrons methanotrophic gill symbiont
GCTGGGATGCCCAAAACAAGCTTTCGCAAAAATAGCGACTCCCCGCTGGTTATTGAATTAACGATCACGTCCTCATCCTGAAACGCTAAGCAAGGAGATACCAGCACAGTAACCCTGCCGACTAACTAACACTGTAATGAGAATCATTCTACTTGTCAATTACATCAAAACATTCTAATTAGCTAATAACCCATAAAGCCCAGATTACTTTCACTCAAAAAAACTCTCTGCTTTTAGTACATTCTTTCTCTAAACACAATCGACCAATATCTATTGTAATGGCAGAAGATGGACTTATCACTCTGCCACCCCCGCGACAAAAACTCAGCTTGACTGAACAGACAGAGACCAGCACCCCACTATCCTCCAGCCTGTTCATGAATTTTCTGTCCTCCAGCTTTGTTCTGTGATCACCCGTAATCAATCACGATTATGGAATGAGTATATACATCGCTACCACTATCTAGGTCACAAACCGCTACCCGGCGCACAGCTTCGTTACCTCGTTACCCTTGACGAGAAAATTATTGCAGCGCTCGGCTTTAGCGCAGCCGCCTGGCAAACGGCACCATGTGATCACAAATTGGCTGGAGCACGAACAGCGGCAAAGAAACTTGTCGTTAGTCGTGAACAATGCTCGTTTTCTGATTATGCCCTGGATGAAGTCCAAAAACCTCGCTTCTACGTGTTATCCATGATAACTCATCACCTTCCTATACAATGGGAAGAGCGTTATCGCATCCGTCCGATGTTACTGGAAACTTTGGTTGATACCGAGCGCGGTGTTTTTCAAGATAGTTTTCGTCCGCATTCCTTAGTTTGAATCTAACCTACAAGCCTAAACCAAGCTATATTCTCCCAAAATAACACTTTACTTCTAAATGAGAATTGCTATCATTACCAATAATATAATAACTCTTGGAGCTTCAAATGTATATTTGCGTTTGCAAAGCAGTGACCGACTCACAAATCCAGACTGCTATTGATAATGGTATGAACACTCATAGAGGACTACATCAATGTCTGGGTGTAGGTTCTGGATGTGGAAAATGTAAGCGCCATATACGTGAGTAAGGAATAAGCACGAAACAACTTCCCGATATTAATTATTCTTGAGGAATTGCACGGTAATTCCATTTTGGTAAATGTGTATCAAATACAATCGGCATTATTTCTTTGAAGTCAGCGGCATATTTTCGTCCTGTCTCGTATATTTTGTCGAGTATGTGAACAATTGTTGTTAGTCCTTTTGACGTTGATGTTCTAGAAATCAATGTTTTAACTGTTTCAACCGAGTCAAATACAACACCTTCACAAGCACGAGTCACATGAGGAAAAAAACGATGTTCAATGGGATTATACTTGGAGGTATAAGGAGGATAGTGGGCAATCCTAATTTCCAATCCAAGTGCATTCGCAGTCTTTTGTAAATCTTCTTTAAAAATGTAGTGCCGCGAGCTGTTACTCTCTCCACCATCGCAAAGGATCAACAATGATTTTGCTTTAGGATAATGAATAATACCCTCGTTTACCCACCATTGAAATAAGCTATCACAGGCAAATTCACTGGTATCATGACTCGTTCCAAGCGTGATATATCCTGTGTTTCGTTTGAGGTCATAAAACCCATGAGGAATAACACTGCCTGTTGCAGAGCTAGGGAAATCATGATCATTCGTTTGAATGGCTGCTTGTGTATAGAGCGATCCAT
>NZ_BDMN01000272.1 GCF_002189065.1 Bathymodiolus platifrons methanotrophic gill symbiont
TAGTTTTAAAACATTAAAAGGTGCTAAAACAGCAGTGGCGCTCGCTGAAGAAGTCGTGATCGTTGCTGAGGCAGCCCTCGTAAGTGCTAAAGACGTAGTCGATAATGCAGAAGAAAAAAATAAGGAAGTGGCTGAAGAGAAGCTCGTTCTTGCTGCAGATAAACTTAGCGTTGCTCAAGAGAAAGTCACTGCTGCTGAAGACAATCTGCAGACTCTTAAAAATACTATAGTGGCTGAAGGAGAACTCTTGGTAGCTCAAGGTAAGTTTAAAGTTGCCAAAGCGGAAGTTAAGGTAAACAAGCTTGAAGTTGAAGTCACTGAAGCACAGGAAGATGCCGTTGAGCAGCATGAAATCATTGTAACTGAGGAAAAGCTGGTCTTGGCAGGCGAAAAATTTATCGTTGCTCAAGAAGACGTTAAGGTTTCTGAAGAAGAGCTGATAGTCATTAAAAGCGTTATAATGGCTGATGCTAAGGGCTCAGTTACTACAGCGACTATCAGAGCTGCTGAAGCAGAACTCAAAGATACCAGTCTAGATGATAAAGTCACAGCAACAGAAGAAAAGTTGACTGTAGGGCAAGAGCAAGCAGTAACTAAAGGAGAGCTTGCAATCGCTGAGGAAAATGTCGAAATTGCTGAAGAAAAAGTTGAAGTTGCTGAACAACAGATTGAAGTCGCCGAAGATAATCTCAAATTCGCTAAAGGCGAAAAGGTCGATAATGGCCTTATGGGGACGGGGTGGTTTAAAGGCTGGGATAGTAGTCTTTCTATTGGTCTGAGCGGCTCTTCAGGCTCATCGGTTAATAGTACTTTCCAGACAGCATTTAACACCCGCTATGAAGATGAGCATGGACGCTGGGATTATAAGTCTTTTTATTTCTTTGATTCGGAAGATAAAGAGACCGGTGAAAATCAAATTAACGCTACCCTGGATAAAAATTGGTTTTTTTCTGAAACCAAGTGGTTTGCATTTGCCACGGGCGTATATGATTGGGATGAATTTAAAGACTGGAATCATCGAGTACAGTTTGGTGGGGGGCCTGGTTATCAATTTATTAAAACAGATGAGTGGGAATTTGCAGGAAGGGCGGGTCTGACTACTATTTTTGAGTTTGGTGAAACTCAATATGATTCTTTTGGTGACCCTGCCCTGAATCCTGATGGTAGTTTTCATGAGGAAAATATTATTGGCTTAGAAGGCTTGATTGGTGTTGATTTAACCTGGCATATCACGGCTAAGCAGCACTTTAGTATTTCTAACTACTTTTATCCTAGCATGACGAATGGTGGTGAATTCAGGAACCTGACAAATATAAACTGGGTACATTCCTTAGATTGGTTTGAAGGTTTGGCGGTTAAATTCGGAATACGTAATGAATATGATACCTCTGAAAAAAAACGAAATGAATTCAACTACAATTTTTCAATGCTTTGGGGATTCTAATAATTTGCTATCGTTTATTTGTTAACTTGACGGAGTTGTTGATGATGATATACAGAAAAAAAAGCTCAGTTCTAAGGTTTTTTATTGTCAGTTTGATGGTTTTTGGTACTAGTGCATGTTCGCTCTTTACGCAGACTGAACCCGAAATGAGTGCTAGCGAAGTCTGTGTCAAGCTAAATGAACTGGTTGCTGATCATGCTAATGATTTTAAACAGTTCAGGGGGGTAAGAAAAAATACTCGTCGCATAATAAATATGCAAATCTGGAATGCGGAGCGGGTATTCCCCCAGGCAAGAAATTGTCAAGTCTGGGCGTGGAGCTCGGGTTTGACTAATTATATTTGTACCTGGCAGGAATCTGGAGAATTAGAGGCCAAAGCTAGTCACGATAAAGGTGTTGAGACTGTGAAGCAATGCTTAACTGAGCAATGGAAAAGTGATTTTGTGCAGACTAGCAGTGGTGGAGGCCATACTTTTTTCCAGCAGGAAGGCTCAAAGACGGTTGTTTCCATTCGTTATTTTAAGGAATCACGCACTATTCTGGATAACTGGAAAGCAATTTTATATGTTGGCGATAAAAATAACTTAAATGCTGAAGTGAATTAACCTCCCATGTAGAGCGGACTTCAGTCCGCTAAGAAACCTTAATAAACTCCAGAACGAAAGTTGTAGCCGTATGCAGCTTGTGGAATACGGGGAAGTGACTACGCTGCTTTTCCTGTATTCCGCAAGCTCCATACAGGCTACATTAAAATTAGGCTTTCGGATATTATTAAATCAGTGTTCCTAAGGAATGTAGCTTGTGTTCTGTGGGAAGGGGCGCGCAAGGAGCGAAGATAGGCGGCTGGGTGCCTTAGCGATTCCAGCGGTGGGCAATAAACTCAACGGCTTCCTGTATATTTAAATCTCGTGTACCACCACCGGTACGTAAATAAAATTTGGGGGTTTTACCTTGATGTAAAAATACCGGGCGTGGCGAAGCTAGCACAATCAGACGGCAGACATGTTTTCCATCAGTGACATGAAACAGAGTCTTGATAAATTGGCATAGATCTGCTCCTAACTGGGCTGAAACAGCGGTAATAATGGCCTGTTCATAGCCATCCTGATTCTGGCGCTTTAAAGATTGATAGTCTTTTTCCAGGCCAATGATTTCACCTGCATCAGAGACACCAATTAACAAAGTCCCCCCCGTAGAGCTATTTAAATAACCTGCCAGAGTTTTTAAGACCACTGTTTCCAGGCTACGGTTAACTCTATTCTGTTCTAAATCCCAGCGAAATGAAGATTTGAATTCTAGTAAAGGGCTTTCCCCTTGTAGAATCAATGCATGCAAATTAACTGATAATTCCCGGCTTAAACGATTAATTCTTTGTAAACGCCAGTGTAGCATTTCATAAATCACAGCAATGATTATTCCAAATGAGGCGCCTATCTGGGCAAGAAATAAAGTTTTTTTAGGAGTGCCGCCGGTTAAAGAAATTTTTAGCTGAGTATAGCTGTAATCAAGGGCGGCGCTTAACTGGACTTGTATATCATCGCCTTCAACTTCATAAAACATAATAAAGTCATTGATCGGATAAAAAATGAAAATCCCTGTTAATGCTCCAATGACAGCAGCAAAAAAATAGAGCTTAAAACGTTGCTGCCAGAGCGCTAAAATTAATAATAAAAAGCGTTTCATTATCTATCCATCGGTAAACCAGCTTTACGCCAGCTAGTCATATGACCCTGTAAATAGCGAATATTTTTAAAGCCGGCCATAGAATAAGCCAGTTTTGTAACGCCTGCGCGCGGTCCATGTTCACAATAGATAATTAAATCGTCTTGCTTCGCATTATTTTCTAAAGCGTCGCTAGTAAAGGACTGCCAGAAAGGGATATGCTGAGCGTGAGGGATGTGACCGGAATTGAATTCCCGACTAGAGCGGACATCAATAATGATCGGAGTTTTCTCGGAATCTAATAATGCTAATAACTCGGTTTGTTTAATATGGGTTTCGCTGGAGGTGCTACAAGCTTGTAATAGAATGCTTATCAAGCTTAAAAAAAAGACTTTCATTTAACCACCTGTGGTATTCATATGACGCATAATAATGGGTTGTTCATTTAAATCAAACTCATGTTTTTCAGGCTTGATATCCATAGAGTCAATCAGTAACTGTTTTATATAATCAGTATCATTAGGGTGTGTGCGCAATGCTGTTTTTAAATCTATGGAGTGATCATTGCCCAGGCAAAGTAATAGTCGGCCTTCAGCGGTTAATCTCACACGATTACAGCTACTGCAAAAATTATGGCTATGCGGTGAGATAAAGCCTACTTTCGTGGTAGTCCCTTGTACTCGATAATAATCAGAAGGGCCAGCAGTGGTCTCGGCGATTTTTTCTAAAGTAAATTTTTCCTGTAAATCTATCAGGATCTGGTCGCTTGAGTAATAGGCTTCGGCACGGTTATGTGAATCAATAGAACCCAGAGGCATTTCTTCGATAAAGCTGATATCTATCCCTGAATCCAGTGCAAACTGAACCAGATCAACCACTTCATTATGATTGCGATTTTTTAAGATAACAGCATTAATTTTGATACTTTTAAACCCGGTCTTAATGGCGGTACGTATCCCTTTAAGTACAACGTCGAGATCGCCAGTACGGGTTAAGTCTTTAAATTTTTTAGCATCCAGTGTATCCAGGCTAATATTTAAGCGAGAGACATGGGCTTGTTTGAGTTGTTCGGCAGTGCTAGAAAGTTGAGAGCCATTAGTAGTCATGACTAACTCTTCAAGTAATGGTAAGTCGCCTATTTTTTGCAAAAGATCTAATGCATTACGACGTATTAGCGGTTCACCACCGGTGATTCTGATTTTTCCAACGCCGAGTTCGGTAAAACATTTTGCTAGCAAATAAATTTCTTCCAGACTCAGGATTTGTTCGCGCGGCAAGAAGGTCATCTCTTCAGACATACAGTACAGGCAGCGAAAATCACAGCGGTCGGTAATAGAAATACGGACATAGTCAACCGTTCGGCCGAAACGATCAACTAATTGTTTTGCTTGTTTGGGGTGGCGCATTACTTAGTTCGGTATAGATAAGACTATAATAGAAGGCTGATTTTATCATTTTTTGTCCTCACTATGTCTAAACAATCTTTATTAATTATGCCCGCCACTAAAAAAATTATATTTATCTGTATATTTCTCAGTAGCCAACTTACTTATGCGGGCGAAAAAACATTAATTCGTCTAGGTGTTTTAGCATTTGGAACGGTGAACTGGGAATTAACAGCAATGCAACAGTCGGGGATGATGGAGACTGAGAATTACCAGCTACAAGTGGTAAAAATGGCAAACCCGCAAGCAGGAAAAATTGCTTTGCTATCAGGAGCTGTGGATATGATTGTTGCTGACTGGATCTGGGTGTCTCGTCAGCGATCTCAGGGTAAAGGCTATACTTTTTACCCGTACTCCAATACTACTGGAGCATTAGTGGTTGCTAAAAATAGCTCCATTAAACAGTTGCAGGATTTAAAAGACAAGAAATTAGCGGTAGCAGGGGGCGAGCTGGATAAAAATAGTTTATTGTTACAGGCATTAATGCAAAAACAAGGGCAGGCGAAGATATTTAATAGCATGGAAAAAGTTTATGGCGCGCCGCCTCTATTAAGTCAGCAAATGACACTACAACGTGTGGATGCTCTATTGACCTATTGGCATTATGCCGCACGAATGGAGGCTGAGGGTTATAGCGTATTAATGACGGGAGCAGATATTTTACAAGGCTTAGGTGTGCAGGAAAGTGTTCCTAGCATCGGTTATGTCTTTGATCGGTTATGGGCGGATAACAATAAAGCAGCAGTACAGGCCTTTTTACAAAATACGCAGCTGACGAAAGATTTATTATGTACCGACAAGACAGCCTGGCAAGGCATTAAATCATTAACGCGAGCAAAGACAGAAGAAGTTAACCTATTATTACGTCAGAAGTACTGTGCAGGACGAATACTCAGTTGGGGAGAAAAGGAACAGCTGGCTGCTGCCAGGGTTTATCAGTATTTAAGGGAAATAAGCTCAAAACGTTTGACAGGGAATGCAGAAACCATTCAATCAGGTACTTTTTGGTGAGTGGCCTGAATGATGGTTCAGGCTTGTGTGGTGCTTGTGTAATACAGGGGTAAGTAGTATTCCCGTACCCAGAGTAAAAACTACAGCTTCTTTCTAACGCTGTTTTATCTTGTAGTTGATTCAAGATGATTATCAACGATCGCAACTCGTTTTATTCAGCAAAATAGGGCGACAGTTAAGGGAGTGATATCTATAAGGGAAATGGAAAAATTAAATCATCTAAAATTAGACGACTAATTCAGCGCGGAACAAGCTTTGTGTAGGGTATGCATCGCATACGCTGAAAATCATGGAAACGGAGCTTAGCGAAGTGGTGATTTTTAGTCCCTGATAGGCGACAGGGCAATTCGCTGATTCGACGTGTGCTAGCAGCACGCGAGAGGAGCAAGAATTGCATTCCGAATAGCCGTCCAGCCAGTGAGGTAGTAATGACGAAGCGGCTTTTGTGCGTAGTCGTTGCGGACGCAGGGCGTTCAGGGCATCTCCCATCCGCTGCGTAGGTGAACGAATTATGGCGACAGGAGTCCCGGAATTTCGTGAGGTAGCATGGCGCGCCTGCCTATAGGCTTTCAGGTAAATAATTTC
>NZ_BDMN01000273.1 GCF_002189065.1 Bathymodiolus platifrons methanotrophic gill symbiont
TGGTGACAGGAGTCCCAGAATGTTGTGAGGTAGCATGGCGCGCCTGCTCCCTAATTATGTCTTTGTCATATTCCTGTCATAAATAGCGATTATCATCCTTTATGATAATTAATTTGATTTTAGGAAGGTAATGAAATGGTGATTAACAAGACAGCCAAAGTTCTGGCTTTTAGTTCAATGCTAATGCTGGGTAGCCAGGAGGCATACGCTGAAGAACCGGGGCTATTTGACATACTGCTAGAAAATGGCAAGATCACTCCATCTCAGTACGATGAACTGACTAAACAAAAAAAAGCAGGCTCTAGTGATGTTGAAGATAAGCAATTGCTAGAGACGCTGTTGCAAAATGGTCTTATTAATCAGGCCCAGTACGATAACCTGCTTAAGCAGGAAGTTGCTGCAGTTAAGCCAGTAGTCGCTAAAAAAGATGACAAAATCAAGTTTACTCTTGACTCAAAAGGGTTTCAGGCTAAATCGGCTGATAAGGCGTTTTCATTTAAAATGGGTGGTCGTATACAGGCCGATGCTAATGGCGACGTGGGTGATGAGGATTTAAGTAAACACTCTACTGAAGGGGTGGAATTACGTCGTGCGCGATTGTATATGAAAGGTGTGGTCTGGACGGACTTCAAATACAATATTGAAGTAGATTTTGCTGATAATGGTGTCTCTATGAAAGACGTGTTCTTGACTTATAAGGGACTAGACTGGTTAGAAGTCACTGTGGGTAATCAAAAGCAGCCGATCAGTATGGAATTACAGGAAAGTTCTAATGACATTATGTTTACTGAGCGTTCAACGGTTAATGCACTAACGGGCCCTCTCTTTGATCGTGCCATCGGTTTGCATTTTAAATCATCGGGTAAAAGCTGGTCTGCACAACTTGGTTTTTACGGTGATAACATATCACCAGAGAAAGATGGGGCAGTGGATGAAGGTTGGTCAACTACTTCACGTTTAACGTATGCACCCATTAATACCGAGACGATGGTATTACATTTAGGTACTTATGGTGGTTATAAAGGTTTAAGTGATTCTGATAGAACGGTTAAGTTTTTTACTGAAACAACACATATGTCGAACCTTAAACTGACTAATGTTGCGGTTGATCATACTAATGGAGTGGGTATGGTGGGTGCTGAAGCTGCTTATATGATAGGGCCTTTCTCAGTGCAGAGTGAATACGCTCACCAGTGGGTATCACGTAGGAATAGTGAGAAAACTCTGAATCTGGATGCTGCTTATCTTCAGGTAGGCTGGACACTGACTGGAGAGTCAAGAAAGTACAAAGGTTCTGATGGTGAGTTCAAGTATCTAAAACCAGGTTCAGGCGAGAATTTTAGCTGGCAAAGAGGCACCTGGGGTGTGTTTGAATTAGCCGCGCGTTATGGCTATCTTGATGTTGCTTACGGTAGTTATGAAGATGGTACTAAAGAGCAGGATGTGACTTTTGCCTTGAACTGGTATCTAAATAATAATGTACGATTAATGGCAGATTATCGATATGCCTTTGATCTCGCTGGTTCACAAGTAACTGAACTTAATGGCAGTGATCTTGATCAGGGAATCCATTCCTTTACATTCCGTACGCAATTTAGAATATAGACAACTTGCTATAGTTTAAAAATAAAAAGGCCAGCTTATGCTGGCCTTTTTTGGTTTAGTGGGATTGTGTTCCTAAGCTGAAGTTTCCCAATTATTGAGTAGCTGAAATACACAATGCTGGTATGCTTGTGAAGGTGTTGTATTTGACTCGGTTGAAACAGTTAAAACATTGATTTCTAGAACATCAACGTCAAAAGGACTAACAACAATTGTTCACATACTCGACAAAATATACGAGACAGGACGAAAATATGCCGCTGACTTCAAAGAAATAATGCCGATTGTATTTGATACACATTTACCAAAATGGAATTACCGTGCAATTCCTCAAGAATAATTAATATCGGGAAGTTGTTTCGTGCTTATTCCTAAGCTCCTTGAATTCATAAAAGTAGCCCGTATGGAGTTTGCGTAATACAGGGTATTTGAAATGTTCATTTTCCTAGGTTCAAGTGGCTAAAATAATAACTCAATAAAACGCGATTGCTTGTCTATACTAAATTTGCTTATGCCAGATAAAGATAAATGTGAAAGTGTTATGTTCTTTATATAGGCTATGGGATAATACGCGGTTTTAATGCGTATAGTCAGGGCTTCAAAAGAATGGACGAGAATAAGCAGAAAGCATTAGGCGCTGCCTTAATGCAAATTGAAAAACAATTTGGTAAGGGCGCGATCATGCGTATGGGCGATGATTCTGCATCGCGTGGTATACAAACGGTTTCTACAGGTTCTCTAACATTGGATATTGCCCTGGGCGTGGGTGGTTTACCGCGTGGTCGAGTGATTGAAATTTATGGTCCTGAGTCCTCCGGTAAAACTACGATGACCCTGTCTACTATTGCACAAATGCAAAAAGTAGGTGGTACGGCTGCATTTATTGACGCAGAGCATGCACTTGATCCTGCTTATGCAGAGAAAATTGGTGTTAATGTTGATGATTTACTGGTCTCGCAACCAGATACTGGTGAGCAGGCTTTAGAAATTGTCGATATGCTAGTACGTTCCAACGCAGTTGATATCGTGGTTATTGATTCAGTGGCCGCCTTAACACCCAAAGCAGAGATTGAAGGTGATATGGGAGACTCCCATATGGGCCTGCAAGCAAGATTAATGTCACAGGCTTTGCGCAAACTGACTGCGAATATCAAGCGCTCAAATACGATGGTAATTTTTATTAATCAGATTCGTATGAAAATCGGTGTCATGTTTGGTAGCCCAGAAACAACTACGGGTGGTAATGCCTTAAAGTTCTATGCTTCTGTGCGTCTGGATATACGTCGTATCGGTGCGATTAAAAAAGGCGATGAAATCATTGGTAATGAAACTCGCGTTAAAGTCGTTAAAAACAAAGTGGCTCCACCATTCAAGCAAGCAGAATTTGAAATTCTCTATGGAGAAGGTGTCTCCTTTCTGGGTGAGCTAATAGATCTAGGTGTGAAATATGGATTTATTAATAAAGCAGGTTCCTGGTATAGCTATGGCAAAGACAAAATTGGCCAGGGTAAAGAAAATGTACGTACTTATCTAAGAGACAATCCGCAGCTTGCCGAAGAGTTAGAAGCTAATATACGGGCTGAAGTATTTGGTGTAAAGGATGCAGAAGGCGTGCTAGTAGAGTCTGATGCTCCTTAGTTCATAGTATGCTTGTTGTATGTCTGCGTTACTCGATGATACGGAAAGCTGTAAAGCGATAAAGGAAGCTTGTTTGCGCTATTTGATGCGCCGTGAACATAGTCAGCAAGAATTACTGCAAAAAGTATCTGCCAAAGGCTTTGTTAAACAGGATATTGAGCAAGTCATAGATGAGCTAATAGATCAGGGGCTGCAAAGTGATGCAAGATTTGCAGAAAGCTATGCAAGAAGTAGGGTACATAAAGGATTTGGACCATTACGCATTCAAGCGGAATTGCAGCAGCGTGGTGTCAGACATTGTCCATTTGATATGGCGGTGGAAGATATTGCGGGTAGTTGGCAAGAACTGTTAGAACAGGTCTATATCAAGAAATACGGTAACGAGACGGCTTTGGATCATAAGCAAAAGGCCAATCGCAGCCGCTTTTTACAGCAGCGAGGTTTTCCGCATGAGCTGGTACATCATTTATTCAAACAGCTATCCCTATAAAATAATGTAGGCTGGGTTAGCTTATCAAGCGTAGCGCGATAACGTAACCCGGCATTTAAGATCAACTCTTGCCGGATAACGTTTTTTATTGCTACGTACACAAAAGCTAATACAGCCTACAAAATATATGCTCCTAATTATTTAGGAGCTAATAATTAGAAAAACGTTTATATAGTATAAATTATGAAAAATCTGACCGGTGCAGAATTACGTACTGCCTTTTTGCAATTCTTTGAAAATCAGGGCCACTCAATTCAGCCATCAAGTTCTTTAGTGCCTGGTAATGATCCTACCTTATTATTTACCAATGCTGGTATGGTGCAATTCAAGGATGTTTTTTTAGGTAGAGAAAAGCGCAATTATGTCCGGGCAACGACTAGCCAGCGTTGCGTTAGAGCGGGTGGTAAGCATAATGACCTGGAAAATGTAGGTTATACAGCAAGGCATCATACTTTTTTTGAAATGCTGGGTAATTTCAGTTTTGGTGATTATTTTAAGCAGGAAGCCATTCATTTTGCCTGGGATTTTTTGACTAAAGAACTGGGAATACCCGCTGAAAAATTATGGGTTACAGTTTTTGATGAAGATTCAGACGCGGAAAAAATCTGGCTGGAAGATATTAAGGTTGACCCAAGCCGTCTTTCTCGAATAGGAGCTAAAGACAATTTTTGGTCGATGGGAGATATAGGTCCATGCGGTCCCTGTACGGAAATTTTCTATGATCATGGTGAAGATGTTGCAGGAGGTCCGCCAGGAACGCCAGAGGAAGATGGTGATCGATATATCGAAATATGGAACCTGGTCTTTATGCAATATGACCGAGATGCAGATGGGCATCTAACACCACTGCCTAAACCTTCAGTTGATACTGGCATGGGACTGGAGCGTATTGCTGCTGTATTGCAGGGAGTGCACAATAATTATGAAATCGATTTATTCCAGAAATTACTGGTCAAAGTAGCCGATCTGGCAGGAATTAAGGATTTATCAGAAAGTTCTTTAAGAGTAATAGCTGACCATATTCGTTCTTGTTGTTTTTTAATAGTTGATGATGTATTGCCTTCAAATGAAGGGCGGGGTTATGTGTTACGGCGCATTATCCGACGCGCCATTCGTCATGGCTATCGCTTAGGGATACGCGAAGTTTTCTTTTATCAGTTAGTGGCCCCTTTAGTCGCTGAAATGGGTGAGGCTTATCCTGAGCTTATTGCTGCTCAAGGGCAGCTTGAGCGAGTATTGAAAGTTGAAGAAGAACGTTTTGCTGAAACGCTAGAGCAAGGCATGAAGATACTGGAAACTTGTGTAGAGAAAATGACAGGTAAAGTAATACCGGGTGATGTGGTATTCCAGCTTTATGATACTTATGGTTTTCCAGTTGATTTAACAGCGGACTATGCGCGTGAAAATGATTTAACAGTTGATCATGCGGGATTTGATATTGCCATGGGTGCGCAACGCGAGAGAGCGCGTGCGGCCAAAAACTTTGGTGCAGACTACAATCAAACAATAAAACTGGATGCTGAAACTGAATTTACCGGCTATCAGCAGTTGAATGATCAAGTAAAAATTATTGGTCTATTTCAAAATAGCGAAGCAGTTGATGTTCTTGTGGAAGGTACTGAAGGTGTCATTGTATTAGATAGTACTCCCTTCTATGCTGAATCTGGTGGGCAAGTAGGTGATTTGGGGCGTATTGAGGTGGGCGGGGCTATTTTTGAAGTCACTAATACCCAAAAGCAGGGAGGCAACTTGTTTTTGCACTATGGTAAAGTGCTGGCTGGTGAATTCAAGAACCAGGTGACTTGCACTGCTATGGTGGCGCCATTAGTCAGACAGTCAATTACTTTAAATCATTCGGCAACACATTTATTACATGCTGCTTTACGTCAGGTATTAGGTGATCATGTGACGCAAAAAGGCTCTTTAGTAAATGCAGAGCGTTTGCGCTTTGATTTCTCTCATTTTGAGCCGATGACAGCTGATGAAATAAAAATCATTGAGCGCATGGTTAACCAGCAAATTCGTCATAATGCACAAGTCACCGCAGACATTATGTCTAAAGATGATGCTTTAAAAGCGGGGGCAATGGCCTTATTTGGTGAAAAATATGGTGATGAAGTCCGGGTTTTAAAAATAGGTGAATTTTCTACTGAGTTATGCGGCGGTATACATGTACAGCGTGCAGGTGATATTGGGCTGTTTAAAATTATCAGTGAAACGGGTGTCGCTTCAGGCGTACGAAGACTTGAGGCGATAACGGGTGAAGCTGCAATACAGTGGCTAGAAGCGCGGGAAAAAACGATCACCGATATTGCTAATACAGTAAAAGTAGCTCCTGAAGCAGCGGCTGAAAGAGTGCAGCAATTAATGGCTAAAAGTAAATTGCTAGAAAAAGAACTCGAGCGATTACAAGCTAAATTATCCAGTTCAGCAGGCGGTGAATTGGCCAATCAGGCAGTAGAAATTGATGGAATCAAAGTTCTGGCCATTAAATTAGAAGATGTTGAGCCTAAAGCGATGGGTGATGTGCTGGATCAATTGAAAAACAAATTGGGTAGTGCAGCCATAGTATTAGCCGCAGTCAATAATGGTAAAGTCAATTTAATTGCCGGTGTGTCTAAAGATCAAATTGCACGCTTAAAGGCGGGTGACCTAGTGAATTCAGTGGCCACTCAAGTGGGTGGTAAAGGTGGTGGACGTCCAGATATGGCTAGGGCAGGGGGCTCCAATCCAGAAAAACTGGAAGCAGCATTAAAACAAGTGCCGGATTGGGTGCGTGAACAAATAGGTGCTAAATAAATGGCAGTTTATGTATATAAATTCGGTGGTACCTCGGTAGGGTCGGTAGAGCGGATTCAAGCCGTTGCAGAAAAAGTAAAGCTAACACATGATCGAGGCGATCAAGTCGTAGTCGTTGTCTCGGCCATGAGTGGAGAAACGAATCGTTTGACAGATTTAGCGGGTCAGATTCAGCAGAAACCTGTCTCTAGAGAAATGGATGTTCTATTATCCACGGGTGAGCAAGTGACCATGGCTTTGCTGAGCATGGCATTGATTGAATTGGGCTGTCCAGCGCGCTCATACACAGGTGGTCAGGTGTGTATCGAAACAGATAATACGCATACTAAAGCACGTATAAAACGCATCGATGATGCAAAAATACAGGCTGATCTGAATGCAGGGAAAGTGGTTGTGGTTGCTGGTTTTCAAGGTGTCGATGAACATGGCAATATTACAACACTAGGGCGTGGTGGATCGGATACCACTGCAGTCGCATTAGCGGCAGCTTTAAAAGCAGATGAATGTCATATCTACACTGATGTTGATGGTGTTTATACCACCGATCCACGGGTAGAGCCTAAAGCGCGACGTTTAGATAAAATCACCTTTGAAGAAATGCTGGAAATGTCCAGTCTGGGATCAAAGATATTGCAAATTAGATCAGTAGAATTTGCCGGTAAATACAATGTCGCATTACGCGTATTATCATCATTTTCAGAAGGGCGTGGTACGCTCATTACATACGAGGAGTCAGCAGTGGAGCAGGCGTTAATTTCAGGTATTGCATTTAATAAAGATGAAGCAAAGCTAACTATTACAGGTGTGCCCGATATTCCGGGTGCCGCATCAAAGATACTAGGGCCGATTGCGGATGCAAATATAGAAATTGATATGATCATCCAGAACGTAGCTGATGATGCAACGACGGATTTTACCTTTACCGTACATAGAAATGATTTCGCAACGGCAAAAGAAATACTGACTGATACCTGCAAGGAATTATCTGCTAGAGCCGTAACAGCAGATGATGGTATCGTTAAAGTTTCTATTGTTGGTGTCGGGATGCGTTCGCATGCCGGCATTGCCAGCAAGATGTTTAAAGTCTTAGCTGAAGAGGCGATAAATATAAAAATGATTGCCACCTCAGAAATAAAAATCTCGGTTGTGGTTGATGAAAAATATCTAGAATTAGCGGTAAGAGCGTTGCATGCTGCATTTGAATTAGAGAAGGACCCAAAAGAAACTGTAAGCTAGTTTTTAAATGCGTAGTATACGGAAGCGCGCGCATCATAAGGGAGAAGGGTGTTATAAAAGAAAAAGCTAAATATTTAATTTATTACAAAAATAAACCCGAGGCGGCCTTTCTTATGCTTATTGAAAGTTTTCTTTGTTTGTAATATCAGCTCCTTATCTAAAAAAAGTAATCAGCTGTTTATTTTTTTAAAATCACTGTTATAATAGTCATCTAAGTTCTGTTGAGTGACAGAGCTTTTATTGTAAACAGGGAGACGAAATAGATGCTTATATTAACGCGTCGTGTAGGAGAGACTTTAATGATCGGTGACGATGTTACAGTTACGGTCCTGGGAGTTAAAGGTAATCAAGTTCGTATCGGGATTAATGCACCGAAAGATGTATCGGTACATAGAGAAGAAATATACGAAAGAATAAAAAATGAACAGGCAGGTGGAACAGCGAGTGCAGCGCCAAGCACAAGCGTTAGTCCTGATGCTGAGTCTGGATCTGCTGGTCTTATGGGGTCAGACGACTAACAAAAATTAAAACTGGAGAGGTGGCCGAGAGGCCGAAGGCGCTCCCCTGCTAAGGGAGTATGGGCTTTATCTCCCATCGAGGGTTCGAATCCCTCCCTCTTCGCCATATTCATTAAAGTTAACAAAGAATTTAAAATAGTTGACACGGAATTAAATAACAAGGATAATAAAAAAGCTAAACAAAGCGCCCGTAGCTCAGCTGGATAGAGTACTCGGCTACGAACCGAGCGGTCAGGAGTTCGAATCTCTTCGGGCGCGCCATTTGTTTACCAAGATATTCCCCTGTAGCTCAGTTGGTAGAGCGGGTGACTGTTAATCACTAGGTCGGCGGTTCGAGCCCGTCCGGGGGAGCCAAATATAGCATGAAATCAAGGTCTTACGCTTCGGTGTCAGGCCTTTTTTTATGCCTGATAGACGGATAGAGAAATATGCAAGTCATTATTAGTAACTGAAGTTTCCCAATAATTATTTATGGTAAAATTGAAACTATGCTACAACTATATGAAAAAAATAGTCTTTTCATTCG
>NZ_BDMN01000274.1 GCF_002189065.1 Bathymodiolus platifrons methanotrophic gill symbiont
ATGGCTGAGCCTTGTACGTAATCCGGTACTTTTTAATCAGTAGCCACACTTACGCTGTCAGCCCCGGACGGGATGATAGTCTCCAGAAGGCGCAGGGTTGTTGCCAATCCGAAGTGCGCGATAGCGCGCGAGGGAGGCTAAAATTTTATCCCGAATAGCCGTAGAGCCATTTGTGGTAGCCATGACTGAGCTGCTTTGTGCTCAGTCTGTGGCGGACGCAGGGCGGCTGGAGCATCTCCTATTCGCTGCGTAGGTGAACGAATTACGGCGACAGGAGTCCCGGAATTTCGTGAGGTAGCATGGCGCGCCTAAGAAACCTTACTACAAGAAATACAGGATCGACATATTGAAATTGTTGATATAAAGCTGGAAACAGCAGGTGCCCCTGATAAAGTGACAGCAATTATATTTCTGGATACGGGTCATGCGGGAGCAACTGCTTTCGCTGAAAATCATGGAAACGGAGCTTAGCGAAGTGGTGATTTTTAGTCCCTGATAGGCGACAGGGCAATTCGCTGATTCGACGTGTGCTAGCAGCACGCGAGAGGAGCAAGAATTGCATTCCGAATAGCCGTCCAGCCAGTGAGGTAGTAATGACGAAGCGGCTTTTGTGCGTAGTCGTTGCGGACGCAGGGCGTTCAGGGCATCTCCCATCCGCTGCGTAGGTGAACGAATTATGGCGACAGGAGTCCCGGAATTTCGTGAGGTAGCATGGCGCGCCTGAGAGAAGCGAGTTAATGGAAAATACTGGCATGGGCGTATGTTAAGTGCTTATGCCTTAAGAGACGTATGACTCAATTCAATGACAGCTTTGTACGCTGTATAAATGATCCTCTGTTTTTAGATCAGTTTTACGAGGTCTTTCTTGCTAGCTCCGATGAAATCAGAGCCATGTTTAAAGATACGGATATGGGGACTCAAAAAGCCATGCTGATGACCTCGTTGGTGTATATGAGCGATGCACATAAAGATACGCCTGGGTTGCTTGCTTCAATAGCTGAAAAGCATGATAAAGATCACCTCAATACTGAAGTTTCCCAATAATTATTTATGGTAAAATTGAAACTATGC
>NZ_BDMN01000275.1 GCF_002189065.1 Bathymodiolus platifrons methanotrophic gill symbiont
ATTAATTAGAAAGGTGAATTAGGATTTTAGGTGGAAGCTTTTGTGGTTTTGGATTCAGCCCTTGGTTGATAAGGCTTAGAAAGGCTCTGAAAGTGGAAGCTTTTGTGGTTTTGGACTTAATAAAGGATTTAGATAATGACAGATATAAACGTTGATGAAGATCGGGAATTAAGAATTTTAAATAGAAACTTTAGCTTGGGGGAGTATGGTGATTCCTGGTCTAAGATGGAAAGGTACTTGTTCATTGAAATATACGATACTATCAAAAACTTTTTTATGGCTGAAAGTGATGAAAATATAATTGAATATGGTAGTACACATATTAAAATAAAAATACCTGTTAAAGAGATTAAGCAAAAGTTTTTTAAAGGTGGAAATAAGAGAAAGCAATTGTTAGATGTTGCTGAATCGCTCTCAGAAAAAAAAATTAGTATGATTAACATTGAAGATGATGGTCAATACGGTTTTGACTTTATTACAATGTTTCCTCGTATTTCATATAATCCTGCATTAAATAAAAATGATATGTATGTTGAAATTCATAGTGGTGTCTATGAAGAAATGGTACCGATTGAATCATATTGTCAACTAGATTTAAAATTACTTGGCGAATTCAATTCAGGAAATACAATAAGGCTTTATGAAATTTTTAAGTCATACGCATTTAGAAAATCATTTGATATTAGTTTTAATGATTTAAGGAAAAAGCTCGGATTTTTCAATGAAGGAAGTTACGAAGAGTGGAAATATTTTAATGCTAAAGTTTTAAAACCAGCAGTCAATAATATAAATAGTTATAAAGAGTATGATATAGAGGTTTTCTATGAGAAGCCGCGCGGACTAGATAAAATTGAATTTAAGATAAAAACCCATAAAGTACATGATGTAAGAAAAATTAATGTATTAAATCTCAATGAAGCAATAGACCCAGCGATAAGAAACCCGAATTTGATCCAAAAAAAATACATTGATACCGTTTTGTCTTTTTGTAAAAAGAAGATAAAAATTACGAATGAAGTAGAACTTATGGAATGGATAGTTTCTGACCTCATTAACCAACAACAAAAATCAAATAGTCAAATTGATTTTAAGCGTTGTATGAACGAAATAAGTCAGCAGATAAGAATGGATATATATACACAACCTTATTCCCATAAGTATTTAGGAATAGAAAATACCTTTGACCATGTAATCTATGATGATATTAAAAACATGGAAAGAAGAGGTGAAATAAAAGCTATTAGAGAAAAATACAGTGATAAAGTAATTAAGTTACATATGTTTGGTTATGTTTTAGATATAGATTATGAAGAACTCGAACAAGAAGAATTGCTAGGATGATGGGTGTAAAGCTTTAAAGCATGATAAAAACAAAGGGTTCTGTCGCATAAATCCCCCTTCCCGACGTTATCTGCTATCATAATTCTCAATTTCAATAAAAGGTAGATCATATGCTCAGCTTCAAAGGCACTCACTTCCCAAAAGATGTCATTCTTTATGCTGTTTTCTTTTATGTCAGGTATGGCGTTTCGTATCGCGACCTTGAAGAAATTATGGAAGAAAGAGGTGTTGAAGTGGATCATGCTACGCTCAATCGTTGGGTTATCCGTTATTCTCCTGCCATTGCTGTAAAAGCTAAATCTCAGAAACGAGAAACCAATAAGTCGTGGCGCATGGATGAAACGTATATCAAAGTGAAGGGGCAGTGGACCTATTTATACCGAGCTGTTGATAGTCGCGGGGATACGCTTGATTTCATGCTTTCTGAGCGCCGTGATGAAGAGGCTGCAACCGCATTTTTCAAACAAACGATTAACAATAATGGCTTTCCTGATAAGGTCGTTATGGATAAAAGTGGCGCTAACTATGCAG
>NZ_BDMN01000276.1 GCF_002189065.1 Bathymodiolus platifrons methanotrophic gill symbiont
ACTAAAAATCACAAAAACCAGGCTAAAACCCTGTCAAGAACTTTTTTAATTATTTACGCTGAGTCGGATTGGCAAATTTCCCTGCGCCTTCTGGAGACTATCAGCCCATCCGGGGCTGACAGCGTAGTTACATCGTTTGTTTGAAAAATGCGGTTGCAGCCTCTTCATCACGGTGCTCAGAAAGCATGAAATCAAACGTATCACCGTGACTATCAACGGTTTTGTCGCATGAAAACAGCTTACAGTTGATTTTTACACAAACATTTTCTTTTTGCGACAGAACCAGATTCTTGCTAATGCGGGGAGTCGCTATTTTTGCGAAAGCTTGTTTTGGGCATCCCAGCCCAAGCAAAGCGGCAAAAACTTAACGCGACCACTAATGCCTTCGGCGCCCCAGACGTCCTGCGTACGTGCCACTTCGCCACTACCATCGTAAACTCGGTGCTGGCTTCGTAACACTCCCTCAAATGACTGGACGGCGTTTCGGAATGCCTTTTATTTTGTCTACACCTACGCTAGCGCTACGATTCCGACAAAACAACGGCCCTACGCCTTCTGGGGACTACCAGCCCCAGCCCCAGCCCTCGCTTTCGCTCTCCAAGGCTGGCAGCGGCGCAGGAAACAGATAAAACGCCCCCATGGCCTTCAGTCTCTCTTCAGTCATAACCCTAGGTTTATGCGCATGTGGCTGATTGAGTACTTCTACCATCTCATGATATTCCTCTACTGATCTTGCAGCACCTATGCGTATCAGTTTTTCTTCATTAGATTCTACATCGTCAGGGGGTGCGTTCATATCTTCGTCAGGGGGTGCGTTCATATCTTCGCCAGGGGGTGCGTTCATATCTTCGCCAGGAGGTGCGGCGTTATGCTCCTCCTCACTAATATCTTTTCCTTCCTCATTTCTTGAATTGGGATCAAGCTCTGGACCCATAGAAGGGTTTCCTGGGCTGCTGCTCGCCTGTATAACTTCATTCCCTGACTTTGCGTTCTTTGCTGCCTCCGAGCCATTGGTTGTAATTATTTCTTCATGTGAGGCAGAAATAGGCGCTGTTTCGCCTCGAGCTACCTGCTCGGTTCTCGACGAATCAAAAATAAGCGTCGCTTCACGAGCCCGCTCAACCTGCTCAAGAGGAAATACCTCCCCAGAAGGGTCAGATGATAAGATGACCCTCCCATTACCATACACGTAATGGGAGAAAAACTGTTTTCGTATGTCTTGCGTGAGAAACCGCCCTGTTATGAGGTTCAAGTATCTCGTATTAAGATGGCTAATATTTCCTGATCTCGGACGGTCAATAAACCTATCAGCCTGTGCTATATTTGGCAACAATGATAGAGATATTAGAATTATTTTTCTCAAGATAATGGGGCTACCGCATAAAGTTAACTTCTCCACTTTATCTGCTATCATGATTCCCAATTCGAATAAAAGAATGTTCATATGCTCAGTTTTAACTCACATTGAGCGGGTGCTACCCACAAGAAAGTTGATATATTTCAGCCACAATCGAGCCAAAGAGTAATAAAATTTTCTCTCGCAAAGGCGTAAGTCCTTCAATCACCTGATGTAACTGATTTTCCGTCGATATTTTAAGGCAATGAATGCCCAATAATAACTGGAATACCCAGCGTAAAGTCGGCGCTTCTGTTGCCTGCTGAATTTGATTGGGCAACGTTTCCTTTTGTTAGGCGCGCCTCATGATAGATTTTGGGACTCCATGTCACAAAAATCGATTCGCCACGCGGCGAATCATTTGTGCCCTGGTCCGCCCCGCGTCCGCCTCAACTACGCAACAAAACCCTGCTCCGTTAAGGCTCCCACACATGGCTTGACGGCTATTCGGAATGCAATTCTTTGCCTCCCTCGCGCGCTGCTAGCGCACTTCGGATTGGCGAATTGCCCTGTCGCCTACCACGGACTAAAAATCATCACTTCGCTTTGGCTCCGTTTCCCTGATTTTCAGCGAATGAAGTTTATTTATGTGGTACTTGCTATTGCAGTATTAAGTTTATTTGGTTGTACTTCTTCTCCACGTAATGAGGTGATAATTAATGATCAGACTGCAAGCTTTGGGGTTTGTGCATTGACTGAACCTGAAGTAGTAGCCAGCAGTAATGTCCATATTGTGATCCGTTACCTTGATAAACATAGAAAAACAGCTGTTGGTCTAGCAGAGCGTTGGTGTTCTGAAAGAGGCTTGCAGGCAAGCGAAGAGATAACTAGTTGTGCTGGTTGCTGCAAAATGGGAGTTAATTGTCGATGAGTTATTTTATCAACAGCACTCATCCTAGAGGCTTATCCTTTTATATTATTAGCTTTTTATCTTTATTAGCTTTTTCAGTATCAGTAAGTGCTCAAGACTTTCATTGGGCTGGTGTCGGCTTTATGGGGGATTATGCAAAAAGGGATACACTGTATCCTTACTCTTCAAGAGTGTTTGATGATCATTCATGTGATAACACGTCATGCTTTGAAGTATTTAGTCGTACTGTGTTCAAGGGCCAAAAAATTGCAGGTGGAAAGGTTAAATTTACACAAGCAGAGCCGGGAACTAATGCTATTGGCGTTGCTTTAGCCATCACTTATGAACGCCTGATTGTTGATGAAACAGTAAACTCTCATTATACGAATAAAAATACACTTAACTCGATAGCTATCTTTGGAAGCCTTTTATTTATGGATTTAGATAGCAACAAGTTGGTTGGCGCGGTTCCAACATATATTCGTTACGACACGGCATCGAACGGCAAGATTTCCGACAAAGAAATGTACGGCATTGTAAAAGCGATGCTTGTAAGCAATGAGTTGAAAATAAATTTTGCTTCAGATGCACTTAGTCGCGCTAAGAAATATTCATTACCTAGTGACAAGGTTCGTAGAGCGCAAATTGTTGAAGTCAGTAGCAGTACTAAAGTTAATGATGTGATTGGCTATAGTAAAGATGCTATGAATTATTTTACTATGCAGCTAGCTCAGGTGTTCGAAGGTGTATTAATGACTGAAACTGGCATTCAAATGCTACCATCTAGTGTAGGGCATATTGTTGGCGGAAAACTCAAAACTCGTCTTAGTTCTGGAAATAGAGTAATAGAGCTACCTGAACCAGATGTTGCAATAAAATTGAATTTAGCGAAATTGGGCAAATTGCAGAAGGAAAAAGCTAATGGTAGTGGCAATACTGTTTGTCATGCAGCTCGTCTAAATTTTTCAGTTGAAGATAGTTTTGGAGATAGTATCTTAGATTTACCTTTAAAAAGTATGCCTTGTCGATTTTATCGTAAAGGAACGCAAATTAATGACCAAACACAATACGAAAAAACATTGTTGGCTCTTTTGTCAAATATAGCTAAAGCACTAAATATGCCTGACGATAGTGATGATTTTTACAAAAAGTCGTCGAAGAATCAAAACCAAACAAAAGAAGCATTTTCCATGTTCATGAAGAACTTTTAAACTAATTCAGATAAATGGTGCTACTTATGAATCAACTAACTAAACAAGCATTATTATTAATGCTGATAGTCACGTTTTCCACATCATTATATGCAAAAGAGATTACAGCAAGAGCAAGTTTGCCTTACAAATCTTATAACAGCGATACTCGAGAGAAAGGCTTGGCAAAAGCGCGTATTTCAGCTTGGAAAAAATATGTAGGCGGTTTTTCGGTAGCGAGAAAATCAACTTATCGTTCCAATAAAGAAGAGATTTTAAGAAACCTTGAAGATCTGATAATGGAAGAGATAGTTGTTCAAGAGAAAAATGATAAAGAAGCAAAAAACTATAAAGTTTCTTTACGTGTAAGTTTCGATGATGGGAGTGTAACTGCCTTATTTAATGATTTGAGTGCTAGCGGAAATCAAGGGTTGGGTATGGCTTCTGATTTTGGCAGTGTTCTAATTGCTAGAGTGAAAATATCTTCAAAGGGATATGATAAAAAGCGGGTTGATGTTAAAGAATCTGAAGGGCTTAATAGCGTATCCGAACAGGCTGCATCTAATGGCAATAAGACAGTCGACTCGGTAGGATCTAAAACTTTTTCTCGTCGTGCATCAGGTGGATCTACTACTCGAAAGCGCACTGCTAGCACATGGGAAATTGATGAAAGTTATCAGGAAACACTCTCTGGCGCGATTGAAGAATCACTAATCAATGCTGGCTTTGAACCAATGGAATACAATGATCTTTCTGATTACGGTGCCCCCTACATGGATGAAATTTATGATCAGGCTACAGATAAAGGTGTGCTTAAAGGTCGCACTAAATCGGCGATTAAAAATGCTGCAAGAGATGCTGAGTGGAGTTATTTAGGCATGGGCAGAGTTGATCTAGACCTGCCAATTACAGATGCTGCTACAGGGTTGTTCAAGGTGGCTGCGAGTGTTAATTACCAAGTCTATATGTTCCAAAACGGTAAATCTAGAGCTATTGCAAAAGTAAGTGCAAAGCAAGTTTATGGGCTTGGGGAAACTGAAGATTACGCAACCAACGAAGCTCTTAATAAGTCCGCTCTAGCCGCTGTAACCATCGTGGTTGATCAACTACAAAAAAAAGGTGTTCGTTAATTTAATAATTATGAGGAAATTTAAAATGAAGAAGGTTTTTGAAAAACAACTAACCTCAGGTGCTATCGCAATGACATTTGCCCTGGCTCTGCCAATCTCAAATGCTAATGCATTCGGTTTACCTGACATCAAGGTGCCTGGCGTAAGTACGGGGAGTGCCGCTTCTAATGTCAACTGGGGAGATCTGGCATCAACGGGTGATAGCGCTGAAAAGAAGGTTTATACTGGAACGCGTCTGTTGGCCCTTAGTAGTATCACAATGGCTGAAGCTCTTGGTTATAAAGAAGATGCAGCAGCTTTAAAGGCACAAGTTGAAGCAATAACAAAAGACGGTTCAGTATCTGGAAGTTTTAACTTGGGTGAAACTGCAGAAGCTTCTGGTTCGATCATGGAAAAGATTAGCGGGGATAAAGAGCAGCTTGCATCTTTGAGTGAAGAGCAGAAAGCTAAGCTAACTGAGTCTATGTTTCAGTATGTTATTGGTGGTGTTAAATACCTTGAAGGTGTAAAGGGTGTTAGTGATGTTGCCTCAAAAGCTGCAGATGCCCCAATGACACAAATGGCGAACTTTGTAGGCGTAATTAAGCTAGCTCCAGTTGCGGCAACCGGCGCAAAAGACTTCTTTATGAAAGTTCCTGCTGTTGTCAATATGATGATGGCTGCGGATATTGCTATGCCAGATAACATTAGCGATATGCCCGGCGCATCGGATTTTTAATATAAATTACGAAAATAGCCGGTCGGGTTACAGACCGGCATGATTACCAATCATTTACAATAAGAGCCTTCAGTATGACACGAATAATAATTGCTTTTAGCTTTGGCTTCCTTCTCTCAGTCGATGTGTATGCAAATGTTTGTGATGATTATTTAGCTGAAGCTAATGCTATTTCAGGAATTGTCCCTCGTATAGAAAATGGCCAATTAAGATCTTTATCTATGTATGGCATACAATCATTTATTGCCCCTAAAAGCAGTCTTATAAATAAAGCCAGGCGCCAGGCAGAATTAAAGGCAAAACGTAATTTTTCAGAATGGATTAAAACAAAAATCAAAGCGGGTACATTCAATGAGGAATTGATGGAAAATCTAGAAAAAACATCGAGTGATGGATCAACTGAAGGAAATGCTGAAGAAATTACTAAATATGCAGATCAAATATCCAGTAATACTAGCTCGGTTCTTTCAGGCATAATTAAGCTTGATGAATGTGTCGACAAAGTTGATAAGGCTGTTTATGTTCGCATGGGGTGGAAGCCAAGCCTTTCAGAGATGGCAGCAAGAGCTGCTCAAACGATTAAATCACCATCTTCAGCCCAAGATCAGAACGACTCTAATCTAAAAACCAATAGTACTGTTACACCGACGGCTGATGGAGCTGGAGTAAAAATTATTTCAGTAACAGTTGAAGGTACTGGGACGAATTCTGCCCAAGCGTTAAATACAGCCCTTAAGCAGGCAGTATCTCAAGTTTTTGGACAACAGTTTTCAACATCAACAATGAATATGGATAGTCTGGTTTCTGAAGAGAAAACTACCTCTAAAGGTGGTAATGATGGTTCTGCTCTTGAAACAACAGTCATGACAGAGGCTATTAGAACAAAAACCAAGGGCATGATTCATTCATACAATATCGTCTCAAGTAAGGCAATTGATACAGGAGTGTTGGTAACTGTAAGTGTAAACCTTGCCAAATATGACAAAGGTATTGATACGAGTAAAAAAACGCTTGTGATATTGCTGCCAACGTATAAAGCAAAAAATACAAATGTTGATACGAAATTATTTACTGAGAGCTTGCAAGACTCAATAGAAAGCCAACTTTCATCATCTAACTACTTCAATATATTGGATCGTGAAAGTCTCCCAGAAATTAAGAGTGAAATGGAGTTTATTGCCAAAAATGGTGATATTTCAGAAATAGCTCGAATTGGTAATATGGCTGGTGCCGACCGCATAGTTATTACGAGTGTAATGCATTACTCACCTGAAAAACGACATCGAAAAGTCGGTGATATGACAATTATAAGTAATGAGTTTAATGCAACTATTGCCATTAAAGTTATTGATCCAGCAACATCACGAGTCGTTTTATCGCGGAATGTAGTTTTTAATCGTCATAAGCTTACTGGTAAGGCAGGTATACAGGCGCACATTAATATGATTGCAAATAAGTCCGTCTTGCTGATCAACAAGCTATCAGGTAAAGTTCCCAAACAAAAATATTCTCACAATAGAGGCCACACTGTTTCACGCACTGAAAAAGAAATAAATCAAAAATTTGAAAAACTAAGGAGTAAATCCAATAATGATTGGTAAACAAAATGTACTTTTATTTGGACTGCTTGTAGCATCCACTGCTGTAATGGCTGGCTCTTGTGATGATTACTTGGCAGATAATGGGACGACATCAGGTGTGGTCCCCAATATGTCAGAAGATGGAAAGATTCGATCATTTTCTATCTTTGCAGAACAATCATTTATTGTACCTAAGCGTAGCCTTATAAATAAAGCAAGACGGCAAGCTGAAATGAAAGGTAAACGCGACTTTTCAGAATGGATTAAGACAAAAGTTAAAGCAGGTACGCTGAATGAAGAGCTAATGGAAAGTGTAGAGAAAACATCGGGGGATGGATCAACTGAAGGATATGCTGAAGAAATTACTAAATATGCAGACTTTATTGGGGCAGAAACAGAATCAGTATTATCTGGCATTATTAAGCTGGACGAGTGCATGGACCCAGATGGGAAAACTATTATGGTTCGTATGGGCTGGAAAGATTCATTGTCAGAAGCGGCCGCAGATACTCGCGCCACAATAGATAATAGTGTTGCTAGAGGTGAATCTGGTCAAAGGTCTGAAGGGGCTTCTTCTAGCTCAGCTAGCGGCACAAAGATAAAAAAATCTGAAGGTTATCGTTCTAAAACTAAATATGCCGATGATTTCTAATGTGCTAGGGTTAATTAATGTTTAGTCGCGCTTCGTTTTTATATTGGAATAATCAAGTAAGATTAAAGGTTACTATTGGATTGCTAATTATCGGTAGTTGTTCATCGGCCGTTGCCGGTTGTTTAATTCGGGATGTTGAAACCCTAGGATCATTTAAGACTTATTATTTTTGTAAAAACAGCCTAGCAAGGCCTAGTTATCAAATAAGCAGTTATCTTAATGATGATCAATCATTTAGCCTTTTTAATTTTGATGCACGTGGTGTGAGTGTTGTATGTCATGAATATGATATTCATGATGAGATGAATGTGAAATGCCAATCAGCATTCCCTAATTTTAGAAACTTGAAGAAAAGATACACAAATAATAATTCTACAGTCATCCTCTATGATCTGAAAAATGATAGAGATAAAGAAGAGCTTCTAGATAAGCTGGGCAATAGGCTGGATTTTAGAACGGGGAGAAATTCAGATGATGTAGAAGCAATAGGTTGTTTTAGCGGAATTAATCTTAAAAAAAGAGAGGTTTACCTCGGCTTTACAAAAGATGGTTTTAATGACCTTCAAATGTGCTTGATTCAACTCGAAAAATACTTTGCAAAAAACAAAAAGGGAATGATTAGCCTTTTGTAATGCTTGCCAGTGTTCTTCATCATTTTGCATGGCAGAGGCTACGATAAGTTCTACCAGGTGTTCAATAGGTTCTGTCGCAATAATTATCAAAAGCTCAGACTTCCTGGTCTTCAGGCATAACTATCCTGCTAAAGCCATAAACTGCTTATAAATTACTTTTTTAACATGGGTTTTATTAACTATAGCATGAGATAAGTTTTTTAACAGTCTTTTTTAACATTATTAACTATAAATAAGGTCTTGTTAATGGTGATTAGCTGTGTTGATGGCGATGTTAAAAATACACTTGTTTATTTAACTCCCTCTATCAGTGTATCCATACCCCTCTAGTGAGTGTCGAATTGTTAGGATTGCCAAGGGGATGCGTGGTTAAAGAATGAATAAACTAGGTGCGGTGGCAAATGGTACGTATCAACAGTGAAGAGTATTGTTGAATGATAAAAGGAAATAAATAGTCTTAACGTAGCTATCTCGATAACCTCTACCACTCTATCGAGAGCAGTCCCCGAATCTTTGAAGCATACTTTATTTATTCCCCCTGTAACTACTCAGCGTAAATAATTAAAAAAGTTCTTGACAGGGTTTTAGCCTGGTTTTTGTGATTTTTAGTGAACTGCCCAACAGTCGATTAATCCACGCTTTATTGCTTCTATCGCTATAGTCATCACAAAATGTCCCATTAAACATCTACGACCTCGAAGAACTTTTTTATTCGCCTTACAATCGCTTAAAACAAGGAAAATTCGGTATTAAAAACCCAATTGCTTAATATAACATGGCTTTTTATGCGGTTTTATTTCATGCGTCAGGGCTGACAAAGCGGTGGTTATCTTTTCGTTTTGATTCTGGAAACTGGTGATTGTAATAGTCAATAAGCCAGATATGTTTACTCCTAATTGAAGGGTTTTCACTTAATTCATCGGGAATTGCTTTACATATTGCTTTCCAACTATCATCAGCATTACCATTTTTCATATAGTTTATGAAATACAACCCATCACTCTCGAGTATCAAGTGCTCGTTTTTTGACAGCTCACTAGCAGGGTAAACTAAATCTATTAACTCTTTGCTAATTATAACTCTTGGAGTTAATGCAATGGTAGATTCAATCTTATAAGCATCAATCATTCCATTGCTAAACAAGAAATCTTCAGTTGAAAAATGTTTTCCGTATGAGGCCCCACCACGGCATAATATTCCATCATTAAGCAAATCATATTGGTAGTTTGAAATAACGTCTACGACCTTTTTGTAGTTCTCTTGGCTATATGGTATAGCCAACACGACGGAATCAGAGAACTGTGTTATTTCTAGGCCAATTATTGTCTTTTTCAGCTCTTTAGTTTTAAGGTGAATTGTATATAAAACTTTAATGTAACGATGTTCTTTTTTTGGTCTTTCGCAATCATGTTGTACCATTGCCGAAAAACCTAATAAATCTATAAAAGCGACTATATATTCCTTGAGTTCAATAGCCATTACTTAATTAAGTCCAAATTCGTTGCTATTTCTGATATAGATTGGCGGTATGTTGCCATCCTTTCTTGGGCTCCTTCCCAAGGAGCACCACTCCAAGCTTTACCATTAGAGGCTGGAATAATTTTTGTGTCATTTTGTGATATATCAAACATGGCTTTACCACACTCTTGCATTATTGGAATTAACCCTTCAAAGTCACGAATTTTTGATACAACAATTTTATCTTTAGCCAATCCGCTTGTAATATCTTTTTCATCAGTATTAAATTCACTAATTGAAGGAAGTAATGAGGATGATACTTTTTCTGGGATACGCTCCATCCACATTTGATAAGTTGCTTTTGGCTTACCACCTCTAATTTTAAAATTTTGAAGAATTACACCTAGAAATTGTGGCCGTCCATGCCGAATAGGTAGTTTTAACTCAATAAAATCATTATATATTTGAGAATGATCTTGCATCCATTTTTTAATTATTGTCGATAATGTTCCAATTGCTTGCACATTAAATCGATCAGGTGCTGTTGGTACAAAGTACCCATCACATATCAAAAAGCATGACCTTGTTAATGCTCCTGAACTTGGGCCTACATCGATAAGAATATAGTCAATTTTATTTTCAGCACCATATCTTGTTAAGATATCCCCAATCGCTACGTATGTTCGTTTTTCATGGGTTTTATTGGAAAATCTTTGTATATGAGCTTCTGCCAAAGAATCTTCTATAATACTTAAATTAACATCACCTTTGAGTAATTCAAGCCCTTTATCTATTTTAATTGTCTTTACACTTTCGATAGATATTTCAGATATATCACCATCTATTCTGGGTTTTAGTAAATCTAATAGACTGCTTCCTTCAATTTCTGTTTCACTTCCTGTCATTTCCTTTTCATCAAGAGCAGCAATCATGGGAGACATCATTAACTCTGTTAAGTTTGATTGGGGATCAGCATCTACCGCTAAAACTTTTTTTCCATTTTGTGCCAAAAAATGAGCAAGATTGAAGGTCGTTGTTGTTTTTGACACACCACCTTTGTGGTTATATAGAGTTACAATTTTTGTCATACCGAAGTCATCCTTTATTTGTTAGCTTTTTAGTTTGAATTCACCATCGCTGAAAATCAGGGAAACGGAGCTAAAGCGAAGTGATGATTTTTAGTCCGTGGTAGGCGACAGGGCAATTCGCCAATCCGAAGGGTTCTGTCGCAATAATTATCAAAAAGCGTAGTCCTCCTGGTCTTCAGGCATAACTATCCTGCTAAAGCCATAAACTGCTTATACGCAGGCATGTTTTCCTCAGACAATTGTCCCTTTTAACCGCTTGAATATCTTTAGCTAGAGTCTGCCTATCTAAGCCAATTACGGGGGCTAAACCTCCATCACTTACCGCATTCCAATCTCGTGCACTGCCCTGAGGATCTGAATCGACTAATAACACTCGCTGATTTATTGTCTGCAAGGCTCTGGCTAAATTAGTCGCAATGGTGGTTTTACCCGCACCGCCCTTTTGATTCAAAATAGCAACAATCTTACTCATTAAATGCCAAAGACCACAACCTGTTATTGATAATTTTCTACGATTTTTTACCTAATGCCTGCTTTAGAGAAGCGATCCGCTTTCCTGCCTCTGGGTATGATTCACCAACTCGTGCCAATTTATCAACCTCTGTTTCAGGGATACCGTGCCATGTCTTTTCTTTCTTGGGTTTTTTATCTTTTTTTAGTGAATACTCGAATTTAAAAGCCACTATATTACGGCCTCGCTTTATTTGAGTATAAGCCACCGTCATATCACTGTGTTGGTTTATCTCAGTTATAGCAATATCGATTACTTTTCGCTTCAAATCACCAATATTTTTATACTTATCTTCAATCTGAAATTTCTTCTTAAGCCAGTCTACTTCTACTACCTTAGTATTACCGTCCCACTTCACCAATAATTCATAAATTCTGATTGAGTAATTTGATTTAAACATCAAGATATTGTTAAGGCGGTACTGCGTAAACTCACGTCTCAGCTCTGATATGTAAGGAATTATTTTCTGTGAAAATTGGAGCTCTACAGATCCAGAATTAGGGATGTATTCGATAGAAGAAACCCATCTAGTTTCTAGTAGCCTATTATCTGGTAGATTTATTGATACAGACCGAGAATAAAGCCTTTTAGCTGCCAGCTCCAATTGTTTGTAAGTGTTTTTGGTGTCTAAACCGATTAAGTCTATTAGATCTTGAACTGTAACGATAAATTTATCATCACTATTTATCACTCCCATAGAATCTATTTGGCTAATACAGGTTAGCAATACCCTATTTTCATTAATGCTCAACCTATATCCAGCTTCTACAATATTGTTATGTTTTACCACTGTTAAGTGATTATTTGAGTTATCCACAGAATACCTAGAATAATATTAAAAACAAGGTCGTACAATACCATAAAAAGGTCATGATTAAACCATAAAAAGGTCATGATATACATTTATAATGTATTGATTTTAAATAATTTTAATAGTCCTAAAAAAAGAAAAAAAGAAAAAAAGAAAAAATTAAAGATTTTTTAAAAGTCACTTTTATAAGACTCATATTGAAAATATGAGGATGTTTAAGATTCTTCCTATTTCTGTATTAAATCCTTAGTTTTTTTCTGATCCAATTCGATCAATCGTCCTTTCATTTCAGCCGCTACCGTTTGGGAATCGGGGAGTCGCTATTGCCTACGGCGCCACAGCCGTCCCGCGTACGTGCCACTTCGCCACACCATCGTAAACTCGGCGCAGGCTACGTAGCACTCCCTCAAATGACTGGACGGCTTTCGTTTTTAACAAATCAGTAAAACTGACTTTCTCTTGAGCAAAGTCAGTTTCTTTTTGGTTAAGTTGGTCTTCTAAGCCCCCTGACTTTTCCTTTTCAGCTTGAAATTTAGCTTCTACCACAGCTAACTCCTTTCCTGTTTGATTTTTTATATCATCAGACTGCTTCAGATCGTTTTTAAGCTCGATTACGCCAGATTCTAGGGAGTTAGTCCTCTGAATCAATAATTCGGTCTTGTTAAGCTTCTGAGTGAGTTTTAAGCGTGCGTCTTCGGAAGCATTACGTTCTTGCTTTAAATTCTGGGTTAATTTATCAATTTCTTGTTTACGTTCATCAGCTAACGCTTGGTTTTCAGACTGTAAACGGTTCTGTCGCATAAATCCCCCTTCCCGACGTTATCTGCTATCCTAATTCTAAATTTCAATAATAGGGTGGATCACATGCTCAGCTTCAAAGGCACTCACTTTCCAAAAGATGTCATTCTTTATGCTGTCACAGACTGAGCACAAAGCAGCTCAGTCATGGCTACCTCAAATGGCTCTACGGCTATTCGGGATAAAATTTTAGCCTCCCTCGCGCGCTATCGCGCACTTCGGATTGGCAAATTTCCCTACGCCTTCTGGAGACTATCATCCCGTCCGGGGCTGACAGCGTCGGAACATAAACCCCGTTAAGCTTTTTTCAGTAACTTTTTTCCACTTTCTCGCAACGATCCATCAGGAGCAACATAACGATAAAGTGTTTGTCTGGTAATCCCGATTTCCTTACATAAGTCACTAAGGAATGTGCACGAAATAACTTCCTGAAGCAGCCAAGCTTGAATAATGAAATATCTCCCCTAAATTAAGGTTATCTTAATTTATTACTCAGTGGGGTTCTGTCGCAAGTATTGTTGGAAATGCAGGAAGCCTAGTCTTCAGGCATAACTATCCTGCTAAAGCCATAAACTGCTTATAAGCAGGCATATTTTCCTCAGACAATTGTCCCTTTCGGATCATATGTGCCGTTTCAATTCCATCAATGGTTGCTTGAGCGGAGTGAAACGCTTTAAAGGGTTCTGTCGCATAAATCCCCCTTCCCGACGTTATCTGCTATCATAATTATCAATTTCAATAAAAGGTGGATCATATGCTCAGCTTCAAAGGCACTCACTTTCAAAAAGATGTCATTCTTTATGCTGTTTTCTTTTATGTCAGGTATGGCGTTTCGTATCGCGACCTTGAAGAAATTATGGAAGAAAGAGTTTAGGCGCGCCATGCTACCTCACGAAATTCCGGGACTCCTGTCGCCGTAATTCGTTCACCTACGCAGCGAATAGGAGATGCTCCAGCCGCCCTGCGTCCGCCACAGACTGAGCACAAAGCAGCTCAGTCATGGCTACCTCAAATGGCTCTACGGCTATTCGGGATAAAATTTTAGCCTCCCTCGCGCGCTATCGCGCACTTCGGATTGGCAAATTTCCCTGCGCCTTCTGGAGACTATCAGCCCGTCCGGGGCTGACAGCGTTTGTTGACGGTAACGCGTTTATATTAAATTATGAGGATTATCACTAATGACTATTGAACAATTTGAACCATTACACCCCGGTGAATTTATCAAAGAGGTTTACCTCACTCCTTTCGATATTGGATCTAACCAATTAGCTCGAGAACTAAAGCTTAGTAACGGCTTGATAAGCCGCCTAATAAACAATATTGCTAATGTCACACCTGATATTGCATTAAGGCTCTCTAGCGTACTGGGAAGATCACCTGAAAGCTGGCTGAAGATGCAAGATAATTATGACCTTTGGGAAGCCAAACAGCACTTTAATTCAGGTCAATTTAAACTACTTCAATTGGCTTAAGTAAATTATGGCTTATAAAATGGTGGAAAATGACGTTTTTTTAGTTCTCTTGGCCCTCTCAGTCTCTTAAAAATGAATTGCACTTGTTAGTTGAATCTAAGAACTACTAAAACAGCTTCGGATGCTGAAAAAATGGTTGCTAAATTAGAAGGGAAAATTGAGGTTTATAATTTACCAGAGTAATTTTAAAAAAATCAGTACTGATAAAAAATAAAACCTTTCATATGACGACAAATTGATCTTTAAAAGCTCTTAAAAAAAATGGTTCTGTCGCAATAATTATCAAAAGCGCAGACCTCCTGGTCTTCAGGCATAACTATCCTGCTAAAGCCATAAACTGCTTATAAGCAGGAATATTTTCCTCAGACAATTGTCCCTTTCGGATCATATGTGCCGTTTCAATTCCATCAATGGTTGCTTGAGCGGAGTGAAACGCTTTAAAGCCCATCATCGGTTTTGTTATTTTTTTGATAAAGCGATGATCCTGTTCGATGATGTTATTCAAATATTTAACCTGTAATATGTCGATCATAGTGGCAAACCCAGCGAGGATTAACAAGAGGTTAATATTGGCTAATCCTGCATAGTTAGCGCCACTTTTATCCATAACGACCTTATCAGGAAATCCATTATTGTTAATCGTTTGTTTGATAAAAATCATCACTCCGCTTAGGCTCCGTTTCCCTGATTTTAAGCGTTGGGCTTTCAGGTTCGTTATCCATCAGGTCGCGGGGGAGTCGCTATTTTTGCGAAAGCTTGTTTTTGGCATCCCAGCCCAAGCATGCGACAGAACCTTGACAGACCCCCGGTTCCTACAACTTAAATGGTTATACTTCGCGCGGTCACGGATGCGGAAAAATATTGATATAATCAACAAATTTTAGTGGACAACCTACGCTGTTAATCTTGGATGGATTAATAGTCCGTGGTAGGCGAAGGGAAATTTGCCAATCCGAAGGGCGCTAGCAGCGCCCTCGGGAGGCTAAAATTTTATCCCGATGAGCCCCCCCATAGCCATGCGGGTTTTGTGCATGGGTTAGGTGGACGCAGGCGTGCCAGGGCATAAATGATTCGCCGTGCGGCGAATCGATTTTTGTGACATGGAGTCCCAAAATCTATCATGAAGACGCGCGATGGCGCGTATATCAAAATTAAAAGGCATGAATACATTAATAGCATCAATAGCTGTAATCGCTAGCTTTTCTATCGCTGCCAATGCTTTTTCAGGCCACCCAGCAGGGAATACTGAGAACCAGAGCTTTAGCAAATCAAAGAAGACACTTGAGCTATATGTCTATAACCAGTTGCCTCATGAAACAATTTATTGCAAGGGGACGTTTGAGGGTAAAGAGATCACCGATCCGAATGGATTTTATTCAGATAAGTACAAGAAACGTGCAAAGCGCCTGGAATGGGAGCATGTAGTTCCTGCTGAGAACTTCGGGAGAGCATACCCCGCTTGGCGTAATGGCGACGCTATGTGTATCACTAAGAAAGGCAAGCGATATAAAGGGCGTAGATGCGCCACCAAGGTGAGTAAAGACTATCGCTATATGCAGGCTGATCTGTACAATCTTTACCCCTCTATAGGGACTGTAAACGCGTTAAGGAGCAATTACAGGTATGGAATGGTTGAAGGTGAGTCGTTAGGAAATTGTTTAATGACGATTCAAGACCGTAAAGCTGAGCCTCCTAACTACGCAAAAGGCGTTGTGGCTAGAGTGGCTCTCTACTTTGACGCTGTTTACCCAAAGTATACCCTTAGTGATTCACAACGCCAGCTATTCAATGCGTGGGATGGACTCTACCCAGTTACTGAGCTGGAGTGCAAACGTAGTAAAATAATTGAAGGTATTCAAGGTAATGTTAATCCGATCACGAGTGCAGGTTGTAAATAAGGGTTCTGTCGCAAAAGTTTATTGTGCGCATAAAAACCTGCCATAACC
>NZ_BDMN01000277.1 GCF_002189065.1 Bathymodiolus platifrons methanotrophic gill symbiont
GTGCGGGCTCTTAACCGAAGGGGGTAATGGCTTAAGCTAATGCCATTGCGATGTATCTCCCCCCGCTCCCAGATACGTAAAGCGCGTTGTTTTAATAGTTTGGGGCTTATAATCAGCTTACTGGACATATGAATTGTTAACTAGCTTGTTAAGGAGGATAAGCACATAGATTCCCGCCAAAGCTTGTGCTCACGCTCTGGGTAGCATACGGGACTAAAGATCCCGCTTCCGAGCATTTCTGACTGCCCAGAATGTATGGAAATTATTTACCTGAAAGCCTATAGATATGCGATGCATACCCTACACAAAGCTTGTTCCGCGTTGAATTAGTCGTCTAATTTTGGGGAGTAGGCTTTAGCCTACACAAATTATGCTCATGTAGGCTAAAGCCTACTCCCCATCCTTGCTAAGGAACACGGCTAGCACAATCATCGTGCCTCCTTCTCCCGATGATACTCTTCAATCGTCAAATTCCTTAACATCGAATTTTTGCCCTCTTCATTATGCACAAGATTGACACTTTTTACATAATTTTCAATGACATGGATTTTCTGCAGTGGGGTGACAATTAATAATTGTAAATTCAGTTTACTAAATAATTCCAGCCCATAACGCGCCGAATCATCCGAGCCACGGCCAAAGGCTTCATCAATCATCACAAAGCGGAAGCTTTTTGAGCGCGTCTCGCCCCACTCTAGGCCAAATTGATAGGCGAGTGCCGAGGCTAAAATGGTATAAGCCAGCTTTTCTTTTTGACCGCCTGATTTACCCGCCGAATCGGAGTAATATTCTTTTTCCTGATTATCTTCGCGCCAGCGCTCTGAGGCAGAAAATAAAAACCAGTTTCTAACATCAGTCACTTTACGTGTCCATTTTTTATCGCTATCAGTTTGCCCCTCGCGCCCATTAAAGCGGTCGATTAGTTTTTTTACCTGATAGAATTTACTCTCATCATATAAGTCATCCTCACCGCCTAGGGTATCTGCTAAACAGGCTCTTAAATCCTGCTGAAAGCTTCTGATGTCCATATCTTTACTACGCTCTGAAATCAGCGTGATATAAGTGCCGGTATTGTAATCAATGGCATTCAGGGACAGGTTAATTTTAGTTAGTTTGTCTTCTATTTCCTGGCGCTCTTTATCAAGGTTCGCCTGAAACATGGCGATTTTCTGAATCGTGCCTTCTTTGAGCATTTGATGAAAGCGTTTTTCATGGCGCGGCAAATCTTCTTGCTCTAATTTATCCAGCATTTCCCCAAACTCAAAGGCCGATTGTAAGGCCACATCTAAGTCACGGGTTTCCAGCTTGTACTTGTCTTTATATTGTTGCATTTGCGTAATAATACGCTCGGCCACGCGTTGAATTTTTGTATTTTCATTATTCAGTTGAATCTGGATCCATTTGCGCATCACGCTACGGTTATCATCGCTATTGGCTATGCTGATGGTAATATCAGGCAGCGCGTTAGGCTGTAACTCGGTCAGTTTTGGAAAGCTAAATTCGCGTTCGCTTAGTTCCGTTTGCTTAACAGTTATCTCACTGACTTGCAGCAGGTTTTTGTCATTATCAATTTGCGCCTCTAACTTACCGCTGTCTTTACTTAGCGCGGTTATTTTTTCTTCCTGCGCAATAAGGCGCTGGATACTCTCTTCCAGCTGCTTTTGTAACTGCTGTAAAATATCCGAGTTCTGTTCAATCTCGCGTTTCTCCGCTAATAGTTGCTCAATCTTTAGGCTTAGTGCTTGCCAGTCGATTTCATCAAACTGTTCGATATTGAGTAAGTCACGCGCCTTATCACGTTGCTTGGTTAATAACTTTAGGTGTTTATCCAGCTCTCGCTTAAAATCAGGGAAACGGAGCCTAAGCGGAGTGATGATTTTTAGTCCCTGGTAGGCGACAGGGCAATTCGCTGATCCGAAGTGCGCTAGTAGCGCGCGAGGGAGGCAAGAATTGCATTCCGAATAGCCGTCCAGCCATTTGAGGTAGTCTTAACGGAGCAGGGTTTTGTGCGTAGTTGAGACGGACGCAGGGCGACCAGGGCATCTCCCATTCGCTGCGTAGGCGAATGAATGTTGGTGACAGGAGTCCCAGAATGTTGTGAGGTAGCATGGCGCGCCTGATCTAGCAGAAAAAGCGTCCAGCTGTTCCGCTGCATTCTGATTATTTTCCAGGCCGCTCACCCAGCCAGCATCAATAACAGATTTAAACAAGCGCTGGTCGGTTTGTATTAAATACCCTCCTTCTTTATAGACGATATTCAGCAAACGCATAAACCGCAAGCTATCGATTTGCCTATCACTCATAAACGAATACCCGATTTTTTGCAATACTATAAATTGCTTGTGCTGGCGTTTCTGGGTCAACGATTAAAATATCAAAACGTTGCTCACCTAATTGCTGTT
>NZ_BDMN01000278.1 GCF_002189065.1 Bathymodiolus platifrons methanotrophic gill symbiont
ATTGAGCATTGCGGTCAGGATGACCACCCATCGTAATGTTTTTCTGGGCTTTGCGCTTAACATATTCATGTTTTTTTAATAAATATCGAACGATATTACGACTGACAGAATAACCCTTTTTTAATAATTCACTGACGATTTCACGCGGCTTTAGATAAGTCCACCTAATAGATGAATTCATTGGATTGCCTGCTGTATGCTGTTGAAGAATATCTAAAAAGTCTTGATCTATTCCACTGTATTCAGGGGTAGAGGTCTTTTTTTTCGACCGCCTCCAGGTTGTCTGATTCCTGTTATATCCAGTTCTAATTCGGTGAGTTCTTTTTTTCCTTGGCGGATAGTTTTTGGGTCACACTCTAATAAAGCTGAAATATAGTTAACGCCACCATGAGATAATTTTTCACTTTCAATGGCGGCATACCGTCGCTTATTTTTTTCACAAAGTGAGTCATAAAATTTCTTCATCGACTTTTCGATATTTTTTTTATAAGGAAATGACATAAGACAACCACTGAGTAATAAATTAAGATAACCTTAATTTAGGGGAGATATTTCATTATTCAAGCTTGGCTGCTTCAGGAAGTTATTTCGTGCACATTCCTTAGTATCATCCAGATAGATAAAGTCTTTATCTTTAGGCGGTGTTTGTTTGACTGCAATCGCTGATTTTTCGATTTCATGAATAATCGACATAATACGTTTATTTTCCAGCCAGACCTGGTCATCTAAATAACGGCGTAATTGTTCTACCAGGCTAGAGCTGGTACGCTGCACTTTTTCACCCGCTTCCAGCAAGTGATATTTCATCTTTGGCAATAATTCGTCCGGCTCACAGCTTTGCACTTCTTCCAGAGCCAGCACTTTTTATATTAAGTTGTTAAATTCTTCCTGTCTAGCTGGCGACATAAGCAAGCCCCAGAATGCCTGAAAACTTTTCCCCTGATCAGAATCGCCAATATCATCTTGCTCACCAAAAATATCATCCAGTAAATCCCCCTTGTGTTTACTGCTGGTGGCGATTTTCTCACGCGTGCGCCGGTCAAGTTGACGAAAATTCTCTTCAACCTGTCTAAAATCCATAAGCAAACTACGCGCGGTTTCTTCCAATTGATAAAAGCGCTCTTTGACCTGACGCGGATCATAGCTAATCACTTCGCCTTGCTGCAGACGTGAGATTTCGGCATCTATCTCGGTCTTTTGTGCTTCTAATTCAGCGATACGTTGCTGCGGGTCAGTCTGAGTGGTTTGTAAAATACTGGCGAGTAATTCAAACACTGTTAATAAGCGTGACTCTGTACCGATAAATTGTTTTTGTTCTAAACTACGAAGCCATTCAATCGACTTTTCACTGGCAGGTGTTAAGTCAAATTCTGGTTCATCACTGTTGTCTGCATAATATTTGCGCAGAAACGCATTTTCGCCATTTGCCCAGTCAGTTAAATAAGCTTTGGCCGTTTTTGGGTATTTGTTACGCTGAATCTGACGCAGATGAAATAAAGTGTCTTCCAGTTTTTCTGTCAGTTCACTTTGTTTTAATGAGCGGCAATTAGGCTGTATAAAAACGCGATAAAAAAAGCTGATAATAAGTGCTGAATTATCCGCACAAAGTAAGCGCCAGGTTGGATGTTGCCGAAGCTTGAGTAGATAGTCGTGTTCCATTGTGTGGTCTTGTAGAAGTGGTTTTTCCGTGTTTAATGCGCTTCGTGCCTCAGCACATCCTATAGGGTTTATACTTCGTACATCCGTGACCGAGCGAAGTATAACGCTGATATGATTTTGAACTACGAAACGAGAGTGCTAGAATTGAGTATCCTTCCTACTGTAGCATAATATTGCATGACTAATAACACAGCCCCCCCGAATAAAATTACAGTTATCCGGCTTTCTGCGATAGGGGATGTATTAATGTTATTGCCAGCTATTCGCCTACTCAAAAAACAGTTTCCTGAAACACAAATTGATTGGCTAATTGATAGGCCGATTGCCAATATCTTAGCCGAAGTTACTGAAGTTAATGTCGTGCCAATAGATAAACCTAAATCACTAGGGGATTATTGGCGGCTAAAAAAACAATGGCACAATAAAAATGCCGGGCAGTTAATTAGCTTTCAAACCAGTTTTGTCAGTAATATGGTCATGGCGTTATTGCCAGCCGAGCATAAAACCGGTTTTGGTTCCCCTTACTCACGGGAAGGGCATCATTTGTTTACCAATACGGCTTATACTTTACCTAGGAATTTACATCAGGTTGAGATTTTTTTTGAATTAGCCAAAAAATTTGCCGGCATTAATGAATTAATAAAAATAACAGCAGATGACCTAACCCTACCCATTGCTAATGCTGATAAAGAGTGGGCAATTAATAAGTTGCAAACGAATCAGCAATGGATTGCTATTAACCCAATGGCTTCGTCACCTGAAAGAACCTGGCCTGTGGATCGATATGTAAGCTTAATTGATAACTTACATGCATTATATCCAGATAAAAATATTGTTTTAACTGGTGGCCCAGGCATAAAAGAAATTGAGTTTGCCTCTAACATTCAACAACAAACTGTTGTGTCTTGCCTTAATTTAGTTGGACAGACAACGCTGACACAATTAGCCGCTATTCTTAAGCAAGTCAATTTGCTGATTGCCCCCGATACGGGGCCTATACATCTTGCAAGTGCTGTAGCAACAACTGCCATAGGCCTATTTGCTGCAAAACGCGCTGAATATACAGGACCTTATAATCAGGTACAAAACTGTATTAATCTCTATGAGCAAGCTGCAGAAAAAATCATGCATAAACCCGTATCTCAACTGGCTTGGCAAAAAAATATTCCAGGTGCCGAGGCGATGCAATTAATATCAGTTAAGCGGGTAATGGATAAAATTGTAGCAGTCTTGAACGCTGATGATAGCTTGGTAATTAATAGCCAAAGCTCCTCCAGTAATAAATCAATGAATCAAGTGGAAAACTGAAATACCAAACTTATGAATGTTCTTATTTTTTCCCCTGGGTGGGTGGGGGACATGGTTATGGCACAAGCATTATTTAAAGTGTTACACCAGCAATATCCTGACTTAACACTTGATGTTGTCGCGCCTCCCTGGCCATATGATTTATTACAGCGCATGCCAGAGGTAAGCAAGCACTACAAAATTGAAGTGCAACGGGGCAAATTTAGCTGGCAAGGTCGCCGGGAAATGGCCAACAAACTACAAGGCAAGCACTATGATTGGGTAATTACCTTACCTGTTACCTGGAAGTCTGCTTTAACGGCTTATTGGAGTGGAGCACCAAAGCGCACCGGTTTTTTAGGGGAGCTGCGTTATGGTTTATTAAATGATTGGCGAAAACTGGACTCTCAGAAACTTCCCTATATGGTGCAACAATATGTTTCTTTGGGCCTGGATGCAGGTGCTAAGGTACCTGAATTACAGGATATTCCTCAGCCTAGCTTAACAGTTAATAGTACAAATACTGAACACTGGTTACAAAAACTTAATGTCGCTCAAGACAAGCCTATTGTTGCACTAATGCACGGAGCTGAGTTTGGGCCGGCCAAGCGCTGGCCTGCGGAGAATTATGCGCTGTTGGCTAAATATTTAGTCCAAATGGGGTGTCAGGTAATGATTTTAGGTTCAGCCAAAGATTATGGTACTGCTTTGGAAATAGGGCAAAAGAGTAACTGTAAATTATTTAACTTATGTGGTGAAACCAGCCTGTTAGATGTCGTGGATCTTCTTGCTTGTGCTAATCTGGCTATTAGCAATGATTCAGGGCTAATGCATATTGCAGCAGCTGTCGGGATTCCACAAATAGTTATTTATCGTAGTTCCGCACCTGAATTTACACCTCCACTTAATGATAAGGCTATTATTTTACAAGGAGAATTTAATAACCCTCCTATCGATAGAATTAAATTAAAATCATTAGAAGGTATCAGTGGTTTTACCGATGTGTCAGTTGATTCAGTAATAACGGCCATACAATCACTTTGCAACATATCACAAAAATAATATGAAAATAGTTGTTACTACACCCTATAAAAGGGTTGATATTCAATTTGTATTAAATGAAATACAAACTAAGGGCCATATTGAATATCAAGGGCGTAATGTTGTTAAATCCATTACAGTTGCTTTTGAAAAATGGAATGTTAAGATTTTTAAAATGCCGCATTTGATCAATAAAGTAGTGTATCGCTGGTTTAGAAAATCCAAGGCTCAGCGCTCTTTTGAATATGCGCACATACTTATTGAAAAGGGGGTTGATACTCCCCGGCCTATTGCTTATGCCGAGCGAGGTTCGATTTTATTTTTGTTAGAAAGCTATTATATAGCTGAACATTTAGATTGTGATCTAACATTTAGAACGCTGATACATGATCAACAATATCCGGATAGAACCAATATTCTGCAGCAATTTACCGTATTTACATATAACTTGCAGATGAGCGGCATTCATTTTATAGATCATTCGCCTGGCAATACCTTGATCGTTAAGCAAAACGACCAGCGCTATCAATTTTATCTGGTTGATTTAAATAGAATGAACTTTGGCCCTTTAAGTTACCAGGCACGTATTGAAAACTTTACTAGATTATCTTTAACTGATGAGATGATTGAAATAATTGCCAAAAAATATGCGGTACTTTGTGATAAGGATGAACAAGAGGTTTATACAGATATGCTCAATGCCTGTCATGATTTTGCGCGTAAAAGGGCTAGAAAAACGGCTTTAAAAAAGAAAATAATGGGGAAATAATTCCTGGTTTTTTAAAATGGGACAGTTTTTACCATGAAGCACATGAAGTTAATGGAGTTAATGAAGGAAAAGACTGTCCCGTTTTAAGTTTATAGGCCAAAAAAGTATATCTTGTACAGTTTCCAGGTTAACTGTTTTGCAGGTCTATTTAGGCTGAAATGTAAAAGCATAGACATCATCAGGTGGATTGTCACACTCTGGTAGCCGGCCCTCTTCGGTAAACAATATCCAGTCTCGGTTATGCGCTCTGCCTAGCTCAATTGCTTTGCTGTTGTTAAAGCATGTTAAGTCTGTTTTTTTGAATGTTAGAACATAACGTTTATTACTGTCAGCCTGCCACTGCCATGCCTTCATAAACTGAAAGTTCTGTGGCGTATGATAACCAAAATGCGTTGTTTTAAAGGGTGAGAATAAAATGAACTGCTCTCTAAGTCCGACAATTCCAAGCTCAGAATCTTGTGGAACCTGCTGTGCGATATTGGCTAAAATTATTTTGGGCGTTTTAATCGGGTCACGCAAGATATAACCCCAGGTACTATATAGAATCCATAAACCAGGAATAAAGATGATCCAGCTGATAAATTTAGCTTTTTTAAAACTAACAATAGTAGCAAAACAGGCCAATATACCGACTGTTAAACATAGGCCCCACGGCTGAATATGAAACTTTGTTTCAAATTTGACTAATGCCTCATGGTCTAATAAGCCAGCAAGGCCTAGGGAAACAAAAACTCCTGCAATGATTACAATGATTATCCAGATTAATCGATTTAGCCATTTATTGGATAAAACCTCGTCTAAATACGGGGCAGTGATTAATGCCAGCATAGGGAGTGCAGGTAAAATATAAACACCTCGCTTGCCTGGGCTAATGCTAAAAAATAATAACACTAAAACAATCCAGCCCAGGGGGAGGATAATACGTCGATCGGCAATACAAATAGCATGTTTCCAATGTTTAAATAACCACGGAAGCATTAAACATATTGGTAACCAGAATAGAGGAATGACGGCAACAAAATAGTACCAGAATGGTTTGATGTGATGCCATGGATTGGCATAACGTGTGGCTGTTTGTTTAAATAAGATATTATCCCGGTATTGTTCAAATACCGGATTATTAGAATATTCAACTAATAACAGCATAGGAATAAACCACAGCATAATTGCCGCTAATAATGCGAGAATACCGCCCGCCCACAGCCAGGAACCTTGAATTTCTTGATCTTTAGCCTGAAAGATTCTAAGTAAAATATAAGGTAGTAGCATTAAAATGGGTAAAAAACCAACACCCTTAGTAATAACACCAATGCCCATAAAAAAGCAGCCAATAAAATACCAGCGCCAGTTACCATCTGATAATAAGTGCCTTAATAACCCATAACAACCAATTGTGACCCAGCAACACAACATCGCATCAATTTGTGCAGTTTTTGCCTGTAAGGTAAATTGAATAGTTAGTAATAATAAGAGTGCTGCGCGCCAGCCAACTTGAGCCGACCAATAGCGACGTCCGAGATCATAAACCAGAAAAGTAGTGATTACGGAGCAGATAGCTGAAGGTAATAAAAAGGCAATTTTAATTGAGCCAAATAACCAATAAAAAACCGCAATGCTCCACATGAAAACAGGTGGCTTATCAGGATAAAGCTCTCCTCCACGCATAGGGAAAAACCACTGTCCTGTTTCGACCATTTCTCTCGCAACCTGGGCAAACCGAGGTTCATCGGCAGGCCAGGGTTCGCGTAAACCTATACCTATAAATATGATAGTCACTGCAAAAACAAATAACCAGACCAGGTTAAATTTATGATCATAACCTGATTTGAAACGGTACAAATCAAACCAGTAAGCTATCTTATTTATCGACACATTAATCTCATTATTTTATTGTTATGAAGTACTCACAGTAGCCATTGACCAGAGCAACTTCCCTAGGCACTTGGAAATAAATAATCGTCCAATATTTGGGCAGGATTTTTGTTTGTCATCAGTGCTGTAGCAATAGGCGCATAGCTGGTTACGAAGCTAAAGACTCGCGTGTTTGCTTATCCATTTTATATTGGCGATATAAGCGGGCACTGAGCAAAGAGGAGACAATAAAAAGTGCAATACTCAGACCAATTTTCCAAAAAGATAACACTTCAACACCACTGCCTGCGATGGCAAAAATAATCATCTGTGGTAAATAGCCAATAAAAGATCCCGCAATAAAATGACTCCCTTTGGCATGAGTTACACCAACAACTAAATTAGTGATTAAATTGCTGCCTATCGGCAATAAACGAATGATAATGGTTTTTGTGAAAGCATGATCATGTAAAAACCGGTCAATACCACTTACTTTTTTGGGGAGTTTTTTTCTGACAATGGATCTTGCTAAAAGCCGTGCAAAATAGAAAGATAGAATACAGCCTAAGGTTGTACCAAATGTGGCTAACAGGGTTCCATTAAGCACTCCAAACGCATAGCCTCCTAAAAAGGCAGCTAATTGCCTAGGCAGTCCACAGGCAGTGGTAAACATACAAAGTAAGATGAAATATAAAATACCCGTAGTCCCTTGATTTTTTACCTGGCGATCAACCCATGCCTGGTCGAATTCGGAGACTGATAACAAATAGTTAATGAGTAAGCCTAGTAAAACCATGCTGACTAGAGTTAATACTCCCGTCCACAAGGCTCTATTCGCAAATATACGTATCACACGTCTTTTAGGTAATGAGCGAGACAAAAGATCAGGCCTCGTCTATAACTTCAGGGTGTTTTGCCCGCCTTTGCAGCCACATCACACCAAACATATCTACTATCCCTACCCACAACCGGTTCCACATATTATATTTGGAAACACCAGCCAGGCGATTCCTGTGTTTTACTTCGGAAACTACAATTTCACCCGATAACCGGCAGACTAGTGCAGGAATAAAACGGTGCATGTGATCAAAATAAGGCAGTTGTAAAAAGGTTGCTTTAGGGAATATTTTTAACCCACAGCCTGTATCAGGTGTACCATCACCAAGTAAACTAGCCCGCACTTTATTAGCTAAGCGTGATTGGAAGCGATACCAGGAAGTGTCTTTACGATTTTTTCGGTAGCCTGCAATACAAAAATGTTCCCCGGGTTTAAATTGCTGCGCTTTAACTAACATAGCAGGAATATCTGCCGGATCATTTTGCCCATCAGCATCCAGAGTAATTATTAACTCACCTTTAGCTGCTTTTATTCCCGAATAAACAGCCGTGCTTTGGCCAACACTTTGTGCGTGTTTTAAGGCTCTTAACTCACTACGCCCTGCATTTTTTAAGCGTACTATTTCTTCAAAAGTGCCATCGCTGCTACCATCATCAATATAAATAATTTCAAAGTCTTGTTGTCCAGTTAATGCGGCATATATTTCATCAACCAACGGTTGAATATTTTCACGTTCGTCTTTAGCGGGGATCACTATTGAAATCGTACTCATTTATAACCCTAAATCTTATATAAAATAGTTAATTATTTTAACATTAGTTTATTAATACGACATACATCTACTTTCGAATTCAGAAAAAATAGTACTTCATAAAAATAATTTATTAATAATCATAGCATCAAGGCTTATATAGCCCATATTTACTCTGTTTTTTTAAGTAGATGCGGCAAAACATTTTATTGGTTTTTTTGATGATACTCCGCCCTCATACAATAGCGAGTTTCATTACTTATAATCTTGTATGGGTTCAAGTCCAAGTTCTATTATTTTTTTACAGGCCTGAATAACCTTTTGTACTGATATATTTTGCATACAGTGAGGGCTTTGATGAATACAGTCGTTTATAGAACGATTGCAAGTTTGAATCCAGTCAATCTTGCGCTTAAATAATAAAGAAGTATTTCGGCATTCAATATCAGTAGTAACACTGCGATAAGGAATGTTTTTCCAAAATTTTGCCTCTGCAAATAAAATTGTCGAACCTCCACCGAATAGGCAAACAGTCGGGGTCGCAATAGCTTTAGCCAGCTGACCGATACCATTGTCTAAGCACACAATTAATTCTACATTTTGCATGACTTCAATTAATTGTAATAAACTTAGATTGCCACGGTAGCAAGGTAACTGAGTCACTTTTTGTACCTCATCAAGTTGGGCCTCTTCACCTTTGCCTGCACTTAGAATGACCTGCTTATTGTGCTGTTTAAAATAATTGGCCAATGTTTAATAGCTGATTTTGCACCTATATGAAATAAAATTATATTATCGGTTGCCCCATGATTTATAGTGGGTTGATTTTCATGGTTTTTAGTAATATTCGTATAAGCAGGTAGGTAAGCGTCGATTCTTCCCACCTAGACAAGCTACGCCACTTACTTTAAAGGCTTGATTTTTTCAGTCAGGTTCCAGGGTAAAAACTGATCCAATGCCTCTGGCTTATAGTGCCTACCAAGCTTGGGTAGTGCGGTGAGTAAATACTTTAAGTAATCAAAAGGCTCTAGGTTATTGGCTACCGCTGTCTGCACAAGACTGTAAAGTAGTGCGCTGGCATTAGCGCCGCGTGGAGTTTGATTAAATAACCAGTTTTTACGGCCAATCACAAACGGCTTGATATGACGTTCCGCTGCATTATTATCAATTTGTATATTACCATCATCAATATAGCGGGTTAGGCTATCCCATTGGTTAATGGTGTAACGAATGGCTTTACCGATCGCACTATCTTTTGCCGTTTTGGTAAGGTTGTTATCACACCACTGTTTTAAATCTTCCAGCAGAGGTTTGCTTTTTTCCAGACGCAACAAATAACGTTGCTCTATTGTCAGGCCTTTGAATTGTTTTTCTAGTGCATACAAGCGAGCAAACTTGCGTAATGCGGTTTGGGCCATGCCCATTTTATTCTTGCGGCTTTCTTTAGGGAGTGCTTTCAACGCTTCATCGAATTTACGACGCGCATGCGCCATACAGCCGACGAGGATACAGTCATCTGATGCCAATGCATGGTAGCCGGCATAGCCATCCACCTGTAAGTGACCTGAAAAGCCCTGTAAGAAGTTTGCTGCATGCGCACCTGCCCTTGTCGCCTGATACTCATACAAAACAATCGGG
>NZ_BDMN01000279.1 GCF_002189065.1 Bathymodiolus platifrons methanotrophic gill symbiont
TTTTTTATAAGGAAATGACATAAGACAACCACTGAGTAATAAATTAAGATAACCTTAATTTAGGGGAGATATTTCATTATTCAAGCTTGGCTGCTTCAGGAAGTTATTTCGTGCACATTCCTAAGTGAGCATAAAATCACAACCTGGTATACCGTTCCTTCTTTATTAAGCTTTATTGCACTTAAAGGCGCCCTGGAAACTACCAACTTAAGCCATTTAAAGCGTTTGTTATTTGCCGGTGAAGTTTTTCCTACTGCGCACTTAATCAAACTGGCTGAATTATTAACTGACACGGATCTGTATAATTTATATGGTCCTACCGAGACTAATGTCTGCTGTTATTGGCAAGTAGACCGTAAATGTTTACAAGCAGGCCAGACAATTCCCATCGGCCATGCGGCTGGAAATGCGAAATTAACTATTGATGCTGAAACAGGAGAGTTAGCGGTCAATAGTCTTAATAACTTTTCCGGCTATTGGCAACAAGGTAAACTACAGCCTCTTAATACCGACTATTACTCTACCGGGGATAAAGCATCCATAAATCAAGCAGGTGAATACCTGTATCATGGACGCCTGGACCGCATGTTAAAGTGCTCTGGCTATCGTGTTGAACCAGCTGAAATCGAACAATGTATTAATCAACTGGATAACATTCAGAGTTGTGCCGTAGTGGGCATTAAAGACCTGACTAGCGGACAACGGCCTGCTGCCGCGCTAGCATTAAAAAACGATGCCAACCTGGCAGACACAATTAAACCCTTACGCCAGTCGCTCGCACCCTATATGCAACCCTGTAAATTTATTGTGCTAGATGCTTTACCTAGCCTATCTAATGGAAAAACTGACTATCAGGCGGTACAAAGCTTGTTTAAGTAAGATGATAATGAGCGGACTTTAGTCCGCTGGTACTGTAAACTCTGTCTTGGGGAGTAGGCTTTAGCCTACACAAATAACGGCACATGTAGGCTAAAGCCTACTCCCCTTTTTTCTTGCACTTTGACTCTTGCGGACTTAAGTCCGCTCTACATGTACTCTCATGACTCAATACCAGCAACTTCCTCCTAGCGGTGATATTCACGCATCAAAACAGCGCTTACAATATTGCGCTCAAGAGAATCTACTAAAACATGCCATCAGCACTCAACTGGGGGGGCATGGTGATGGTTTTCAAGACCTGGTTAAAGCCCACTTAATATTAGGTAAACTTTGTCTGGATACTGGCTTAATCTTATCTATCAATGCACACCTTTGGGGCTCAGTCTTTCCGCTCATATTGTATGGCTCTGAACAGCAAAAACAAAGCTGGCTACCTGCGCTGTTATCAGCTGAATTAATCGGCGGTCATGCGATTACAGAACCGCAAACGGGTTCTGATATTAATGCTATCGAAACTCGCGCAATATCGACAGAGGCAGGCTTTGTATTAAACGGGCACAAACGTTTTATCACTAATACACCTATCGCTGATGTTTTACTTATTTACGCTAAATTAGAGGGTAAACTCTCAGCATTTCTAGTCAAACAAACAGACAGCGGTGCAAATTTCACTAACAGCCCAAATGTTACTGGCTGTTCTAGCGCGACTATGGGCGATATTATCCTGCAAGACTGCCTGATTCCCTTAGACCGTCAACTGGGTAAAACCGGGGCAGGTGGCATGATGATTCAGAGCGCACTGGAACTGGAACGCGCATTTATTTTTGCCGGAATTACCGGCATTATGCAATGGCAACTGGAACAAGTAATACAGTACTCCCGGAATCGTCAGAGCAACGGCACTCACTTAGGAGCCAATCAAGCGATCAGCCACAAAATTGCCGAGATGAAGTGCCGCCTGGAAACCTGTTTATTATGGGCTAATGAGTGTGCCAGATTAAAAGGTGCGGGCAGGCGCATTAGTTTAGCCAGTGCCCAGGCCAAACTCTACTCCAGCGAAGCTTTTTTACAATCGAGCCTGGATGCAGCACAAATAATGGGGGCTAATGGTTTAATTGCTGAAAACAAGATGACCACACTAGTGCAAGACGCGATGGCTAGCCGCTTATTTTCAGGTTCATCTGAAATATTATTGCTGCATTGTGTGGTACTGGGACGGGGTTTAATAGCCAGATATAAAAGTAACGATTGCTATCCAGCAGACATTGCTTATAATTGTACATATTACATGTACAAAACAGGGGTTAATTATGCTACAAGTTAAAGTAACTGACCTAAGGGCTAACTTACCTGATTTTTTGAAAAAAGTGAGTCACGGCGAGCAAATTCAGATTACCAGTCACGGAAGAACCATTGCTAGACTGGTTCCTGAAGCTGACTCAGTGCAAGCGGCTCAATATAGACTTGATGAACTTCGCGGCACTGTGATTGTTGGCGATATTATGGAGCCTCTGGAAAACGAATGGAGTGCCGATGCTGACAATTTGTGACACACATATTTTGATTTTTTGGCAAGATAATCCAAAGCGGCTATCGACAAAAGCAAGCTTAATACTAGAAAAAGCATTAGCAACTAAATCCCTGGCATGTTCTGATATTTCATTTTGGGAAATTGCTATGTTATTCAAGTCCGGACGATTAAGAAATGACATTCCTGCCGAACAATATATGAACGATATAATTTTGACTATGTCACTGACAGTTTTGCCAGTAACACCTGAAATTGCTGCTTTGTCGCAGCAAGATATATTTATTCATAAAGACCCTGCTGACCGCTTAATCGCATCAACTGCAATAATTCATAACTCACCTCTAATTACAGCGGACTCAAAATTACAGGATATTAATCAATTAAGCATAATCTGGTAATTTTTTGTCTTCTCAGCTGGAGTGCAATAGCTTTAGCTATTGCTGTTACAAGAAAAAAGCTAAAGCTTTTTTACTCCTGAATCCCTCTCCGCAATAACTCAGAATTTTTTTTGAATACTTACCCAAACACTCAAGGATAAACCATGTTCCTACGCGCCCTATTAGCTTTCTTACTGGTTCCTGTCGTTGTCGCTGGAATTGTGCCTTTTAGGAATAAGCACGAAACAACTTCCCGATATTAATTATTCTTGAGGAATTGCACGGTAATTCCATTTTGGTAAATGTGTATCAAATATAATCGGCATTATTTCTTTGAAGTCAGCGGCATATTTTCGTCCTGTCTCGTATATTTTGTCGAGTATGTGAACAATTGTTGTTAGTCCTTTTGACGTTGATGTTCTAGAAATCAATGTTTTAACTGTTTCAACCGAGTCAAATACAACACCTTCACAAGCACGAGTCACATGAGGAAAAAAACGATGTTCAATGGGATTATACTTGGAGGTATAAGGAGGATAGTGGGCAATCCTAATTTCCAATCCAAGTGCATTCGCAGTCTTTTGTAAATCTTCTTTAAAAATGTAGTGCCGTGAGCTGTTACTCCCTCCACCATCGCAAAGGATCAACAATGATTTTGCTTTAGGATAATGAATAATACCCTCGTTTACCCACCATTGAAATAAGCTATCACAGGCAAATTCACTGGTATCATGACTCGTTCCAAGCGTGATATATCCTGTGTTTCGTTTGAGGTCATAAAACCCATGAGGAATAACACTGCCTGTTGCAGAGCTAGGGAAATCATGATCATTCGTTTGAATGGCTGCTTGTGTATAGAGCGATCCATTACGATAAAAAGTACCCAATAACTCTTTCTTTTTGGTATCCATACTAATAACAGGGTTTCCCGCATCCAGGTAGTCCTGCTTCAATTGGGTAATATTTTCAAATTGAGCATT
>NZ_BDMN01000280.1 GCF_002189065.1 Bathymodiolus platifrons methanotrophic gill symbiont
GCCATAATTCGTTCACCTACGCAGCGGATGGGAGATGCCCTGAACGCCCTGCGTCCGCAACGACTACGCACAAAAGCCGCTTCGTCATTACTACCTCACTGGCTGGACGGCTATTCGGAATGCAATTCTTGCTCCTCTCGCGTGCTGCTAGCACACGTCGAATCAGCGAATTGCCCTGTCGCCTATCAGGGACTAAAAATCACCACTTCGCTAAGCTCCGTTTCCATGATTTTCAGCGGCGGCATGGCTTTCATCAAGGATTTAACCAGCCCCCTATGCACGCCATTACAGCCAAAATCACCGAGAGACAGCGCCCTGGAAAAGCTATAAAACTGCTGCATCCGGTTTTCACATAAGGCGGCAAAACGTGCCGATTTTTTAGTGTTTTTTAACGATTCTGTAATAGCCAAAGAGGCCACCGCCGCATTATAAAATGCATTCTGCACCCCATGGGAAAAAATGGGATCTACAAAGCCCGCCGCATCACCGATGCAATAATAATTCTCTGTACAGGTCTGGTTTGCATAATAGGAATAATCAGGGCGATATTGTAAGGAGTTTGCTATAAACTCTGCATCTCTTAATAGGTCCTTCAAGTAGGGTATCTGTGCACAACTCTGCTTAAAATACGCTTCACGCTGGGCCTTATTCATTCCCGTTAATTTATCGGTATGAACAATCAGACCCACACTGGTTTTTTCGCGCAGGATAATATGCCACAACCAGCCATCATCATGGGACATCACAAAGGTAACCGGAGCCATTGTCTTCAGTTCGGTGTTGGCATGACTCTGACGATCCACGCCAACATAGCACGAGTTCTTAAAGTAGCCCCAAAGAGACAAAAAATTCATTTCTGAGCTAATCGTTTGCCGTGTTTCTAGCTGATGTGCTAACAAAGAACTATGACCACTAGCATCAATAACATACTGGCACTGGATCATTCCTTGCTGATTTGCATCACCACGGGTATCAGTATAAGCAACTACTGGCTCAGAACTGGATAAATCAACCTTTTTAACCACTACCTGATTAAAAACCTGTGCACCCTGCTCTGCTGAAAAATCCAGCAAGAGCTGATCAAAAATATCTCGCTCTATATGCAGACCTGGCCGAGTATAACCATAGTCAGAAAATAGTATCTGGTGAATTTTATTATTCCAGACGGTAATACCGCCGGCTTTACTAAGAAAACCCTGTTGCTGAATTTTTGCTGTTACACCCAGCTGATCAGTAAATTTCCAGAAATGTGGAATCAGACTTTCACCCACCTGATTACGCGGAAACCTTGCGCGTTCCAGCAATACTACATCTACTCCATTTTTTGCCAAATGCGTTGCTGCACTACTGCCAGCCGGCCCACCACCAATTACTAGTACGGTACATTTTTTAGGTATAGCTTCAGTCATTATTATAACTGAAGTTTCCCAATTATTGAGTAGCTGAAATA
>NZ_BDMN01000281.1 GCF_002189065.1 Bathymodiolus platifrons methanotrophic gill symbiont
TTAAATAGTCTGTTAAATCTGCAACCAGACGAAATGGATCCGAAACAAACAATACAGGCAAACTTTAAAAATAGCCTGGCAACCATGTCGAGGCATCTGGAAGATATCATGTTTGTTCCGGCACGCTGTATCAAAAAAGTGATGGATGACATTGTCAGCTCTATTTCACGAAATCATCAAAAGCTCAGACCGGGTCGATCCTATATTAGGAAATCCAAAAAGCCTGTGAACAAATGGCGGGGGTGTGAATCGACGGCCTAATGTAGATTTGAAATGGGTAAAGTGATTTCTCATGCGATTGCATTCGTGCGGGCTCTTAACCGAAGGGGGTAATGGCTTAAGCGAATGCCATTGGCGTAATGAGGGGCTAAGGGGAGGTGAATGATTACCCTATGACTACGTTTGTCTAACATTTTATAACTCTCTTAACACTTGCATTGAAGACTGGTTAACGACAGAACGTGTTCCCCATAAACCAGCTAAACCTATAAAGAATGCAGAGGCGATTGGGAATAACAAACATAAAGTCAGGTTAATATTAAAGCCCATTTTTAGTACCCAATGATATAGAAAGAAAATAACCAGTTGCGCCATTAAAACTGCTAATAAGCCTGCTATAAACCCTAGTGCACTAAACTCGATCCACTGTATTTTTTGTAAAAAACTCCGCTTTGCACCTAAAGTACGCATTAATACACCTGTATATATACGACTGTCCAATGTTGTTTGTACTGCTGCAAATAGCACCAGAAATCCTGCAATCAAGCCAAAATACAATAAATAATTAATTGCAGCAGTTAACTGCGTCAGAATTTGTTTTATTTGCTGTAATAGTAAATCAACATCTAATACTGTCATTGCAGGATATTTCTTAAGTAATTGATTTAATATATCTTTATTATCATTTGATAAATAAAAACTGGTAATATATGTATGTGCAAACTGATCGATACTGCCTGGTGAAAACATCATATAGAAATTAGGCTTCATGGTATCCCAATCGACTTTTCTAATATTATCAACCTGTGCTTTTATTTGCTGACTACCAATCGTGAAAGTTAATATATCCCCCACTGCTAGCTTAAGACTTTTTGCCAGTTTTTGTTCTACTGAAACAAGACCTGGTTAAACTAAGATCACGATGTATCGCACGTTCACCTTGAGATTCTTTAGTTACGATTTGTTGTACCGGTGTCGCATTAATTTCAACCAGCCGCCCCCTGACCACTGGATAAAAACGACTGATTTTTACTCCTTGCTGTTTTAATACCTGTTCCAATTCATCTTTCTGATCTGCAAAAACATTCAGCGCAAAATGATTTGGCGCTTCATCTGGTAATTGCTTTTGCCAGTCATTGATTAAATCTGAGCGTACTGTAAAACTCAAAATAATAGCCAACATGGTAATACTAAAAGCTAAAATCTGTACACTATTAGACTCTCTGTTTTTTGATAATCCCTGCAAACCAATCGGGGAGTCGCTATTTTAGCGAAAGCTTGTTTTGGGCATCCCAGCCCAAGCAAGCAGCAAAAACTTAACGCGACCACTTATGCCTCCGGCGGCCCCGATTCGTCCTCGTCACCTCGTCCCGACCCAACAAGGGGTCGGAACATAGGCTCCAAATGACTTGACGCCGTGTCGGATGGCCTTTTATTTTGTCTCCACCTTCGCTAACGCTCAGACTCCGACAAAACAACGACCCTACGGCTATCGCGGACTAAAAATCATCACTTCGCTTAGGCTACGTTTCCCTGATTTTCAGCGAACGCCATGTTAAATTAGCATAAGCTAACAAAAAACGGCTAGCTCCTAGTATGAGATAAACAAGCCCTGCTATAAATAATAAACAGATAGCAGATGAGCCAATAATACTGACTGTCATTTTCAAGTCTTCTGTATATTGGCTAATTAAGGTAAACAGTAGACTCAAAGCCAACCCATAAACCAGCCAGGCACTACTCGGTAATGGAACTAAGTCACGACGTAATATACGCAAAGGTGATACCTGTTTTAAGCGCAGTAATGGAGGTAGCGCAAAACCGAATAACACTACGATTCCCATAATCATGCCAAATAAAACTGCAAGTATACTGGGATCTGCCAATTTGGCCGGCAGTAACTCACGTAGGGTATACAATAAAACTTCCTGAGTTGCCCAACCTAATACACAACCCACACTACTAGCAATCAAACCAATCAATAAAAATTGCCATAAAAATAATTGCAACACCTGGTTTTGCTTATATCCTAGACAGCGCAAAATAGCAGTACTATTAAAATGTCGCTCACTATATCGCCGTGTTGCCATTGCAATCGCAACCCCGGAAATTAATATAACAACAATGCTGGATAAACCTAAATATCGTTCAGCTTTTTGTAATGCAGAGCCTAATTTCGGTCTATCCTGATAAACATCCATCAGTCGTTGTGATACACCTAGCTGAGGCTTTAACCAGTGCTTAAAATCTAAAATACTAACCTCCGACCCAGCAAACTGAAAAAATCGATGCACATGACTTCCTGGTTGTAATATTCTAGTCGCAGCAAGATCCGCCGCTGTAATCATCACTCTGGGTGATAAACTATACAAATCTCCGCGTTTATCTGGCTCGTAGCTGATAATCTGGCTAATTACCAGAGCCAACTCTCCCACTCTTAATTGATCACCCAATTTAAGCTTTAAGGCTGATAAAATTCTAGCATCAACCCATGCCTGTCCAGAATTAGGGCCATGATAGACAATTTTTTCCTGATCATAGCCTTCCTGCCTTACCTTTAAATATCCGTACAAAGGATAATTTTCACTAACAGCTTTAACACCTGCCAGTAAAAATTCATCATTTCCATCAATACAGTGGAGAACTCAGTAGCTTGTGATTGTTTTAAACTGAGATTCTTTGCTTTTTGAAAAATTTTGGCTCTATGTGAATCCTAGTGGGTAGTCGAATTTTAACTTACCACAAAGAAAGTAAATCATATTGATAAAATTATTAATATTGCGATAACCTCTTGCTCGTCGTTTGGCCAGTTGGACCTTGCTATTAATTCCCTCAAGAATTCCATTTGTAATCTTTGTTTCAACGAAATGAATAATGCCAGACCAATGGCTCCGAACGGTCTTTACAAACTTCATAAATGCTGAGATTTTAGATTTTTCTACTTCTTCACACCACTGCTTTAGAAAGGCTTCAGCCGATACTTTATCGGGCATTGACCATAAGTCATTAAAAAGCTCTTTCAATCGATATGCCTGCCCTAACGTAGGATATAGGTCAATCATTTCAGCTAATGAAACTTCTTGTTTATTGGTTAAGTTTTCTCGGTTCCTTAAAAAAGTATATTT
>NZ_BDMN01000282.1 GCF_002189065.1 Bathymodiolus platifrons methanotrophic gill symbiont
CTGAAGTTTCCCAATAATTATTTATGGTAAAATTGAAACTATGCTACAACTATATGAAAAAAATAGTCTTTTCATTCGTTTCAAATGCTATTGCCTAAGGGGAATTAAGTAGGGGTTTGCTATAAACATGGCAAAACCACCTAAAATAAACCTCGATACACCAGCATTGTGTATTTCAGCTACTCAATAATTGGGAAACTTCAGCTTATTTATACCCCCTTTTATAAAAAATTAATGTGGATAAATCTGTTAGTTAAGCTTAGACAAAGGTGTGGGTATTTTGTATTCAAATACAGACACTCCTTTTCTTAACAGTTTTCTAACATCTTAGTCTAAACTTTATAACAAGCTTAATGACAAGCTAAGAACTTGATTTATCATTTTAAAATAGACTTATCCACAAGTAAATCTTTGACTAATAGTAATAATAAGTTTTATATAAAGATATTCTTAATTATTATTAATAACGGTGCTATTCTATGCACAGAACTTCTACTACCCTTAACTTTTACAGGTTTTACCTAATATGTCCGATCGAGAAAAAACACACAATACACTGCATAAAGCTTTAGAAGTAAATCTTGATAACTGTAAATATGGAACAATTGTTGAAATCGGAGCGGGTCAGGAAGTAGCTAGAAATTTTTTTAGAGCGGGTGGTGCTGCTGGGACTATAGCTAAAACTATGTCTGCTTATGATATGCAAGTAAGCGATGATATATATGGTGCAGAAGAAACCCGTAGATATGTTACTCGTAATCGATTAGAAAAAATGCTGGATAAAGAATATGCAGCTGTTACAGATCTGCTATCTCCTACACGACCTAAAAATACAACCTTCTTTTCTTATGCTGCCACAGTAACCGCTAAAAGCTATTTACAAAAAAATGAGTGTCATGGCTGGATAGGGATTCGTGTGCAACTGTACCCGGGTGCAGCACCCAGTAATATTATTTTACATGTACGCATGTTAGATAATGATGGCAGTGCACAACAGGAAGCTTTAGGGGTTCTGGGGGTTAATTTAATTCATGCTGCATTTCATTATTTTACCCAACCTAAAAAGATCATCGAATCATTAGTTGATGATTTAGAAGATTGTCGAATCGAAATCGATATGATTGACTTTTCAGGCCCATATTTTGAAGAGACCGAAAATAGGTTAATGAATTTACACCTGGTGCACCATAACCTGACTCATGCCATTATGTTTAGCCCGGATGGTGAAGTACAAGTACCAAGTGAACTTTTATATAAAAAGAATATTTTGGTAATACGCGGAAACTTTACTCCCTTAACCAAAGTTCAACTGGATATGACTAAATGTGGTCAGCAGCATTTTAATGAAATGGGCAATATAAATTCTGAAAAGACAATAGTCCTAGCTGAAATTACTATGGCAAGTTTAACGGTTGGAAATGAAATAAATGATGCCGACTTTCTGGCACGAGTAGATATGCTGAATACTCAGGGCTATACCGTAATGATTTCCAATTACTTACGTTACTTCCGTTTGCGTGCCTATTTTCGTCGTTATTCTCAATTACAAATTGGTATGATTTTAGGGATATCTAATCTGGAACTAATTTTTACCGAAGAATACTATAAGGGCTTAGAAGGGGGAATTTTAGAGGCCTTTTCTAAACTATTTCAAAATAATACACACTTATATATTTACCCCTTTAAAAATCCTGATCAGGATGAACTGGTAACAGCTCATAATTTTCAAGCGCCTAAAAAACTACAGTATCTTTATAAATATGTATTGGATAATAATTACTTAGTGGGTCTAGAAAATGTTGATGAAAGCGTATTAGATATCAACCCGTCTGAAGTTCTTGCAAATATTAAAAAAGGGCGTGGCAACTGGGAAAATCAAGTACCAGAATCTATTGCTGAAATGATTATCAATAAAAAATTACTGGGATTTGTTGATAAATAGAGGTGTAGAGCGGACTTTAGTCCGCTATAGCACAAAACTGGCGGATCAGATTTGGCTTCTCCTTCCTGTGTATAATCTTGTGTATTTATATCTTTATCACCTGTGAACTAACTGTGTTCAAATTTTAATCTTTCATCTATCCACAGATTAACTACAGCTATCTGCAATCTTAGGCACAAAGTTAAAAACAGGGTAAAATACTGATTTTATACTGATAAAAAGACTTTTCAACAGGTATAAGCTTACCTAATAGTAATAATAAAATAATATATTCTTTTATGAAATTTATAATTAATAGAGAGCTAATACTCCCTCCTCTACAACGAATCGTTAATGTTATCGAAAATAGGCAAACCATGCCTATTCTTGCTAATGTTCTATTCCAACTGGAAAAAAACAAACTTACGCTGACAGGGACTGATCTAGAAGTACAGATTGTAGCCAGGCTTTCATTAGAGAATGAAGCTGAAGGGAGTATCACTATTCCTGCTCGAAAACTTCTTGAGATCTGTCGGTTATTACCGAGTGGAGCTGACATTAAGTTTGAGTTAATTGATACTAAGCTTAAAATTCAATCAGGACGTGGCCGGTTTATGGTCAGCACTCTAAAAGCGGATGATTATCCAAATTTTGAAATGAGTGTAATGGATTGTCGGTTTACTATGCAGGCTGGACAGCTTAAAAAAGCACTAGATAAAACTACCTTCTGTATGGCTAATCAGGATATACGTTATTACTTGAATGGCATTATGCTGAGCATATTTAACCAGCAATTAAAATTTGTTGGTTCGGATGGACATAGGCTCTCAATATACAAAGATAGCATTACACAAGAAACCGGTATTGAATTACGCATTATCATTCCTAGAAAAGGTGTATTGGAATTAGTACATTTATTAGATATTGAGGAAGAGAAAGAAGTACAGATAGAGTTTTCACGTAATAATATACGTATCGTTATTGATAATTTAATATTTTCTGCCAAGCTGGTGGATTCGAAATATCCAGATTTCAATAAAGTATTTGAACAAGATTTTCATAGCCCTATCCACGTACAAAAACAAATATTAAAAGATGCGCTAACCAGAGTTGCCATTCTTTCTAATGAAAAATTTAAAGGGGTGGAATTTGTCATTGATGGAAATAACTTACAAATCAGTACAAATAACCCTGAGCATGAAGAAGCTGAAGAAGAGATTGTCATTGAATATCAGGGGCCACCTCTTTCGATTGCCTTTAACTCTCAATATATTTTAGATGCCATTGCCAACCTGGACTCAGAGCTTGCAGTACTGACAATAGCTGAAAATTCCAGTTGCTGCTTTATTGAAGAACCCGATGAGCAGAAATACAAATTTATTGTTATGCCCATGCGTTTATAAAATGTAATGAGTTTACAAAAGCTAGATATTTACCATGTTCGTAACCTGACACAAGCCACTTTATATCCAGCAAAAAAGATCAATTTAATTTATGGTAATAATGCCAGCGGTAAAAGCTCCATACTTGAAGCGATTCATTTACTAGGTAGAGCAAACTCTTTTCGCTCTACCACTGTCAAAAATGTTATCCAGCTTACATATAATGAATTAACCGTTTCAGGTAAAGTTCGTTTTAGCAATTCCCATGTGTCCACTTTAGGGATCCAGCACGATGGTAAAAACCTACAGATCCGGATTGATGAAGAAACCAGGTATGCCAGGTCTGACTTAGCTTATGCTTTACCTATTCAATTAATCCATCCCAAAAGTTATCAATTAATAGATGCTGGCCCTCAGTTGCGCAGAGAGTTTATTGACTGGGGGGTATTTAATCAACATCCAGATTTTCTAAATAATTGGCGACATTTTAAAAAAGCTTTAAATCATCGTAATGCATTATTAAAAACCCGTAGAGTTATCGAGCTAAATGTTTGGAATCACGAATTGCAACAATACGGTACAATAGTGGCCGAATATCGAAAACAATATTTAGCAGAACTTACCCCTTTCTTTTTAACCATTACGCAACAGTTTTTAGAACTAGAGAATCTTGAACTAAAGTTACTTCAAGGATGGGATGAAGAGAGCCTGTTACTAGATAAGTTGATAGAAGACCAGGAAAAAGATTTACGCTATGGCTTTACTCATAGTGGTCCACATAGAGCTGATTTTCAGTTAATGTATGAATCGAGAAAAGCAAAAGACTTTGTTTCTCGTGGGCAATTAAAGTTATTAGTTTTATCTTTAAAACTAGCACAAGTAGAACATCTTTTAAGTAATGGTTTTCACTCAGGCTGTGTACTGATTGATGATGCGGTTGCTGAATTAGATTTTACTAGTCGAACAAAATTATTAGAGTTTCTCGAAGCAATGGATGTACAGGTATTTATGACTGCAACTGAGAAAAACGAATTTGGTGATGTAGGTCAGCATAAAATGTTTCACGTGAAACATGGGGTGGTGACTGAGGATTAATGTTTCACGTGAAACATTATGAATAAAGGTAGTGATAAAACGTGGGGCGGTGTAAATGAGTGATGTCAAAATGATAATAATCACGGCATTAACAATGCTCCCACACAATAACAATAAGGTTAAACATGAGCGACAATACGGATAATTACGATAGTTCCAATATTAAGGTTTTAAAAGGTCTGGATGCAGTACGTAAAAGGCCAGGTATGTATATTGGAGATACCGATGATGGAACAGGTTTGCACCATATGGTATTTGAGGTGGTGGATAATTCCATTGATGAAGCATTAGCTGGTTTCTGTAAAGAAGTTAATGTGAGCATTAATGACGATGGCTCTGTGACGGTATCAGATGATGGTCGTGGAATTCCAGTTGACATACACCCCGAGGAAGGCCGCTCATCAGCTGAAGTTATCATGACGGTGCTACATGCAGGGGGTAAGTTTGATGATAACGCTTACAAGGTCTCAGGTGGCTTGCACGGGGTAGGTATTTCTGTAGTTAATGCTTTATCAGAAAAGTTAGATCTGGAAATATATAAACATGGCCATGTTTATCGTCAAACCTACAAACATGGTGAACCTGTTGCGCCTTTAGAAAAAATGGAAGCGACGGATAAACAGGGAACACAGGTTACATTTTTACCGAGTACAGAAACTTTTACCGATGTTGAATTTCATTATGAAATACTGGTTAAACGCTTACGTGAATTATCATTCTTAAATTCAGGCGTACGCATTCATGTCAAAGATGCACGTAATGATAAAGAAGATGTTTTTGAATTTGAAGGGGGTATTAAAGCGTTTGTTGAGCATCTGAATAAAAACAAAACCCCTTTATTTCCAGAAGTATTTCACTTCACCGTAGAAAAAGAGGATGTCATTGTCGAAGTCGCGATGCAATGGAATGACTCTTACCAGGAAAATATTTTTTGTTTTACCAATAATATTCCGCAGCGTGATGGTGGTTCACATTTAGCCGGATTTAGAGGTGGATTAACTAGAACCATAAATCAATATATTGAAGCGAACGGTCTGGCTAAAAAAGAAAAGGTTTCAACCACGGGGGATGATGCTCGAGAAGGCCTGACTGCAGTCTTATCCGTAAAAGTGCCTGATCCTAAGTTTTCTTCGCAAACAAAAGATAAGCTGGTATCTTCAGAGATCAAGCCATTAGTTGAATCAGCAATGAGTGAAAGGTTAAATGACTTTTTACAAGAAACACCGGGAATAGCAAAAATTATTGCGGGTAAAATCATTGAAGCAGCAAGAGCCAGAGATGCAGCCCGTAAGGCAAGAGAGCTAACCCGCCGTAAAACAACACTGGATATTGCAGGTTTACCCGGTAAATTAGCTGATTGTCAGGAAAAGGATCCGGCGCTATCAGAAATTTTTATCGTGGAAGGAGACTCAGCGGGGGGGTCTGCCAAACAAGGTAGAGACAGACGCACGCAAGCCATATTGCCACTAAAAGGAAAAATTCTAAATGTAGAAAGAGCGCGTTTTGACCGCATGATTTCATCGGATGAAGTTGGTACCCTGATTACTGCTTTAGGCTGTGGTATTGGTAAAGATGAATATGATCCTGAAAAATTACGTTATCACCGTATTATTATCATGACTGATGCGGATGTGGATGGCTCACATATCAGAACTTTATTACTGACTTTCTTTTATAGACAAATGCCTGAGTTGATAGAGCGTGGACATATTTATATTGCGCAACCGCCTTTATATAAAATAAAAAAAGGAAAGCAAGAGCGCTATGTAAAGGATGATTCGGAATTGAATGATTATTTAATACAGATGGCACTGGAGAAAACTCAGTTAATCACGAATAGTGAAACACCAGAAATTAAAGGGATCGGTCTGGAAAAACTAGCTAATGAATATCTGGGTGTTGAAGAAGTTATAAATCGCATGGGAAGACGTTACGATAATGACTTTTTAGAACAGCTTAGCTATGTACCTGTTTTAACAAAAGAAGCACAACAGGATGAGGCGCAATTGATAGCATGGCTGGCTGTAGTAGAAAAAGGCTTGAATCAGCGGATTAGTAAATCAACTTTTGTGATTGAGACAGTTTTTCATAGTGCTGAGGATTACACCTTAACCATTCATAAAAAAGAGCATGGCGTAGAGAAGGTATTTATAGTTGAAGCTGTCTTTTTTAAGAGTAATGACTATAAGAAGATAGCAACCTATGTAGAAGATACAGCGGGCTTATTTAGTGAAGAATCATTTATCCAGATGGGTGAGCGTAAACATCTTGTAGATAATTTTAAACAGGCGTTTAACTGGATGATGCGTGAAGTTAAAAAAGGTCAACATATCCAGCGCTATAAAGGTTTAGGGGAAATGAATCCGGAACAACTGTTTGAAACTACACTAGATGTAAATCAGCGGGTATTATTACAGGTCAATATTGCCGATGCTATTACAGCGGATGAAGTGTTTACTACATTGATGGGAGATGTAGTTGAACCGCGTAGAGACTTTATAGTCAAAAATGCATTGGATGTATCAAACCTGGATGTTTAAAAAATAACTGTAGAGCGGACTTCAGTCCGCTAATATCATTTAAGTTTGGTATCATAGGGCTGATTAGCGTATACGCTAATCAGCCCTATTTTTGTTCACAACAAATTCAAATAACATGCTTACTTACCCAATTATAGATCCTGTTGCAATTAGTCTAGGTCCCATTAAAGTGCACTGGTACGGACTGATGTATTTAATCGGCATTGGAGGAGCCTGGCTGCTACTTACTAAACGTGTTACTAGAAACGATTCTCCGGTTAAACTGGAAGCTTTAGAGGACTTAATTTTTTATGCAGCAATGGGTATTATTCTTGGTGGGCGTGTAGGTTATGTCATCTTTTACAACTTTAACCAGTTTATAGCAGATCCATTAATGCTCTTTAAAGTCTGGGAAGGTGGCATGTCATTTCATGGGGGTCTGATAGGTGTGGTCTTGGCAATGTGGATATCAGCGCGCAAGAATCAGTGCACCATGCTAGCATTGACTGACTTTATTGCCCCAGTTGTACCGGTTGGTTTATTCTTTGGGCGTATAGGTAATTTTATTAATGCAGAATTATGGGGTAGACCAACAGATGTTAACTGGTCATTTGTATTTCCAGGCGCAGGGTCTCTACCTAGACACCCATCTCAATTATATGAAGCTGCTTTAGAAGGTCTGGTACTGTTTTTGATTTTATGGATTTTTTCTAATAAGCAAAGACCCTATATGGCAGTCTCTGGCCTATTTGCATTATTTTATGGACTCTTCCGTTTTATTGTAGAGTTCTACCGAGTGCCTGATGCGCATCTGGGATACCTGGCAATGGATTGGTTGACCATGGGACAGATCTTATCTACACCGATGATTATACTGGGATTGATATTACTTGGTTTAGCCTATAGTAAAAAATAGTGCAGACATTTAATTTAAACAGCGGGCTAAAGCGCCGCCCTACAATGTTATCTTAACCGTAGGGCGGCGCTTTAGCCCGCTTCTAAATACAAATAATATAATCTCGTTCCCATGCTCTCCGTCTTGTTTAAAAATACTCCTAGGCATAGTAAATACTAACCATGAAACAATATCTCGAGTTATTAGAAGAAACGTTCACTACAGGCTGTTTAAAGGGTGATCGTACTGGTACTGGCACAAAATCACTTTTCGGCCGTCAGGCACGCTTTAATTTGCAGGAAGGGCTACCCTTAGTTACAACTAAGCGCTTACACACCAAGTCAATTATTCATGAGTTACTCTGGTTTCTAAAGGGTGATACCAATATTAAATATCTTAAGGATAATGGCGTTTCAATCTGGAATGAATGGGCGACCGAATCAGGTGAGCTTGGTCCAGTATATGGCGCACAATGGAGAAACTGGAAAGGTGTAGAAGGTGAACACTATGACCAGGTAACAGCACTAATCGAAGGTATAAAAAACAACCCAGATAGTCGCCGACATATTATCAGTGGCTGGAATGTTGCCGACTTACCCGATGAAACAAAATCTCCTCAGGAAAATGTAGCCAATGGAAAAATGGCTTTACCGCCCTGCCACTTACTTTACCAATGGTATGTAGCTGACGGAAAATTAAGCGGATCGCTGTATATCAGAAGTAACGACCTGTTTTTAGGGAATCCATATAATACATGTAGCCTGGCAATTTTTACTCATATGATTGCCCAGCAATGTGACCTGGAGGTAGGAGAGATTATTATCTCAATCGGTGATTGTCATCTATATAGCAATCATTTTGAACAGGCAAAAATACAATTACAGCGCGAACCTAGAGCGTTACCTAAACTGATTATCAAACGCAAACCGGCAAGTATATTTGATTACCAGTTTGAAGATTTTGAAATAGAAGGATATGATCCACATCCACATATCTCAGCCCCCATAGCTGTGTAAGGGTATTTAAAATGTAGGGCGTGGCTTCACCCGCCTTCAATGCCAGATAATAAGGTACAACAACAGTGACCAATGAAACCGATATTATAAAAAAACGCTACGACAGGATTGCGCCCTATTTTGATAAGATCGAAAGCATGATGGAAAAGATGATGCTGGGTGATTTAAGAGCCAGCATCTGGGAGAAAGTTACAGGAGAAAAAATTCTGGAAGCCGGAGTTGGCACAGGAAAAAACTTCCCCTACTATCCCGCTAAATCAATTAATGCGATTGATTTTAGCCCGGCGATGATTAAACAGGCAGAACTAAAGCGACATCAAATAGGCGTGGTTGTTGAATTATCAATTATGGATGTACAACTATTAGACTTCCCGGATAATCATTTTGATAGCATCATCACGACTTTTTTATTCTGCTCAGTCCCGGGGCCAAAACAAGGTCTATTAGAATTAAAAAGAGTCTGTAAACCAGGCGGTGAAATTTTATTATTAGAGCATGTATTAAGTAGCAATCGATTTGCCGCAGCGATGATGCATTTGTTAAATCCGGTTACTGTGCGTTTAGTTGGAGCGAATATAAACCGGGAAACAGTCAAGACAATTCAATCTTGTGGGTTTTCTAAAGTAGAAGTATTACCAGAAAGTACGCATTTCGTACGCTTGAAATAAGTTTTTTGTACACGACCCTGCAATCCCGTAATTCATTTTTAAAAAATTAAACCAATAATCTTCCGTATTTATGCAAGTCCTTCTATATAACGAACTTAATCCTAAAGTGATCCCTGGCTTAGCAAAGCTGATTAAATTTCTGGAAAATGACGACTTTCACTCAGCGGATGTTAAAAAAGTTGGAGACAATTTATACCGTGCCAAGCTCAATCGGAACGATCGAATCATTCTTTCGATCTATCAACATCTGGGCAAACCTTATGCTCTGATACTGGAATATATTAAAAATCATGCCTATGAAAAATCGCGATTTTTAAACCAGAATGCCAGCTTCGATGAAGATAAAATTCCCACCATTAAAACGTCCGATGAGTTAAAAGCGGAAGCGTTGGTCTATGTAAACCCAAGCCATAAAAGCTTTAATCTGTTAGATAAAATTGTTTCGTTTGATGATAGCCAGCAGTCAGTCTATGCCTTACAACCTCCTCTGGTTATTATTGGCTCAGCGGGAAGTGGCAAAACGGCACTGACTCTGGAAAAAATGAAACATGCAGTCGGGGATGTTTTATATTTAACGCAATCGGCCTATCTGGTCAAAAATTCACGAGATTTATATTATGCACATAACTACGATAATGAAGATCAGCAAGTTGATTTTTTATCGTTCCAGGAATTTTTAGAAAGTATTCATGTCCCTGAAGGCAAGCCTGTTACTTTTCAACGCTTTCAGCAATGGTTTAGCCGTCATAAAAAAGGCAAACAGCTTAATGATGCGCATAAATTGTTTGAAGAATTCCGTGGTGTTATCACTGGGCCAGCAACGGATAAAAGTTGGCTTAGCAGAGAAGATTATTTAGCGTTAGGTATTAAAGAAACTATTTTCTTACAGGCGGAACGTGAGGCAGTCTATAGTATTTTTGAAAAATACCTCAGCTTCTTACAAGATAATAAACTCTACGATAGCAATATTGTCAGCCATCAGTATTTAGATAAACAGCAAGCTCGATATGATTTTGTGATTGTAGATGAAGTACAAGACCTGACCAATATTCAGCTTTACCTGATTATTAAGTCTTTACATCATGTGCACGATTTTATTTTATGTGGTGATTCTAATCAGATTGTTCACCCTAACTTTTTTTCCTGGTCAAAAGTAAAAAGCCTGTTTTACAAGCAAGAAGATTTAGGGGCAGCAGAAAATCTGATTCGTATATTAAACACCAATTACCGGAACTCACCTCAGGTGACCGAAATTGCCAATAAAATACTGAAGATTAAAAATAACCGTTTTGGCTCGATTGATAAGGAAAGCCATTATCTGGTAGAAAGTAATGGGCATACTCAAGGTGAAGTGGTGTTTTTACAAGATAACGACCATATCAAACAAGAGCTGGATAAAAAAACCAAAGCCTCGACCCGCTTCGCTATTATCGTCATGACTCCCGAGCAAAAACCGATGGCGCAACAGCATTTCAGTACCCCTCTGGTTTTTACCATACAGGAAGCCAAGGGACTGGAATACGAAAATATTATTCTCTACAATTTTCTATCTCAGGAAGAGCAACGCTATAGGGAAATTAGTAAGGGTGTCACACCAGAGGATCTGGAAAAAAACATTAAATTTTCCCGGGCCAAAGATAAGACCGATAAATCATTAGAGGTTTATAAGTTTTATATTAACTCTCTGTATGTGGCCTTAACGCGTGCAATTAAAAATCTATACTGGATAGAAAGCGCTCCTAAACAACAATTGCTTGGCTTGATTGGTTTAGATAATGCCCAGGCTACTCTGGAAATTGCGGATAGTAATTCAAGTCTTGATGACTGGAGGCAAGAAGCACATAAGCTGGAACTACAGGGAAAGCAGGAACAAGCTGAACGTATTCGCGAGGAAATTCTTAAACAGAAGACGCCGAACTGGACAGTGATTAGCGGCGATAGTTTGGCAGCACTAAAAGAAAAGGCCTTTGAACAGGATAATAAAAAAGCCAAGTTAGAATTGTTTGAATATGCGCTGGTGTATGAAGACCGTAAGTTACTCAATGCTTTAATCAGGGCAGATTTTAAACCCGCTAAAAATCCGGATAAGGGGCTACAATTATTACAGCAAAAACACTATGCGACTTATAGCTTTAAAAAACCGGATGCGGTAATTAAGCAAGTCAATCACTATGGACCTGATTTCCGTAACGTATTTAATCAAACACCCTTAATGGTCGCTGCTTGGATTGGAAATGTTGAGGTCATCAAAGCCTTATTTGAACAAGGTGCAGATACCGAAAAGATAGATGAAAATGGTTTTACCGCATTACAGATAGCCTTATCTCAGGCTACAGGTGATGAGAATTACGCACGTAAAAAACTAGCCGAAACCTACCTCCCTTTGGAACCAACTAGTATCAGTATTCAGGTGGATGGACGCTTAATTAAATTAGACAAACATCAGATGGAGTTTTTTATGCTCAATATGATGATTGCCTTATTCTATCGAGCATTACCTGAAAAAGTGATTAATATGGCAGGCGCATTTTCTAGCCAGGACTTTGTCGATGCGGTTGCGCATATGCCGAATAGTGTCTTGCTCGAACGGCGTAAAAAACGCGCCTATCTCTCCAGCATTCTATCCAAGAATGAATTTACTAAAGACGACAAAAATAATCGTAAATTGTTCTTTCGTATCAAGCATGGTCATTATTTATTTAACCCTAATCTTGCACTTAAAGTTGGTGAGGAATGGGTGAATATTTATGATTTATTGTCATTAGATAAATTGGCTGTCCAGCATAAAAAACGCGAGAAATGGTGGGTATCTGATATGAATGAACGTTCAGCTGAAATTCTTGAGCATAATAAAAGTGTTATCAAGTCACAGATTGATGTTGTACAGAAGAATTAAAATAGGACAAATATATTTAATCTGCTTTAATGGGAAGCCAAAAGTGTCAACTACTATGAAAGAAAATTATGAATCATGCTGAGATTTAAATGGTAATAAACTTCCTCATCTCCGTGTAGTTTTGTATTGAATTTTTTCATCCAGAATTCTAGGTTTTGCTTTGGTATGCTGGTGAGTTTGCAGTTTTTATGTCTATGCCAGAAACAGCCTTATATCTTCTTAAAACCAGGTCAGATTTCTGAGGGTATTTGCTATCCTTTTAGCGTGTATTTATCTATAGCGTCTAACCTTGAAGCTATTCCACTCCTTAATATTGTTATGAGATTAATAAAACTGTACTTGTAGCCAATTAAGTGGGGAGAGAAAGCAACCAACCATCTTTGTCTCACTAGAATTATGGAGAATAAGGTTGTTGAACACAAAGAGAAATGAGCGTATAAATAAACGTCTTACTTTTATTCTTACCGAGAAAAACCATGCTAGCATCTCATGTTAAATTATCGAGCAAAGGGCAAATAGTAATGCCCAAAACAATACGAGATTCATTACATTGGG
>NZ_BDMN01000283.1 GCF_002189065.1 Bathymodiolus platifrons methanotrophic gill symbiont
TAGCATAGTTTCAATTTTACCATAAATAATTATTGGGAAACTTCAGATCAATAAGTCTTTACAAGTAAAAAGTTAAAGCGTGTTAAAATGTCAAAATTTACAGCCGGTGTTTTAATTTGTGTCGGTTTTTTAGCGTCTTACATGAACGAAAGGTAATAACAAAGCGTGTACACGATTTCAAAACAATTTAATTTTAGTGCAAGCCATATTATTGAAGGTTTACCTGAAGCCCACCCATGTAGCCGTTTGCACGGTCACAATTATGTTGTAGAACTGGTTTTAGGTGCTGAAGAATTAAATGAAACAGGTTTTGTTGTTGATTACAATGAACTTGTTGTTTTTAAAAATATGATTGATGAAACTCTGGATCATCGTCATTTGAATGATGTATTAACGGGTCCAACTACGGCTGAAAGTATTGCTAAATACCTTTATGAGCATGCAAAAAGTATTTGGCAAGAGGTGCTATCAGTGAGCGTTAGTGAAACGCCGAAAACCAATGCTACGTATCGCCCTTAACATATAAAAGAATAATAAGTCTATGCAGCGTAATATCGAATTTTCCAACCTGCAATTTTTAAAAGACAGTGTAAAACGTATCTTGCCTAACTCACAGGCAGTTGCCTTAGCTATCATATTGATCGGTGGCTATTTTCTCATTACATCGCTATCTAATGTCTTGATGCCTGTCTTTATTGCGATTGTTTTAGCTTATCTATTAGAAGGGCTGGTTAAAAAACTAGAGATTAGGCTTAAACGACTACCAGCAGTATTAATTGTGTTTACCGGGTTTATGGCTGTATTTAGTTATGTGTTATTTGGTTTAATGCCGATGCTGTATCAGCAATTAAAGCAACTATTGCAACATACCCCAGATATCATCAAGAGTTCACAGGCCGAAATTTTAAAGCTTCCTGAAGCCTATCCGCAATTTATATCTGCTGATAAGTTAAAGGAATTAATGTTCGCCATACAACAGGAAGCAATAATTTATGGTCAGGACTTATTAAGTCTCTCTGCCTCATCGGTTGTGGGCATCATTAGTGCTTTGGTTTACCTTATTCTGGTACCTGTTTTAATTTTATTTTGCTTAAAAGATAAATCCATTCTATTAAGCTGGTTTGGCAAATTTATGCCTAGAGATAGGCTGCTATCAATGAATGTCTGGGCAGAAGTTGATATGCAACTGGGTAATTACATACGCGGTAAATTTGTTGAGGTTATTTTATTAAGCGTTGTAAGTTATATGACCTTTTCGGGTTTAGGGCTTAACTATGCCATGTTGCTTTCTGTCTTTATGGGACTGCAAGTTATTATTCCTTATGTAGGCGCTACTTTAGTCACTTTTCCGGTGCTGGGTGTTGCCTTTTTTCAATGGGGATTTGGTGGTGATGAATTCATGTATGTTGTTATCGCATATTCAATCATACAGACAATTGATGGGGTTATATTAGTCCCGTTACTTTTTTCTGAGGCAGTCAATTTACATCCTGTTGCCATTATTGTCGCTATTTTATTTTTTGGTGGGCTATGGGGGTTTTGGGGGGTCTTTTTCGCTATTCCTTTAGCCACATTGGTTAAAGCAGTTACATCAGCCTGGCCGCGCCTGGATGATAAAATGCATACTTTTGATATGTAACAAGCCAGGCCAGACTGTATTTCGTTTTTTTGAAATAATCTTTTCTATTCTACGCTACATCAGTTTGCTTTGAACTCGTTATTACTTGCAATTGCTAACTGAATTTAACTAAAACATATTTTTATGAAAAATCTACAGCGCTTACTGCAAGTGATGAGGCAATTGAGAGACCCGGAAACTGGTTGCTCATGGGATATAAAACAGGACTTTAAAAGTCTTATACCTTACACGCTGGAAGAGGCTTATGAAGTTGTTGATGCAATTGAACGTGAGGATATGCAGGACCTAAAAGCTGAATTAGGTGATTTGCTATTTCAGGTAGTATTCCATGCTCAACTTGCAGAAGAACAAGAGCTATTTGATTTTGAGCAAGTAGCACTGAGTGTTGCTGATAAATTAGTGCGTAGACACCCACATGTGTTTTCTGATGTTGTTTATGGCAGTGAAATAGAGCAAAAGCAAGCTTGGGAAGCACTTAAGGCGTCAGAAAGAGCAGCGAAAGAAGCTGAAAACCATACCATATTATCAGGGGTAGCGAAAAATCTGCCTGCATTGGTACAGTGTAAAAAAATTCAGGATCGAGCGGCAAATCATGGCTTTGACTGGCCTGAAGTGGAGCCTGTTTATGCTAAGGTATTAGAAGAATTAGATGAAGTTAAAGAGGCCTGGCAGTCAGGTGATCAAGAGCATATTGAAGAGGAGATTGGCGATTTATTACTTGTCGCTGTAAACCTTGCTCGACATATGCAGGTCGACCCCGAACAGGCACTAAAAAAGAGTACCCGGAAATTTACCCGGCGCTTTGAATATATAGAAGAAAAAGTGGCACAATCAGGGCGTGAAGTTAATAAATGCCAGTTAGAAGAATTAGATAGCTTATGGAATGAAGCTAAAATAGCACTGCAGAAAGCCTAAAGTCAAAACAAAAGAAATCTGTAGAGCGGACTTCAGTCCGCTAAACTAAAGCCTGCATATCGGACTTACATTAATTTAGCTTTACCCACAGCTTTCCTGGAATAAAAAAATGAGAGAGATAATTAGAAAATGACAACATTCAATAATGTAACTATTGTTAAAAAAGCCAATATATATTTTGATGGACAAGTAAGTAGTCGTACCGTTCAGTTTGCTGATGGTTCGGAAAAAACATTGGGTTTTATGTTGCCTGGCGAATATACTTTTAATACTGCCGCTAAAGAAATTATGGAAATTATGGCTGGAGATCTGGATGTGTTATTGCCTGAATCAGAACAATGGCAAACAATTAAATCAGGTGAGTCATTTGAGGTACCCGCAAATGCACAGTTTCAGGTCAAAATTAAAACACCTACTGATTACTGTTGCTCTTATTTAAAGTGATGACAGAGCAACGTATCATTTCGATAGAAACAAAAATAGCTTATCAGGAAGATACTATCGCACAACTGAATGATGTAGTGTGTAAGCAACAAAATCAGATCGATAATTTAGAACGCCTCACTCAGCAGTTGATTAATCGGGTACTTGATTTATCTGAGACCGCTGCACATTCTGCCGCGCCATTATCAGCGGCTGATGAACGTCCTCCACATTATTAAGGGAGACGGAAATAAATAACCGTCCAATTTTTAAACGTTAATAAGCTAGATTCAATAATCTTTGTGGATAATTTCGACTACCCACTTAACAGGAAATATTGCGGTAGGGTGCGCATCGCGTACCTTTCAGAGCTGCTATAGTTGCTCTGAAATTTTCAAGCAATATTATTCGGAAGCGGGATCTTTAGTCCCGTCCAAGCATGCGGGACTAAAGATCCCGCTTCCGAGCATTTCTGACTGCCCAGAATGTATGGAAATCATTTACCTGAAAGCCTATAAGTATGCGATGCATACCCTACACAAAGCTTGTTCCGCGTTGAATTAGTCGTCTAATTTTGGATGATTTAATTTTTCCATTTCCCTAATGCCAAATTACCTAAAAGCCTAAATTACTTATGACTAATAATGATGTTTTGCGTCGTATTCGCTATACCTTCGATTTTAATGATAACCGCATGATTGAAGTATTTGCCTTGGCAGATTATAAGGTATCGCGTGAGCAGGTAAGCGCCTGGTTAAAAAAGGATGATGATTCTGGTTATCAGGAATGTAGTGATACAGAAATGGCTATTTTTCTAAATGGTCTGATAAACGATAAACGTGGTAAAAAACCAGGCCCGCAAGTTGAACCAGAAAAATCTTTGACTAATAATATTATTTTTAGAAAATTAAAAATTGCCTTAAATTTAAAAGATGAAGATATTATGCAGATAATGGCGCTTGTAGACTTTCGTCTGAGTAAACATGAATTAAGTGCTTTTTTTCGTAAACCAGCGCATAAAAATTATCGCGAATGTAAAAATCAGATTTTGCGTAATTTTCTAAGCGGAATGCAGCGCAAATATAGAAAGGGTGATTAAGGTCAGACAAGCTGACCTCATTATATAGTTAGAAGGTATCTTGTAGTTACGAAGTCGAATTATCCTGCCATTCTCGTTTATATGTCCTCGGGGAGTTATTCTGGTTTGAAGTCAACTTTAGCGATTTTAATTAGAGTTATTACTTCAAATAGAAACATGCAATGAGCGTCCATTTAATGCCAGGGCACTTTCGTGTAATGCTTCAGAGATAGTCGGGTGAGCATGTATTGTACGTGCCAGATCCTCAGCTGTAGCAGAAAATTCCATAGCTAATACTGCTTCGGCAATTAATTCCGAGGCGAGTGCTCCAATGATATGCACTCCTAATATGATTTCTGTATCAGCTTGCATAATCATTTTTACCATTCCAGAGGTGGTGCCCATAATTTGCGATCGACTGGTAGCACTAAATGGGAAAATACTGGTTTTAATATTTTCACCTATGGCCAGTAAATCCTGTTCTGTCTGGCCAACCCAGGCTATTTCAGGATCAGTATAAATGACATTAGGTATTGTATGGTAGTTAATAGGGGACTGTTGTCCGGCAATATGTTCAGCAACAAAAATTCCCTCTTCGATTCCCTTATGTGCCAGCATGGGGCCTGATAAAGTTAAGTCTCCGATAGCATAAACCCCCGGAAGTGTTGTACAGCAATTTTCATCAACATGGACAAAACCTTCCTCATCCAGTAACAAATCAGCAGAAGCGGCTATAAGTGACTCTGTGTTGGGTTTCCTGCCCGAAGCGACGACCAGTTTATCAAATGAACATTGGAGTCGTCCCTGGCTATCTTCGTATTCCACACTGACTTGTTGTTGCTCAATGTTAGTTGAAATGACGCGCGCACCTAAACGGATATCTAGCCCTTGTTGTGAGTATAGTTTGAATGCTTCGTCAGATATTTTCTGATCAGCCATATTCATAAATGAATTCTGAGCTTCAAGCAGGACTACTTTTGTACCTAATTTATTCCAGATGCCAGCAAGTTCAATACCGATTGCTCCGGCAGCGATAATGCCTAGTGTTTTAGGGGTACTTTGTAAGTTTAATGTGGTTTGAATATCAATGATAAATTTATTATCTATTGGTGCAAAACTTAGTTCAACAGAGCTAGAACCAGCAGCAAGGATTATTTTATTAGCAGTAACAGCCCTAGGTAAATTATCTCCTGCTGCATTATTAATAGGGGTTATTTCAACCCGGTTTGGATTAATAAGCTGGGCATGTGCGCGTATAGATTTAACCTTATTATCGTCAAATATTTTTTTGACTTGCTGGTTTAATGCATTAACAATTGATTCCTTACGTTCAAGCATTCTAGGTAAGTCTGCCTGAATATTGTCTGCACTAATACCGTGATCGGCGATACCATGATTGAGTATATTAAATAATTTTGCCGATTCTAAAAGCGCGACTGCCGAAATACACCCGCCATTGACGTAGTTACCAACCCAGACAAGGAGTAGATTTATCAGGGTCCCAATTGTCAATGCACGCTGTTTTTAGGCCTAGTTGAGAGGCGCGTGTTGCTGCAACATACCCAGCAGGCCCTGCACCTATAACAATAACATCGAAATCATTTTTTTGTTGTGACATTAGAGGGTCCTCGCTTAAATATTGAGTAATAAATGTGCGGGGGATTCCAGTCCCTCTTTTATTGCATATAGAAATTGTACGGCATCGCGACCATCAACCAGGCGATGGTCGTAGGATAAAGCAAGATACATAACCGGCCGTATAACAATTTCACCATTTTCAACCACAGGACGTTCAGTAATGGCATGCATACCTAATATTGCACATTGCGGCGGGTTAAGAATCGGAGTGGAAAGCATAGAGCCAAAAATCCCCCCATTAGTGATGGTAAAAGTACCGCCATTAAGCTCTTCATAGGAGAGTGTGCCCGCTTTAGATTTTTCTCCAAAATCAACAATATTTTTTTCTATACCAGCAAAATCCAGTTGATCGGCATCACGTAATACCGGCACAATCAATCCTCGTGGGGAAGCAACAGCGATACCGACATCATAATAACCATGGTAAATAATATCTTCACCATCTATTGAAGCATTAATGGCTGGAAAGAGTTTTAGTGCTTCAATTGAGGCTTTAATAAAAAAAGACATAAAACCTAATTTAACACCGTGCTTGGCAATAAATCGGTCTTGATATTGTTTACGCAGATCAATAACACTTTGCATATTAACTTCATTGAATGTAGTTAACATGGCCGCATTTTGCTGTGCCTGTAATAAACGCTCGGCAACTTTTGCGCGCAAGCGTGTCATAGGCACACGTTGCTCTGATCTTCCACTGCTACTGCTAGGTGCTGGAATGGCCTTGTTAATGATAACAGGGGCTTTTTCTGGGGCCGGTTCTACTTTTACTTCAGGAGCAGGTGCTGCGCTAGATTGTTGTGCCAGATAATCCTGTACATCACTTTTAGTGATACGCCCACCTTTTCCGGTTCCTGTGAGTAGGCCAGGGTCAAGGTCATTTTCAAAGATAATTCGCCGCACGGCCGGACTTAAGGGGATGTCATGACTCATTTGCATGCTGGTGTCTTCAACTACTACAGGCGCTTTAGGCAGTGAGCCAGGTTCTGTATTAATTTTAGCTAGTAAATCTCCGCTTGCTACAGTGCTGCCATCCTGAACAATAATTTCACTAAGAATACCTGCTTTAGGAGCGGGGACTTCAAGTACCACTTTATCAGTTTCCAGATCAACAAGATTTTCATCTTTCTCGATACTATCACCTACTTGTTTATGCCAGGTGATTAGGGTCGCATCTGCAACAGATTCGGGTAGAGTAGGGACACGTATTTCAAGGCTCATGGTATTAAATTCCTATGCAGAAGCAGATTGGCCGTATAAAGCCGTTTCTACCACTTCTTTTTGTTGTTCTAAATGTTTAGCTAAATTACCGACTGCCGGTGATGCTGAAGCAGGGCGACCACAATAAATTAAATCCAGATGATCGGGTTTGAAAATATCAAAATTATGTCGTGATTGATACCAGGCCCCTTGATTTTGAGGTTCTTCCTGACACCAGACGACAGTTTCCAGATTCGGGTATTTTTTAAATTCTTCGGTATAGTCCTGAATTGGAAAAGGGTATAGTTGTTCGATCCTGATAATAGCAACATTATCAGGGTTATTATGCGTACGTGCTTCTAGTAAATCATAGTAGACTTTACCTGAACAAAGCACTAAACGAGTGACTTTTTTTGCATCTATTGTGTTATCGGTTTCGGGAATAATATTTTGAAAATGTCCATCAACCAGGTCTTCCAGTGTCGATACGGCCGCTTTATGACGTAATAAACTTTTTGGCGACATAACTATCAGTGGTTTACGGTAGGTACGTATGACTTGTCGGCGCAATAAGTGAAATATCTGTGCAGGAGTAGAGGGAATACACACTTGCATATTCTGGTCTGCACATAGTTGTAGATAACGCTCTAGTCGGGCAGATGAATGTTCTGGGCCTTGACCTTCTAACCCATGAGGCAAGAGCATAACCAAACCCGATAAACGGCCCCATTTACTTTCACCAGAACTAATAAATTGATCGATTAATACCTGGGCGCCATTGGCAAAGTCACCAAACTGCGCTTCCCATATAGCTAAAGTCTCAGGAACTGTCGAGCTGTAGCCATATTCAAAACCTAAAACACCAGCCTCAGAGAGGATCGAGTCAAAGATTTGCGCGCGGCCTTGCTCTATATCCAGATGCTTAACTGGAATATAGGATTCACCATTAATTTGATTATGTAAAATAATATGCCGATGGAAAAATGTACCACGACCCACATCCTGACCGACCAAACGCACATTAAATTGATCCATAAGCAGGGTGGCATAAGCCATGTTTTCAGCAAAGCCCCAATCTATTGGCATGGCTCCAGCAGCCATTTTACGCCGATTTTCCATGATTTTAGAAACTCGTGGGTGCACTTCAAATCCGGGGGGTAAGCGTTGTGACTGGTTATTGCAAAATCGAATTCGTTCTAATGGAACTCGAGTGTCAGAGGGAGTCTCCCAATGCTGATCAACATATTTATCCCAAAGTTTAGAATAAGAATAACTGGAGTCGATCATAGGTCGTGAAACAGGCTTACCAGCATCGAGTAAGTCACTGTAGGATTGCTCCATTTGTTGAAATTGTTCTTCTGTTAAAACCTGCTTTTTAATTAATTCAGTAGCATATAATGTACAAGTCGTAGCTAATGCATTGATTTTTTTGTACATCATTGGCTGTGTTGTGGAAGGTTCATCAGCCTCATTATGGCCACGGCGACGATAGCAGATCAGATCGATAACTACATCTTTATTAAAAGTGGTACGGTAATCCAGAGCCATCTGAGTAACAAACAATACCGCTTCAGGGTCATCCCCATTAACATGAAACACAGGTGCCTGAATCATATTGGCAACATCTGTGCAATACAGAGTAGACCTGGCATCAAAAGGATCACTCGTCGTGAAACCTATCTGATTATTAATCACGATATGAATGGTGCCGCCCGTTGCAAATGCTCGGGTTTGTGCCATATTCAAGGTTTCCATGACAATGCCTTGTCCGGCAAAGGCTGCATCTCCATGGATAAGAATAGGAATTACGGTATTGTAACTGCCTTTTCCATATCGGTCCTGACGTGCTTTAACAGAACCTTCAACAACTGGGTTGATAATTTCTAAATGTGACGGGTTGAACGCCATGGTCACATGGGCTATGCCACCATCAGTCTGCATATTTGAAGAGAAACCCATATGGTATTTGACATCACCACTGATGACACCACGATTAGATTTGGCAGTGCCTTTAAACTCGCTAAAAAGTTGAGCCGGGCTTTTACCTAATATATTAATAAGCACATTTAACCGGCCTCTGTGTGCCATACCGATAACCAGCTCTTTAGTATCGTATTTACCTGAGCGTTGAATTATCTCATCAAGAATAGGAATCAGGCACTCACCACCTTCCAGTGAAAAACGTTTCTGGCCGACAAAATTTCGATGTAAGTATTTTTCTATGCCTTCAGCAGCCGTTAATTGCTGCAATAACCAGACTCTCTTTTGATTATCAATATTTTTACCTGGTTTTGAGCCTTCCAGACGATTTTTAATCCAGCGTTTAATATCGGCATCAAAGATATGCATATATTCAGTGCCAATATTACCGCAATAAATTTCTTTAAGCGTGGTGATAATATCTTTTAATGGTAGGCGATCTACACCGTATAAGGTTCCGGTATCAAACAAAGTATCCAGATCGGGTTCAGATAAACCATAATAATTTGGATCTAGATCAGGAACATTACGGTGAATTTTACCTAGCGGGTTATTAGTCGCCATTTCATGACCATGGGAGCGGTAATGATTAATCAAGCGGGCAACAGCAGATTGTTTTTTGACACTTTCCTCAGTAAAACCCTGCAACTCGGCGATACGAGAGGGGGTAGAGGTAGCTAGAAGAGCAAAACGTTCTACGACTGGGCTGTGTGCAATATCACGTTTATTATGTTTCTCAGGTAATTGGGAGAATTTTTCATGCCATGATTGTTCTATAGAATCAGGTTCTTCCAGATATTGTTCGTATAAGTCTTCTATATAAGGTGCATTACTTCCATAGAGAGCAGAGGTATCTTGAAAAAATTTAAGCAAGTCACTCATTAAAACATCCAGTTTATCGTACAAGTTGCGGTATCTTCGGCTGTAGCCTGTATATTACCAAGAAATTCAGGCTTGGTGAAAGGCTAAGTGAATTAAAATTCCATTCCCGGAAGTTTTATTAGCCGGTAATAGCGTTTAAAAAAAGATAGTTACTGACGAGTAGCCTGTAGAGCGTGGCTTTAGCCCGCTACCATGGCATAATAAACAGCCTAAAGTTACGCCCGCATCAATTAAATGATAACGTGGTCATCGCCTAATGACTGACCTAGTATATGGCAGTCGCAAAAAAATGTTTTTTCAGATTAATTAACTCTAGCATCTAATACTAATGAACAGCCCCAACAAAGAATGGCAATTCTGGATAGATCGTGGCGGCACATTTACTGATATTATTGCCCGCAAACCTGGTGGTGAATTAATCAGTCGTAAGTTACTCTCTGAAAATCCTGAACAATATCAGGATGCGGCCTTGCAGGGTATAAAAGAACTGCTGCATTTAGATAATGGACTAACAAACGATATTTCAGTATTAAAAATGGGTACCACTGTAGGTACTAATGCCTTATTAGAGCGCAAAGGTGAGCCAACGGTTTTATTGATTACGCAAGGGTTTAAAGATTGTTTACGCATTGCTTATCAGAAGCGCCCGGATATTTTTGCCTTGAATATTCAGTTACCTGAACTACTTTATCAGCAAGTTATTGAAGTTGAAGAGCGCTTAAATGTATTAGGGGAAGTTTTAACTCCGCTAAACAAACATCAGGTAGAGCCAGCATTACAAGCATTGTTTCAGCAAGGATTTCGATCTGTCGCCATTGTCTTAATGCATGCATGGAAATACCCGGAACATGAACTGCAATTAGCCAGTCTGGCTAAGTAAATAGGATTTACCCAGATTTCTGTTTCGCACCAGGTCAGCCCGTTTATAAAAATCGTTAGCCGTGGTGATACCACGGTCGTAGATGCATATCTATCGCCCTTATTAAGACGCTATGTTGAACGGGTGAGCCAAGGCTTGCAACAATATTCACAGCAAGCTAGCCAGCAAACCCAGTTGATGTTCATGCAATCCAATGGCGGATTAACAGATGCCAATAGTTTTCAAGGTAAAGATAGTATTTTATCCGGACCTGCTGGAGGTATCGTTGGTGCAATTGCTACGGCTGAACAGGCAGGTTTTAATAAAATCATCGCTTTCGATATGGGTGGCACCTCAACAGATGTCGCTCATTATGCCGGTGAATTAGAACGTAGTTTTGAAACAGAAGTTGCTGGAGTAAGAATGCGTGTGCCGATGATGAATATTCATACGGTAGCTGCAGGAGGTGGGTCAGTTTTATTTTTTGATGGCATGCGTTATCGTGTTGGGCCAGATTCGGCAGGTGCAAATCCAGGTCCGGCGAGTTATAGACGTGGTGGCCCCTTAACGGTTACTGATGCTAATTTAATA
>NZ_BDMN01000284.1 GCF_002189065.1 Bathymodiolus platifrons methanotrophic gill symbiont
GCTGTTTCATCTTCGTCAAGTGCAGTCAGGTTTAGCCACCAGTCACCTAAGGAACGTGCATGAAATAACTTGAGCAACTTCTAAAATCAATTTTCAGGAACAGTGACATAATTCCACTGGCCAAGAAACTCATCAAATATAATAGTCATTGATTCTTTAAACCCTTTCGCCACCTTTCTACCCGTTTCATAAATTCTATTTAAAATAGAGGCAAAGACTTTTAAACCTTTCTTTGTTGTTGTCGTTTCTATCAATTCTTTTGTGAGTTGATGGCTTGTTAATACGACACCTTGCAAAGCGCGAGTGATATGAGGAAAGGCCTTATGTTCCACCGGGTTCCATTTGGAAGTATAGGGTGGATAATGTGCAACACGTATTTCAACGCCAATTTCTGTTGCTAAGGCTTGTAGATCTTGCTTGAAAATATAGTGACGGGATGAATTACTACCGCCACCATCCATCAGCATTAAAATGGAAGTCGCATTAGCATAGTATAAGATGCCGTAGTTGTACCACCAATGCCGAAGCGAGTCACAGGCAAATTCACTGGTATCACGACTTGTCCCGACAGTGACATAAGCCTCATTGCGGGCTTGATCATAAACTGTATGGGGTACAGCAACCCCTTCGGCTAATGAAGGAAAATCATGATCATAAACCTCAATAGTTTCAGTGGTATATATTTTACCTTCACGAGACAAATTACCTATTTTTTCTTTTTTCTTGGTATCCACACTGAGGATAGGATTGCCCTCAGCAGTATAGATATCTTTTAATTCGGCAATACGCTCAAATTGAGAATTACGATCCACATGTCCGCCACCCGCTTTATTTTTTAACGGTTTGCGCTTCACATAGCCATTGTTTTTCAATAGTTTTCTAACAACATTGCGGCTCACTTTAAAGCCTTCACGAGCTAATAAATCACTCATATTAGCGCGTGTTAAGTTCGTCCATTTTTGTGTTTCATCCATTGGGTTACCAGCGGTATGCTTTTTTATCAAACACAGAAAAACCTCATTGATGTCAGGCTCTTTATCAAGGATAGCCTTTCGACCACCGCCCTTTTTTCGGTTGCGAATTCGAGGAAGTATTTCTTCTGCACCCAGTTCTTCTAGCCCGTGTTTAATAGTATTACGCGAGCAATTAAAAAGCTTAGCGATATAAGTGACACCACCGTAAGCTAGTTTTAAGGCTTCAATACCGGCATATAAGCGTTTATGTTTCTCTAGCAGACGGTTGTATAGTTCTTGCATCTGCGTTTCTATCTTTTGTGGGTATGCTTCAATCATTTTGCAATTCTATACGCATCTTGTTTTTTCATAAACATTTTTGCGTAGTCTGGGCGTTTTTTTCAATACTTGCTCAAGTTATTTCGTGCACGTTCCTTAGTCGAATCACCGTGCATTCATGCGGATGAAACAGGCATTAATATTAATGGTAAGCGCCATTGGCTACATGGGACTTCCAATGATCAGTGGACACACTTCTTTCCCCATGCCAAACGTGGCACAGAGGCAATGAATGACATTGGAATTTTACCCCATTTTCATGGGATTTTATGTCATGATCATTGGAAGCCCTACTATAAATCTGACTGTACTCATTCGCTTTGTAATGCACATCATTTGAGGGAATTAACGCGCGCCTGGGAGCAGGATAAACAGGAGTGGGCGCTTGAAATGAAACGACTACTTGAAAAAATGAATGATGCCGTCAATGAAGCAGGTGGCATGCTACTACATAAAGAAGCAGAAAAATGGAAAGTACAATACAGAGAATTACTTGGCAAAGCGGAGATTGAATGCCCACCACCCGATAAGCCTA
>NZ_BDMN01000285.1 GCF_002189065.1 Bathymodiolus platifrons methanotrophic gill symbiont
TAGCGCTACGATTCCGACAAAACAACGGCCCTACGCCTTCTGGGGACTACCAGCCCTCGCGTTCGCTCTCCATGGCTGGCAGCGTTTGAAGCAGAAGTTGCTGGAGTAAGAATTCGTGTGCCGATGATGAATATTCATACGGTAGCTGCAGGAGGTGGGTCAGTTTTATTTTTTGATGGCATGCGTTATCGTGTTGGGCCAGATTCGGCAGGTGCAAATCCAGGTCCGGCGAGTTATAGACGTGGTGGCCCCTTAACGGTTACTGATGCTAATTTAATACTTGGGAAACTACCTGTTTTTCCAGCGGTATTTGGCAAGAATGCAGATTTATCATTAGATTCTGCAAAAGCAAAACAGCTATTTTTAGATTTATCGAAAGATATACAACGGGCTACGGGTAAACATAAAAGCCCAGAACAGATTGCTGAAGGATTTATCAGTATAGCGACTGAAAATATGGCGAATGCCATAAAGAAAATATCCGTACAAAAAGGCTATAACGTTGCTGAATATACTTTATGTTGTTATGGAGCTGCGGGTGGACAACATGCCTGTAAAGTTGCTGATAGCTTAGGTATGCAGCGCGTGTTGCTGCATCCATTTGCAGGTGTGCTGTCAGCTTATGGAATGGGGTTGGCAGATTTTAGATTATTAAAAGATAAAGCATTAGAGCAAGCTTTTGATAGTCTGAGTTATACGCAGCTGGAAGAAATGTTCGCCATTATGCAAGCACTAGGCAAGCAAGAAATGCTGGCAAAGTCCTCCACGCATCAGTCTATTGAGTTTATGAGTACAATACGTCTGCGTTATTTAGGAACCGACACAGCATTAGCTGTTACTTTTGCCGATAAAAAAACTATGCTGATAAGCTTTGAACAGGCTTACCTGAAACAGTTTGGATTTGTATATACTGGCAAAGCCTTAATTATTGAATCCTTATGCTTAGAAGTGGTCGTAAAAAATGAGCTGGTCACCCAGTCAGCTTATTTGCATAATGCTTTGCAATAGCATAATGGTACACCTTTTATGAGTACGCGGATGTTCAGTAATAACAGGCATCATGAGGCGCCGGTTTATCAACGTGATGCACTTGTGATCGGTCAGGTTATTCAGGGGGCAGCGATTATTATAGAGGCTACAGGAACCACTATTGTAGAGCCCGATTGGCAGGCACAAGTAAGTGGGCAGAAAAACCTGATCCTGACACGCTGCTGTCCAGTGCAGCGACAAGTTGCAATTGGTACGACTGTGGATCCGGTGATGCTGGAGATATTTAATAAGCTATTTATGTCCATAGCTGAACAGATGGGTTTTGTGTTACAAAATACAGCTTATTCAGTCAATATCAAAGAACGTCTTGATTTCTCCTGTGCATTATTTAATGCCCAAGGTCAGAGCACCAGACCTCTACCTTTACATAAATCCCCCCAGTTAAGTATTAAATTACATTAAAATCAACGAATAACAAACTTTTTGCCCATGAAATTCAAGTAACTCTTTTCATATCCCTCTGATTTTGTAATGATACCCTTTT
>NZ_BDMN01000286.1 GCF_002189065.1 Bathymodiolus platifrons methanotrophic gill symbiont
GTTTATGGCTTTAGCAGGATAGTTATGCCTGAAGACCAGGAGGTCTGCGCTTTTGATAATTATTGCGACAGAACCCTTTTTAGGGTTCTGTCGCATAAACCCCACTTCCCGACGTTATCTGCTATCGCTGAAAATCCTGGAAACGGAGCTTTAGCGAAGTGAAGATTTTTAGTCCGCGATAGCCGTAGGGCCGGTTGTTTTGTCGGAGTCTGAGCGATAGCGAAGGTGGAGACAAAATAAAAGGCCATCCGACACGGCGTCAAGTCATTTGGAGCCTATGTTCCGACCCCTTGTTGGGTCGGGACGAGGTGACGAGGACGAATCGGGGCCGCCGGAGGCATAAGTGGTCGCGTTAAGTTTTTGCCGCTTGCTTGGGCTGGGATGCCCAAAACAAGCTTTCGCAAAAATAGCGACTCCCCGAACACTCTGGCTACAGTATTAAGTTATATGCAGCATGTGCAAGATAATGCGGCCGAATCTGTGCGCCAGTTATTGAGTCGCCTGGCAAATGGACGTTTTGAAAATACCCTGGATGATGGAGCGAAAATTGTCGTTTCTATAAAAATAAATCAAAAACAAAGAACAGCAACTATTGACTTCACTGGGACGAGTAAGCAATTATCTAGCAATTCAATGCGCCTGCTGCTGTTTGTAAGGCCGCGGTATTATATGTTTTTCGCACTTTAGTTAAAGACGATATTCCTTTAAACGCAGGCTGTTTGCAACCTATAAAAATCATTATTCCAAAAAACTCAATACTAAATCCAGAGTATCCTGCTGCGGTAGTGGCGGGTAATGTGGAAACCTCTCAATATATTGTTGATTGTTTGTATGGTGCTTTAGGTGTTTTAGCAGCTTCACAAGGGACCATGAATAATGTAACCTTTGGCAATGAGGATTGCCAGTATTACGAAACTATCTGCGGTGGTGCAGGCGCTAGTGCTGATTTTGACGGATGTATGGCGTTTTCCAGTAGTATTAGAAGAATTCTGCATACGTAAAAATAGTGGTGGTAATGGCAAGCATCATGGTGGTAATGGTGTGATTAGAAAAATAAGATTTTTAGATTCTATGACCGTAAGTATTTTATCCAGTCACCGCTTAAAGCCTGGCTTTGGTTTGCACGGTGGTTTAGCGGGCAGCACAGGGCATAATTCAATACTGCGTTATAACGGAGATGTGGTTGCGCCGAAATTAACATGCAAGCAGGCGATAGCTTAATTTTGTTTTGTATGGCTGTGTGGGATATTAGATTTTTGAGCGCAATTAAACGCAACAAAAACTTGTTTGTAACAAGTGATTTTTTCTCTGAGTGACAAAACTCTTTAGTCTGCATTTATAACAGCGGACTAAAGATCCGCGTTTCATTGTGTTTAAGTTGTTACGTACAGCCTTTCTTAGAAAGGCTTAACCACTGCCAATATAACAATCGCTAGCAAAAATATTACAGGAACTTCATTAAACCAGCGATAGAAAACATGGCTGTGTTGGTTACGGTCAAATTTAAAATCTAATAGATAGCGGTA
>NZ_BDMN01000287.1 GCF_002189065.1 Bathymodiolus platifrons methanotrophic gill symbiont
ACAGCGACAATTGTGGCAACTTACTTCTTGATAACATTTCATTCGAGGAATTATGATGTAAACCTTTTACTTCTCCTAATTATTTAAGTGAAATAACAGATTTAACCCACTACCGAAAATCTAACCATTTATCATCTTTTGGAAAAACGCCAACAACGCCTTGGTCAAATATGGCGTTTTTCATTAATGACGCAGATATTCGACCAGATGTCACCATAGGAATGGCAAGGCCGCTACGAAAATAATAGGCAGAATTTTGTAAACGTGCCTTTTTATCTTTATCGTAAAAATTAACAGCTTCATTGCTCCAGTTAATAGCATGTCCAGTTTCAGAGAAGGGTTCTCGATGCCCTCCTCTAATTAAAGGCACGTAATGTTTTTCGTTATTTAATCCTTCTTTTTTTTCTTTTGAAGACAAGTTAGATACAAATACTTTATCGTTCCACTGAATTGGATGCCCATTAATTCTACTAGGTGGCTTCTCTTCATCGTAAGCACAGAATCTATTATTATCGCCCGTGTATATTCCAGTTTTACATTCGGTTAAATCGCCTAGCGGTTTTGTGTCACAAGTAAATTTAATTTTCTTCTTATGGTCTGGATGTATCCAGCCATACTCAATATTTTGTAGAAATTCTGTGCCAGATATAGTGGCAACGTTTTTGAAAATATCATGAGTAATCGGTTCTTGTGATTTTGTTGCATCAACCCATATAACTTGATTGTTGTTATCCATATTTCCTTTTATGCCAGCAATAATACATAGGTTTCCATAGCCAAAGTTTACTGTTTCAAATCTTTTTGATTTGAATTGTATGATATGGGTTAGCTGTGTTTCATGTGCTAAAAATTTCCGTAAGGATTTATGATTTGTGCTGGTCAAGAATGTATCGGGTACAATAAAAACATAGCGACCTAAATTTTTTAGCAAAAATATACCGAAGTGCATAAATAATCCGTAAGACTCACGGGCATAAATACTTGGATATTTCTTCTTAATTTCTTTTCTATATTCTACTGAAAATTTCAGGCCATAAGGTGGATTACATATTGTTGCATCATATTTTTTATTCTGGAAATTTTCTTTGGGTAGACTATCAGAAACAAACTGATCTATAAAATCTGAATGAATCGTTTTAACCCATGCAGGAAAAACATTATTGAGGATATTGATGTGTTTAGAATCTATATCTATAGCGGTAACTTCTTTTGGAATTCCATTCAGGCCTCTAATGAAAGAGCCTTCCCCCGCACAAGGTTCTAAAATTTCTTGTCCATGGACATTTCCCAAAAGATCAAGCATTAGCAAACGTATTTCTTCTGCATCTGTGTAAAACGCTTGGAAATTATCTTCTGCATAAATTTTGGCTTTGTTGGCAACAATCATATGGTTTTTTCCATCTTAAGTAAGGTACTTAAAGTCATCTTAAGTGTTTATTCTGTCGTTTGCAACTATTTTATTTTCTTATCTTAAGTATCTTCAAATTTACAATTCGACTTCATTATTATGACTCTAAATACCCTTGCCCCCTGCCCTATTCAGCCGCCTTTTTAGGCGGTGTTTTTGTGGTTCTCTTTGGTGCTGGTTTAGTTGCAGCCTTGGCAATCTCCACAAGTTCCCCTTGCAGCTTGGCATAATCGGCTTTAAGGCTGATTAATTGATGATCTTTTTCGGTTAGCTGTGCAACATAACCCGCATTTTCTGCCGTAATTTTAACCGCTTTTTCTTGCGCTGCATCGAGGTTTTTTTGCATTTCCAACGCTTTTATATTCGCTTGCTCTAATTCACGCTCTAGCCTTGAGACCTCCCCCGCATATTCTGACAGTTCCACCTTTGCCTTGGTTATGGCCTCCCCTGTTTCATGCTGGATACGTTCGACAGATTCCCCCGCCAGAGTAGACGCAGCCGCCCAAATATCAAAAGCGGCTTTGTGCATGGCATTGGTAACACTTTCAGGCATTTGCATTAATGGTGCAATATGCGCTGCCTGTTCTTCCTTCCAAGCCTTGACCATAGCCCCCACAGTAGAGAAAGAACCGCCTGTAATGGATATAACTGCGTTTACAGTCACGTTTTTACTATCAGCCTGTAATTGTTCACATGCAGCATTAACTGTCGCTTGTGTCACCTTGCTTTTGCGTTCCATGATTTCACCAGTAATATAGTAGTAGTAATATTACTACAAACTACTACAAATAAATAGGATTATTTTCCTTATATTAGCATTAAAAACAACAAAAGCATGCTTTCATGTTTATATATTTAATGATAAAAGAAATAATAAATATTTTTTATCATTAGTATTGTTTTTATTATTTTTATTTGTTATAGTGTTTTTAATGATTTTAATGATTTTAATATCTTTAATGTTTCATATAGGAGTAATGAAAATGATAATTTCATTCTTAGGGCAAAAAGGCGGGACAGGGAAAAGCTCTGTAGCGCGAGCGGTTGCTGTTGAGTTTGTCCGTAGTGGTTGGAGTGTCCATGTTGCAGACATGGACACCATACAAAAAACTGTTTTCAATTGGGCGGGGCGTAGGAGTGATGCAGAGTTAGAGCCAGCTTTAGAGGTTGCTTTATATCGAGAGCCAAAAGCCGCATTAAAAGCCGCTGATATATCAGATTTATTAGTTATTGATGGTAAGGCTTTTGCTGATGCTCATCTTTTAACCGTTGCAAAGGCTTCGGATTTAATCGTAATCCCCGTGGGTGTGAATGCTGATGATTTAGAGCCGACTTTAAACCTAGCTACCGAGTTAATTAACAAAGGGATTTCCCGCACGTCTATGTTGTTTGTAGTTGATAAAGTTCCTGATAACGGAGAGCGCGAAGCAATGGACACACGCCAGACTATAAAGAATTGGGCGTTTAACGTATCACAGGGGTATATACCCTTTAAAACAGCATATAGTCAGGCAATGGACACGGGGCGGACTTTGAACGAAACCAAATATAAGGGGCTGAATGAAAAGACAGATAAAATTATTCAGCAAATTGTTGATGCAGCAATCAATACGCAAGATAAAAAATCAAAAAGGAGTAAGTAAAAATGGCTAAAATCGCACCACCAACCGAAAAGAAAACACCAGTTAAGCGGGTAGTAAAAAAAGCTAGCGAAATGAAAAGCAACAAAGCCACAGGGCAAACGCCACCCGATGCCATAATACCTTTACAAATAAAAATCCCTGAAACGGTAAAAAATGAATTTAAGGCTATGGCTTCAATTAGAGGGCAATCAATGAACGCTTTATTTTTAGAAATGTTTGCAGAGTATAAGGAATCTCATTAGTAGTATTTATTATGCAGTTAGTATTAATATTGCAATCATGCTTTTATTGTTATCATGTAATATGCATTTATAATATTACTATTGTTTGATGTATTTGTATTAATTTTTTGCTGAAAATTTTTAAGGCTCAATGAACCGAAAACGAACCACTCAAAAGGAGGTCATAGCATGATTGAATTTTCAAAGGCATGTGTTACGCAGCTTGAAATAAAGGACGCTGTACTTATACCTTATTATGATGGAAGCAACCCGCGATATTTTGATAAAGGGAAAAAGTTTGGCAAGGGGAAAAAGAAAATGGCAGACACCAAGAAGAAATCAGCTAAAAAGAAAGCTGTAGAAAAGGTAATAAAAAAACCGCCAAGTAAGGCTATTAAAAGCGTTCAAATGGATTTGTTTAGCCAGTTTATAACAAATGATCTTGAAAGCGTTTCAAATACGGTTGAACTTTGGGAGAGTATACCCAAGTATTTTTTTACCCCTGCACAAGTTGAGAAGTTACGCACACCAACAGGCCATGCAGACCCCTATGAGCAGCCTTACACCTTTAAGGATATAGATTGTACTATAACCATTCACCCCGCTTTAATAAAGCAGGAGAACGGCGGCTATAAGGCATTTTTCCCAAGTGTGACTGAGGAACTTATAGAAGAAGCACTTAAAAAAATTCTTACTGATCAAAATTACGGAATACATGACCCCACGAAGTCTGAAACATGGGTAAAATTCACCTTGTATATGGTTCAAAAGGAACTCAAGAAACGCGGTAAAACCCGCAACCTTAACGAAATAAAACAAGCCATACAAGTTATGAGTCTTTGCATGTTGACGCTTTCTAAAGGCAAAAAAAAGTTATGGAGAGGGGCAATACTGCAAGACCTTGTGACGGTTGACCGCGAGGAATATATAGAAGATACAGGAGCGTTACACGCCGCCCGATTACCGCTTTTTATATCCCATGCAATCGACAAACTAGAATATCGGCAGTTTAATATTGACCGTCTTATGAGTTTAAACACCCAGCTTTCTAGGTGGCTTTATAAAAGATTTGTGCATCATTACAAATACGCAAGCATGACAGAAACCCATCATTTTATGTTTTCGTTCGTAAAAAATTCAAGCCGTTTTCTCGAAGGCAAAACCGAACGCAACAATCGCAAAAAAATGATTGATGCACTAAACGAACTCAAAAGAAAAGGCGTTTTAATGTTCCATGAAGTGCAGGAAATTAAGGAAGGCCGAAAAATCGTAGATGTAAAATATACGGTGACGGCTTCACTTGATTTTTGTAGCGAACAAAAAGCCGCTAGTGCCGCAAAGAAAAAACGGGAAGCTATCCTTGTGGATAAGTCAAAATAAACATATAGGTATGCCGTGCAGTTAAAAAATTATTTTTAATATAATTAATTGAAATATAAAGATATTTTTACTTGTCAAAATCCCCTATCCTTTCCTTTATTTAACCTTTTATATTTAACCTTGTAAAAGTGCCTTGTGGATAAATTAAAGCAATTTTAAAAATCTGCGTTTATCATCGTTCCCAAAATATCCAAAAAAAGAAAGCCGAGCGCATGAAGCAAATGGATTTAATCGACTGGCTGGACGGTAAGCGGGTAATCAGACAATTACCGCCGACCCAATCGACACAGCACCGCCTTTTCATCATCAAGCAGTTAAAGCCCATCATGCGAGAACTTGAAGCCTTGGAACTGTCAGCCCTCACAATTTCCGAAGCAATGGCACATTATCAAAATATCTACCAAGAAAAAGCACAGCATAGGCGCGCCATGCTACCTCACGAAATTCCGGGACTCCTGTCGCCGTAATTCGTTCACCTACGCAGCGAATAGGAGATGCTCCAGCCGCCCTGCGTCCGCCACAGACTGAGCACAAAGCAGCTCAGTCATGGCTACCACAAATGGCTCTACGGCTATTCGGGATAAAATTTTAGCCTCCCTCGCGCGCTATCGCGCACTTCGGATTGGCAAATTTCCCTGCGCCTTCTGGAGACTATCATCCCGTCCGGGGCTGACAGCGAG
>NZ_BDMN01000288.1 GCF_002189065.1 Bathymodiolus platifrons methanotrophic gill symbiont
ACTGAAGTTTCCCAATTATTGAGTAGCTGAAATACACAATGCTGGTGTATCGAGGTTTATTTTAGGTGGTTTTGCCATGTTTATAGCAAACCCCTACTTAATTCCCCTTAGGCAATAGCATTTGAAACGAATGAAAAGACTATTTTTTTCATATAGTTGTAGCATAGTTTCAATTTTACCATAAATAATTATTGGGAAACTTCAGTTTATAAGTTAAGACCTTAATCGTGGCATCTTTGATCTTTGATCGTTCCGTTAACACGCTCAACCATCCCATTGGTTTTAGGTGTGGCGGGAGCTGTTAACCTGTGGTCAATGTGTCCCTCAATACAGGCCATATCAAACTCATGATTTCCACTGGCTTTGTTTTTTCTATTGGTGAACTTGTCTGTAAATTCAGCCCCATTATCCGTTAATAGATGGCTGATATAAAAAGGGAAATATGCTTGGCACCGGTCTAAAAAATCAACCGCATTGCTCGCTGTTTTATTGGTATAAACCTTAAAGTACATCAGTCGTGTCGCTCTATCAATCGCAACGTAAAGGTAATATTTGATATCTTCTAGCTTAGGCAAATACGTCACATCTATATGCAAATACCCAGGTTCGTATTCTTTGAATTTCTTGGCTTGCTCCTTTTTTTCTTCTGGAACTTTGTTGATATCAAAAGCTTTCAGAGTTCGGTAAACGTTACTCCTATTCGCATTAGGGATAGACGGTAGTACGCTATCCACCAAATCATCAAGCTCTATCCAGGTTAAGGTTCTTACAACCCTAATGACCTCTCTTCCCACGTCGCTTAAAGAGCGTTTAATAGTGTGTGGACGCGAGCTTTTATCTTTTAAATACTAAAGTTTCGGGGTTCATTTTTGACCCCAAATTTATGTATATGTCATTGATTTATTGCGCCTCCAACCGTAAGGTTTTAGGGTCAAGTTGCAGGGCTTGTATAAAAAAGCAATTTATATGCTGTTCAATGGTTTCCAGTACCAAAGTGAGCGCATCGCCGAGCAGCTCTTTCAGTTCATTTAATGCGCCCGTAATGATGGCCTTAAAAACTTGCCAGAGACGAGCCGCATAGTTTATATCCCTCAGGTTGTGGCTCAGTGAGCTGCGCGCTTCGGCAAACCCAGAAGCCCCGCTGTTTTGTTTTGCACTTATGAGCATGCAAAACCGTATTGCAACGAGGTGGATAGAGGCAATATAAGCTGCATAGTGGTTGCTTTGCTCTTTCAAGAAGCCCAGGTGCTGCCGCTGTCAGCCCCGGACGGGATGATAGTCTCCAGAAGGCGCAGGGAAATTTGCCAATCCGAAGTGCGCGATAGCGCGCGAGGGAGGCTAAAATTTTATCCCGAATAGCCGTAGAGCCATTTGAGGTAGCCATGACTGAGCTGCTTTGTGCTCAGTCTGTGGCGGACGCAGGGCGGCTGGAGCATCTCCTATTCGCTGCGTAGGTGAACGAATTACGGCGACAGGAGTCCCGGAATTTCGTGAGGTAGCATGGCGCGCCTG
>NZ_BDMN01000289.1 GCF_002189065.1 Bathymodiolus platifrons methanotrophic gill symbiont
TGGTGCTCTAAATACTCTTGTACCAACTCTTCCGTTACATTACCCGTTGTCCAGGCTCCATACCCTATTGCCCAAGAATGTTTCCCCCAATATCGTTTTTTCAATTCGGGAAACTCACCTTGCAGGATTCGAGAGGTTCTACCCTTTACTCTCTTCACAAAATTACTAACTGATAATTTTGGGGGATATTCTATATGCATATGGACATGATCTTTACTCACAACACCTTTTAGAATCCTTACATCTTCAGCATCACAAACCTGCATCACTAACTCTCTACAACGCTTTTGGATATTACCTTGCAAAACAGGGTAGCGATATTTAGTCACCCAAACTATATGTACCATTAGTATACTTACTGTATGACTACCGTGCCTTTGTTCATTCATTAACACATTGTACAAAAAAGTGTGTATCAACTAAAGTCTTGCACTAAAGTGCATAGTTTTTACTAGCGTCCCGAGACAATAAACCTCGATACACCAGCATTGTGTATTTCAGCTACTCAATAATTGGGAAACTTCAGCTTATAAAGATGAAGCTGAATTAAAAGCCGATTTAGATAAGTTTTTAGTGTATTACAACCTTAACCGAAGGCATGGTAGCCTAAAAAGAGAATTAAAGGTAAGAACGCCCTTTGAAGCTCTTCAATGTTGGTATAGAATAAATCCAGAAGTTTTTAGAAAATTCCCCGATATGTTTCGAGCTGAACTTTTAAAAAATCAGGATACAACCTCGTGAAACCTGACAAGTTATGACCAATCTTTACCGTCATAATAAGTTCTTGCGACAGAACCCAAAAAATCATTATTTTGATTAAAATACTACTATTATTCTTACCCTGTTTAGTGCAGGCTAATATGTTTCTTGACCAACCGAGCATGGGGAACCTTAGTCACCTCCATGCTAGATACTTGAGTTTGACAACAGGGCGCTTCCTAACGCAAGATCCGCGTAAACAGTTCTTCTCTCAATACGTTTATGGTAACGGGCAAGTTATCTCGTCATCAGACCCTTCAGGGGAAATGGAAGTAGAAAATATTCAGAGTACTGTTTCTAAAAAGTGGAGTATTAAGAATAGACATCTCGGTTCAAAAACATCCAGTGAAAACTTAACTAGAGTCCGTTCTTCAAATACGCAAAGTAAGGTAGGGTTCAACAAAGATTCAATAAAGCCGCCCAAGCCGCCACGCAAAAAAAGGGTGAGTGGTCCTAGCTACTGGTCCAGAGATGCCGCTCTCCAAGCTAATATCGATGCCCCTCCTAATTCTTTGGGGTCGTCCGCCAGTTCTTTTGTAGTAAGTGAAGATCCAAAAGGCAATCCCTTTGGCGATCCTGATGCGAATGAAGATTCCCCAACGGGAGAAGGCAATTCCTTTGGCAACCCCTTTCACGATTCCTTTGGCAATCCCTTTGACGATCCCGATGCGAATGAAGATGCCCCAACGGGAGAAGGCAATCCCTTTGACGATTCTTCTGCGGGTAAAAAGGTTCATACATATGAACAATGGAAGATTTTGGACGATTCTTCTGCGGGTAAAAAGGTTCATACGTATGAACAATGGAAGCTTTTGGACCCTGACACTGACCCTGAACTTGCTCCTCCAGTGCCACCTCGTCCGATTCCTCCAGTGCCACCTCGTACGTATCTGAAACGGGCTTCCCATCTAAGCCGGGACACCCAGTAATTTCAATCCATCCAGGATTAACAGCGAACGTTTAGAAGCGGTTGTTCCATCTTGGCGTTTTAATCCATAATACTGGGTGTCCCGGCTTAGACGGGAAGCCAAATTGTTTAATGTTGAATCCATAAAAGTTTCTAAACACTATGTTAAAAATCTCTTACTGGAACTATTGCGCACTCTTTTGAACGTTCTCTGCCCGATGTATACAAGCTGTAGTATTCATCGAATTCTTGAGTCATCCCCTGGGCATATCCCGCACCAATGGCATTCCAGAAGTAATTAGTTGAACTCCAGGTGCAGTAGTGTTCGATGTCCGCAGAGGAGTTTACGACTTTCCGACCCGATTCCCACATCAGGTAGCTATATTTGCTAAGCTCATCTTGCGAGGGTAGATACCAGTCGGAGTATTGGTTCTGGACATAATTATCAGCGTGCTTTGCGGCGATCAATCCACCCCTCTCGGAACTACATTCTTCCAATAGCTCCAAGGAGTTTGCCTTTCCTTCGCCAAGCTTTACGCCAAATCCTACGTCCTTATAAATATCGTTACAGCCCCATTCTGCTAGCATATACAGCCCTTGGGAGTCTTTCAGATACCCCGCAGACTCCATACCGTGAAGCTTATCATCTGTCAGGTAGAATATAACTCCACCAGCTGGACCTTGACCTCCCATTTCAAACGTGGCCTCCTCGTACCCTACGGAGGACTCCGCGTTAACATTCACCGTTGCGAAAAAAGTAAGTAGGGCTGTACCACCTAGTGTTAATAATTTCATTTTTAATATCCTCTAAATTGTTTTAGGGTTTGGTTAATGTGGAACCCGTGTTTTCTGGAAAAGGGGAGAGATAAATAGTTTGTGTTGTATAAACAGGTTATCTCTCCCCTTTTTCAATGAATACGCGGGCTGTAGGCTCTTGCCTTGTAATAAAACCATGACTGAACTTTACGGCATAATTAAGTCTGTACGACAAAGCCACCAAGGGCACCTGTTGGGGTGTAAAGCGAGAGTGAGATATGCGCGGATAGCGGGGAGTAGGTCTTGTTTTATGGCTCGAGTGAGCGGCATACCTAAGGGGGAATAAATAAAGTATGCTTCAAAGATTCGGGGACTGCTCTCGATAGAGTGGCAGAGGTTATCGAGATAGCTACGTTAAGACTATTTATTTCCTTAAAATGGGTCTTCTTTAAACTCTTAAATCCTGTCTCCTGATCAAGCCAAAACGCATAATTAACTTATGTATTTCATCCGTGTTGAAGAGTCCTTATTGGAGTCACAATTTAAGGGGGGGGATATAGTATTGCTTACTCTACGGAGGAATCTATGAAGAACTCCGCGTTAACATTCACCGTTGCGAAAAATGTAAGTAGGGCTAGGACCCTTAGTGTTAATAATTTCATTTTTAGTATTCTCTAAATTGTTGAATGTTGAATCCAGTAAAAGTCTCTAAACACTATGTTAGAAATTTCTTACTGGAACTATTGCGCACTCTTTTGAACGTGCTCTGCCCGATATATACATGCTGTAGTATTCATCGAATTCTTGAGTTATCCCCTGGGCATATCCCGCACCAATGGCATTCCAGAAGTAATTAGTTGAACTCCAGGTGCAGTAGTGTTCGATGTCCGCAGAGGAGTCTACGACTTTCTGACCCGAGTCCCACATCAGGTAGCTATATTTGCTAAGCTCATCTTGCGAGGGTAGATACCAGTCGGAGTATTGGTTCTGGACATAATTATCAGCGTGCTTTGCGGCGATCAATCCACCCCTCTCGGAACTACATTCTTCCAATAGCTCCAAGGAGTTTTCCTTTCCTTCGCCAAGCTTTACGCCAAATCCTACGTCCTTATAAATATCGTTACAGCCCCATTCTGCTAGTGTATACAGCCCTTGGGAGTCTTTCAGATACCCCGCAGACTCCATTCCGTGAAGCTTATCATCTGTCAGGTAGAATATAACCCCTCCAGCCGGGCCTTGACCTCCCATTTCAAACGTGGCCTCCTCGTACCCTACGGAGGACTCCGCGTTAACATTCACCGTTGCGAAAAAAGTAAGTAAGGCTGTACCACCTAGTGTTAATAATTTCATTTTTAATATCCTCTAAATTGTTTTAGGGTTTGGTTAATGTGGATTCCCTAAAAGTTTCTAATCGGAAGAACACTAAACCTCAAAGCTCTATCCGCACGGAGTTTTGAACCAGTCGTCAAATTCATGCCGAAGCTCTTTGAATTCTTACGTTCATTCGCATCCGAGGACGACCAGAAATATTTACGGTATCTTGGGAAAGGTGTGCTAGAAATATTTTCAGAGGCCTCCTGGACACCTAAAATATCAAAGACCCTATGAAGTTCGGATGCCGACGGAATGTACCAATCCGAAAACCCCGCAGCTGTATAGTCACTTATGGCCTCGAAAGCGGTGATCCCCCCATAGTAACTATCGCAACCTTTTGCTATGACAGCCTCAGTATTGCCACGACCCGCTCCTATGTACACACCCCTTGCATCCCTTACGGGTACTTTAACGCAGCCCCACTCAAGAGGCCGTATGTGAACCGGAGAGGTCTCCAGACCGTGCCGTCCACCATTAGAGATATGGAACACACGTCCTCCAGAAAAACCAATATCCCCCAACTGGAAAATATGCGCGCATTCCGTTTCTTGAAAATAATATAAGAAGGATGCGTAATCTTCATCCGTCATGGAGGGAGATCGTTCTCTCATCTCCCCACAAACAGCTTCATATTCGGGACCGAGTTTGGTCTCCTCAAAATCATTTGAGTCTATAACCTCAATTTTCCCAACGTCTGAGAAGGATGTAGAGAACCATCCAAAAAGGATAAGACCCATTATTAACTTAATATTCATTTATTTTTCCTAAAATTTATACATCTGAAAATAGGGTTTCCTTAGACATAAAGGATCAGAATGACCGTATAGGTCTAAAGGGTTTTCTAAGACTCCGCTCACCCCACAAAAGACTCCCGTTACCCCACTTTACACTCCCGTTACCACCGTTAAACATCAAAGTCCATCTGCTACCAAAGTCGGGTGAAACCGTGGAAATCCAATATAGAGTGTTGGCAAAATTACCTACCCCCTTTGAAGTTAGCACGGAGTACATGTGTATCATCTCATCCCTAGAAGGTATGAACCAATCCGAGAACCCATTTACTTCGTGATTTTGAACAGCGTCAACTACAGTTCTGCCACCCCACGTACTCACGCTTGTGCAGTTTAAAGTGGCCAATATTTCAGTGTTAGATTTCCCATCCCCGATCTTAACTCCTGACGCGTCATCGATTTGGATGCTGTGACACCCCCACTCAAGCTCTTGAATATCATTAGGGGCTGACTCTAACCCGTGAATGCCATCCTCAGTAGTATGGAACACTCGACCACCTGCGGGACCTAAATCGCCAACCTTATAAGTAATTGCACATTCACCTTCCTGCAAAGCACTTATATGCTCCGCACGACCGACTTTAGTCAACCCATAAACGGAACGCATTTGAGAACAATACTCAGACTCGTCCTCAATAAACTCGTCCGAGATATTGGTTTTTGAATCTGCGGCAAACAGAGGGTGTATTCCCTCTGCTTTAGCGAGCATCGTTTGGGACAGACACGCCACTAAAAAAAATAATCTAAATTTATTCATTAATTCATACCCCTAAAAGCTCCTAATTGGTAATGTACTAAGTGTCAACCCTCTCTCAGCATATACTTTACTTCCTGTATCCAAGTTTATAGTGTAGATGTACCTGCTATTATATTCCGTGGATGACCAGAAATACTGGGGATAAGAAGAACACGGCGTAGATTCTTCAACCACCTTATGAGAGCCCAGCACCTCATAGATCTTATACAGCTCGTAAGACGAAGGGACGTACCAGTCCTGGAACCCACCCCCGTTATAATCCACTATATCGTCAAATATAATACCTCCTCCAAAATAACTCGTACAACTTTCATCTATTATAGCTGCGGTATTGTCTCTGCCCGCTCCTATTTTCATTTCTTTTGCACCCTCTATAGACTGATCAAAGCAACCCCACTCTAGAGGTTTAATATCCGTAGGGGCGGTTTCTAAGCCATGACGTCCTTCGTCAGTGGTATAGAACACTCGTCCACCACCAAATCCAATGTCCCCCACCGCGAAAACATGCGCACATTCCGAGTCTTGAAATTCTAATAAGAAATCCGAGTACTCTTCGTCTGTCATTGAGGGGTCACGTTGTCTTTGCACATCACAAGTAGGTTTATACTCGACCGATGCCTCGCCACCGTCTCCACTTAAAGTCAGTGGATCGCCATCTTCCCACCCATAGGCGGATGCAGTCGTTACCCATACAGTCATCAAAAAGCTTGCTAATATTTTAATACTCATTTGTTTATCCTTATATTTTCTAAAAATTTCTAATTAGTAATACGCTAAGTTTCACAGCCTTATGTGCCGTACCCGTTTGACCGGTCGTTAGATTAAACGCCGACATCATATTTTTATAATCTTCTGAGGATGACCAGAAGAACTGTGGGATAGAAGGGTGTGCGCCGCCTTTTTCCGTTACGGTATAAGGGCCTAAGACCTTGTAGATTTCTTCTAACTCGCCATAAGATGGGATGTACCAGTCTCTAAGATCTCCAGCATCGAAGTTTCTTAGAACATAAAATATGGTAGTGTCACCATAAAAAGTAACACAATTCTTTGCTAGTGCTACGTCTGTATTGGATACACCCGCACCAAGAGATTTATCTCTTGCGCCTTCAAGAGCTACATTCACACACCCATACGATACGGTTGTGTGATGGTTAGGGGCGATCTCCATTCCATGTCGCCCTCCGTCAGTGGTATAGAACACTCGCCCGCCCCCAAAACCAATGTCTCCAACCTTAAAAACACGCGCACATTCCGAGTCCTGAACTTCTAATAAGGAATCCGAGTACTCTTCATCCGTCATTGAGGGGTCACGCGCTCTTTGTTCATCACAAGATAGTTCATACTCAACCTTGGCATTGTCATCCTCCCACCCTTGGGCGGATGCGGTAGTTACCCATACAGTCATCAGAAGGGTTGCTAATATTTTAATACGCATTTGTGTATCCTCCGTTTTCTAAAAATCCCTAATTAGTAATACGCTAAGTTTCTTAGAGTGTCCTGCGAGAGCATTTTTACCAGTTGTTAAATTCAAACCCCACATCCAGATTGCATAAGATTCAGAGGACGACCAAAAGAACTGTGGGTAAGAGTGTTGAGCGGATCCCTTCTCTGTTACGGTATAAGGACCTAAGACCCTGTAGATCTCTTTTAACTCGTAATAAGACGGAATATACCAGTCTCTAAAATCTCCAGCATCGAAGTTTCTTAAAACATCAAATATGGAAGAGCCTCCGTAATGGGAAACACAATTTTTTCCTAGTGCTACCTCGGTATTAGATTTACCTGCCCCGAAGGCTTGATTTCTTGCACCTTCAAGACCCACATACCAACACCCATACTCTACTGAGGTGTGGTGGTAAGGGGCTATCTCCATCCCATGCCGACCTTCGTCGGTGACATGAAATACCTTACCCCCTCCAAACCCAATGTCTCCGGGTTTAAAGATCTTCGCACAATCAGTATCTTGAAATTTTAATAAGAAATCGGTGTACTCTTCACCTGTCATTGAGGGGTCACGCGCTCTTTGTTCATCACAAGTTAGTTCATACTCAACCTTGGCCTCGTGACCCCCTCCACTTAAAAGCAGGGGGTCATCATCCTCCCACCCATAGGCGGACGCTGTCGTTACCCATACAGTCATCAGAAGGGTTGCTAATATTTTAATAAGCATTTGTTTATCCTTTATTTTCTAAAAATTTCTAATTAGTAATAAGCTAAGTTTAATAATTTTATGTGCCTTAGCCTTTGTACCATTTGTTAGATTAAACCCATACATCCAAGATCCATCAGCTTCTGAGGATGACCAGAAGAATTTAGGGAAAGAAGGATGCGCGTCTCCTTTCTCTGTTACCGTATAAGCACCTAATGCACTATAGATTTCTTCTAAATCTCCCATAGAGGGTATATACCAATCCTTAACGCCTCCAGAATCGTAGTTCCGTAACACATCAATTGCAGAAGAACCTCCATAATAACTATTACATTTGTTTTCTTTTGCTATGTCTGTATTAGATGCACCCGCACCAAAATTTTTATCTCTAGCACCTTCAAGGGCTACATTCCAACACCCATACTCTACAGTTGTGTGATGGTTCGGGGCTATCTCCATCCCATGTCTACCATCCTCAGTTACAAAGTATACACGTCCGCCACCAAAACCAATGTCTCCAACCTTAAAAACAGTTGCACATTCAGAGTCTTGAAATTCTAATAAGAAATCGGTGTACTCTTCATCTGTCATTGAGGGATCGCGTAATCTTTGCTCATCACAAGATAGTTCATACCCAACCGTGCCCTCGTCACCCCCTCCACTTAAAGTCAGGGGACCTGCATCCTCCCACCCATGGGCGGATATAGTCGTTACCCATACCGTCATCAAAAGGGTTGCTAATATTTTAATACTCATTTGTTTATCCTTTATATTGAAGTTTATTGTGACAGAACCTTTTATTTTCTAAAAATTTCTAATTAGTAATACGCTAAGTTTTACAGGCTGGTTTGCCCGAGCATTTGTACCCTTTGTTAAATTTAACCCCCACATCCAATTTTTAGGCTCTATGTGAATCCTAGTGGGTAGTGCGATAATAATACCATGAATAATGAATCTTTATTTAGTATGGCTTTAGGCTTACAATCGCCTTGGAAAGTGGAAGAAATTATCTTTTCAAACGACAATATTTTAGAACAGAATGAACTTCATTTGCAGATAGGTTTTGAACCAGGCGCCCGTTTTGCTGATGAATCGGGGGTTCTCTGCCCAGTGCATGATACAGTCGATCGGCAATGGCAACACTTGAGCTTCTTTGAGCATTCTTGCTATCTACATTGCTCTGTTCCTCGCATCACAACAACGGACGGGAAAGTTCGTACTGTAGAAGTCCCTTGGGCTCGCCCCGGCAGTGGTTTCACTCTGCTATTTGAAGCCATGGCATGGG
>NZ_BDMN01000290.1 GCF_002189065.1 Bathymodiolus platifrons methanotrophic gill symbiont
GCTTGGACGCCCAAAATGAGCTTTCGCAAAAGTAGGGACTCCCCGAAATCGTTTTCTTAGATTCGAGCTTACAGCCCTTTCCCTAGCTAGCTCATTGTTTGTGCGTTCCATGCTAGCTTGCATTTTTGACGTGTTTTTCAGTTTTTGCCGCCGCTTCTTTCAGCGCATTATCAACCTGGGATGCAGCATAAACACTAATCCTGCGTACCTTTGTTTTCCACCAAGTCCGTTTCGTAATAATTTCCGCAGTAACAGGTTTGATGCTGATATTCGGACTTGACTCTAAAACGCCAGATAAACGCCTCTCAGCGGCTTTTATTTCTTTGGGCTGGTCTTCATGTGGCTGCTTGACGTTTCGGTGGATATACGCGCTCTCAGGCTCTCCTCGCTCAATTCTGACCGCCTTCTTTAAATCCACACCTTTCTTGCTCTGTGGTTTCCCGTCTTTGCAAATTGATGGCATTTGGAAATGAGCGTGAATAGCAGACTCGTCACGATGAACAATCTTAAATGTTGTTATTTGTTTATAGATGTTTATAGATGTTTAAGATACTGAAAGCCTTAAAAATAAGGAAGTGTAGACTAATATGGTGGAAGTTTACGGGGGGAAAGGTGGAAGTTTACGGGGAAGGTGGGAGTTTACGGGGAAGTTTTGATTTTTTAGGAATTAAAAACTACCCTTACTTGGATGTTTCCAAATGAAATTTAGTTTAGTTTCCCGTAAACTTCCACCTTTATGATAATAAAAATAAAGTGGAAAAATATTTTTACAGCTTCCACCTTATAAATTTATAATACTTATAATTGTTCTTTAATATTGTGAGTCTGTGAATTAATGAAAAAGGAATTAAAAAAACAAGTTGGCGTAATCCGTGTATCTAACCCTGTTGGCTTACTTCCACGTAAAACTTGGAATGTTCTTCTAGTTAATGCATATGATGAGCTTTTAAGCAAAGAAGAGCATACGATTTCTATTCAAACATTATCAGAGACAGTTGGTTTCAATAGTAAAGATGTTGCAACGTTAAAAAAATCCCTGCAAAAATTACAGACAACTATTGTTGAGTGGGATGTTGGAGGGCAATCTGAATCTAAAGGAGTATCTTTTAAAGAGTTTTCTAGTGTCCAAATGCTAGGCGGGTTTAAGGTTAAAAGTGGCACAATTACTTATAGGTACGATAAATGCTTAAAGGAAGTTTTATACAATCCAATAATGTATCAGGAAATTGGAATTGCACAGCAGAAAGTATTTAACACTTCGTACGGTCTTTACCTTTGGGAAAATTGTTTGAGGTATATTAATGTTGGGTCAACAGGTTTTTCAACGACAGAAGAGTGGAGAAAACTATTAGGTGCAACTGTAAAATCATACGATGTTTATAAGGATTTTAAAAAGCATGTTCTCACCCCTGCCATTAATGAAATAAATAAATTAACTAATATTTTTATTACTTTAAAGACACGTAGAACAGGAAGAAAAATAACACATATTGGATTTGATGTTGAAGAAAACAAACAAGAGTTGTTACCTATTTCTGATGGTTTACTTGATATAAAAAATAGTGCTGAATATAAAAAACTTAAAAGTTATAAAATTGCAGATGTGCAAGCAATAACATTAATACAGGAGCATGGTTATAAATATATATCAGAAAAAATAGGCATTTTACTGGAACAAAAAAACATTAAAAATCCATCAGGGTTTTTAATAGAAGCAATTGAAAAAGATTGGAAAAGTTCTAGTTTAGAACAAAAAAGATTAGAAAAAAAGAAAAATGAGAATAATAGAAAGGAAGAAGCCAATAAATTATTAATCGAAAAAGAAAAAAAAATAAAAGCTAAGGAAAAGAAAAAAGAAATTGAAAATTACATAGCTAGTTTATCAAAAGAAAAACTAGAAGAAGTTGATTTTGATTTCATAAAAAAATATAAATCAAACCCTATGATTAAAAGGTTTTTATCTGACGGTAAAATAGATTTTAGTAGTTGTAGTTATGTATTAAGGGCAACCTACAACACTTTTGTGTATGATAATTATATGAAATAATTTTTAAAAAGATAAAAACTTAGATTCAATTAACAAGTGCAATTCATTTTTAAGGTACTGAGAGGGCCAGTTGATGTATAGTTCAGGCTTTTTCAATCCGACCAAAGATGAGGAAGTAGATGAATCAATACTACAATCCCCTTTCACAGCTCCCCCTCCGAAAAGGTTCTGTCGCATAAAACAGAAAGTCACTATTATAAGGCTAATTTTCATCCAAAGAAGATTCACATGCCCAGCTAAAAATGGCGGTATTTTTTAAGTCATTATTAATCTGTATGCTAGGTAGCATATGACTTTACAACTTAGCTGTCGAAATTTTAACTATAGGATGAGCGTGGGTTTATCCTGTATGAAATCTTATTCATTAGCTGCATAAAACTAGGATATATTCGGTTTTTACACTTTTTGCGACAGAACCACAAAATATCTCTGCACCCTTGGTGCTACGAAAGCAGCCGGATATTTTCTGTTGAACCTTGGTCATCCGAATCGAATTTTCTGCGGCATTATTGGTAAATGGCACCCAG
>NZ_BDMN01000291.1 GCF_002189065.1 Bathymodiolus platifrons methanotrophic gill symbiont
CCGGTTATGACCGGTTTTTATGCGCACGATAAACTTTTGCGACAGAACCTTTTAACCTACCAGAGATGCAGTCTCAATGGTTCCTAGGGAATATTATATTCTGTATATAAGCTATCTAAAGTACCTGTATAAACTACTCCACCAAAACTATCACCCCATACGTACCCTCTTTTATCTTTAATTCCCATATAATTTTTAGTTGTTGGGTAGTATCGTCCATAGTAACCGCTATCAAAAACACTAGACTCTGGGTGTGAGGGAAAATAGCTTGGGTACTTCAATTCTACAGCATAAAATAATAAGTCAATTCTTGAAAAGTCAGGAATATCATACAGTAAGTACATAGAATCTAGAGTTCCTCTATCACTTTCACTATCAAACTCACCTCCTTCAAAATATAGCTTATTATCTTTTACTTTTAGAAAAAAATCAGTACTAGCATAGTAACGAACATAATCCGTACTCTCTTCTAAGTAATATGATTCTTTATGTTCAGGAGCATATTGAGGATATTCAATTTCTAAAGCATCAAATAGTGCATCAATCCGTTTAGTGTCAACCTTTGCTCTTTTCTGTCCTAGAGGAATATCAAATTCTACTTTCAGACTGATGATGTTATTTCTACCTGTTGGGCTATCAGAGTTTGGACAATAATTATGTGTCTCATCAACCCACTCAGTACAATATACGCCGCTTAGATCAACGAAAATACTGTCTTTATCAAATACAATAAGTGAGGGATCAAACCCCGGCATAGTGTAGTTAGAGTCTGCCATTGATACGTTAAGTATATCTGGCATAGTGTTGTCAACATCAACAAAGTTAAATCCAATTTTGTTATCACCACTAGAGAAATTGGTTGATATGTTAGTCCTATAGATTAGCTCTATGGTGTCCTCTTTGAAATTTATATCCCAATTAATAAAATCATGCTCAGGATAAGGTTTGAAGAGTCTAATGTCAGGATTTATATTAGAATTCACTGTAACAGTTTTTTCTCCTTTAATTCTTTTAGGATCATCTTCAGAAAGATGATTAAACGCATAGTTTACGTATATATTATGCCCATAAAATGATTGAAGAGTATCTGCTGTTTCAGGTATATTGTAAGGTACATCATAAGTTTCATACAGTGTATCTAATGTACCAGAATTCACTAAACCTTCGTAATCATCACCTTCCATGTATACTGTATTATTCTCAACTTTAAGATAGTTATTAGAGGTAGGATAATACCGTTTATAGGAGGTTTCCCAGCGATGTATATATGACTCTTTATGACTAGGAAAATTAACAGAATTCACTGATTCTATAGCGTTTAATAAGGTGTCAACTCTAGGGTAATCAACTGCAAAAATGACTTTTAAAATAATACGGTTTTTATACCTAGTTGGACTTTCTTCAAAATGACATAATAAAGAGCATTTTGAGCCTTTTAAATCCACATAAATATGGTTTGCATCAAATGTAATCAGACTGGGGTCAAATCCTGTCGGTGCATAGTAATTATGAAACGCTATTACACCTAGAATATCAGGCATAGTATCGTCTACGTCTTCAAAAGAAAACCCAGCCGATGTTGTATGCATATAATTGTTTGATGTGTTTGTTAATGCAATTACATCTTCATGAAAGTTTATACTCCAATTAGCGGTAGGCGAACTTTCTTCTTTATAAATAGTGAAATCTTCAACATCAAATTTAACTTCATCACTAGCTTTAACAGTTGCCTCATTTAAAAATTCTTTAGCACCCTCTGTTGTAACCTCCCAAGATTTAACTTTTATCTTATGTGTATCAAAAGACCTTGTGATGAAACCAACATTAATCAATCCACTAATATGACTATTATCTTCATCAGTACTTGGTGGTTCTGGTGTTTTAGCAAAGAATAGTTGTATTTTAACAATATCGTTATAACCGATTTTTGCCCCTTTGAGATCTACATAGACAGTATCCTTCTCAACAGTAATTAAACTTGGATCAAAACCATCTGGCAAGGATCCTGTGTCAATAACCGCTACTCCTATAATATCAGGCACAGTGTTAATGTTACTCATAAAATTAAATCCTGAAGAATCATTGATATAATAACCATCACTATCCTCAGAACCACTAAATGACATTTCAATAGTATCTTTATGAAAATTTATATCCCAAAGATTAGGATTTTCGGAATTAGGTAACGTAGAGAAATCATCAATATCAGGATTTACATGATCACTTGCTGTAACAATTACTCTATGACTAGATGTACTTATGACTGATTCTTTCCAGTTGGTATATATAGTATGCCCATCCATAGAGAAATCAGGATCAGATATTTTTCTTAACTCAGCTACCCTTGCAGCTTCTTTTTCTGCTTTCTCTTTTTCTTCTCTTGCAGTGTTCTTATCAGAGAAGTGCACTTTAAACGTAATCTGATTCCTATAATCAGTGGGGCTCTCATCATAATTACATTTTACAATCCCCAGCATCTGATTCCACCAAGAACTATGGGCGCTACTACATATAGGATCTCTCATCTCAACAAGAAATCCATTCGTCCAGACTTTAATATCATATTTATCAATCCCTTCCAGCCTAGAGAGAGGATCTATTAATTCCACCGAAGTAATATCATTTAAAGTATCGTCAACGTCTATGAATTTGAACTGATCATTATAGCCTGTACGCAGGGTCCAGTCGTCATAAATACCTGTGTACGTTATCAATATTATATCCTTCTTAATATTTATTGAATATTTCATTCCGGTGCTATTTAATACACGAAACTCAGGTATATCTGGGGTTACATCATCACTTACTGTGATGATTTTGGTTAATAGCTCTTTCTCACCGCGAACATATTTTACCTCAATCTTATTTCCATGTAGTGATTCAGCTTGCAGTGGAATACTAGCTATGAACATTATTAAAAATATTATTTTTTGTAGCCTAGTCATTGATATTTCCTATTATTTAATAATTTATAAACGCTCGGGGGAGTCGCTATTTTTTCGAAAGCTTATTTTGGGCATCCCAGTCCAAGCAAGCGGCAAAAACTTAACGCGACCTCTAATGCCTTCTCGGCGCCCCGATTCGTCCTCGTCACCTCGTTCCGACCCACGCTGAAAATCCTGGAAACGGAGCTTTAGCGAAGTGAAGATTTTTAGCGAATGAAAAGAGACCTTAAAAGGATCGTACTGGACGAACATGTCCATGAAGATTCCTATAAATAAGAACTTCCAGACCATTTGAAAACCTCATTGCCCATGATCTAATGTTTGATTCTTCCTGTTGTGATGAGCTAATGTAACGTCCATAACCCGCAAAGTCACCTATCTTTTTTTCTCTCAATTCACTATACATCAAGCCTAATTCGCCCAGAGATGGTAAATACCAGTCCTCAAATCCATTTAAGGTGTAGTCATATGCTATCCGTGCTGCTATATCTCCACTGTAAACATAGTCCTGAACACAACCTCCATCTAAGATAGCATTAGTATTTGTTTTACCAGATCCAACTTCCTGACTCTCTGCACCTGCAACCTCAACCGTGTAACAACCCCATTCAGATTGTCCTTGATCTGTTGGAGATGCTTCTATTCCATGCCTACCCCCATCTGTAGTATAGAAAACTAATCCACCTGCTGGGCCCAGTACCACCAACTTCATACAAGCACTCTCCCCATTAAGGATCGTCCTTTTCAGGGCAAATGGTTATGCTCCTATCTCGACCCACTACTTCAGGAATCTCAGGTAAAATATTCTGTAGCTTCTGAAGGAATTTCGTATTAATTACAATAGCAGCCGCATTGCTAGCTTGACCAATTTTATTCTTCTCAACTTGATCTGCAAATACCGAGCTTACTGTGAATATTAACAATAACCCTGTAACAACTTTTAATTTTTTCATTATTATTATTATCTCCAATCATCAGAAAGATCTAATAGATCTCACAGTAGCCTCACCAAATCTACTTAATCCATGACTACTTTGACCAGATCCAAAATACTGAGTCCAAGCAAATTCATTAGGACTTCTAGCTATAATATAGCTAGAAGAACTCCAGTAATTCCCATCATCAAAGCCTCCTAAACCTTTTTCTTTTAAGTTCTGGGACATTAAATCCAACTCATCACGTGAAGGTAAGTACCAGTCATCAAAGCCATTAATCTCATAATTATTTGACACCCGAGCCGCAATCTGACCACTGTACGAATACTTACCCACACAATCCGATTCAGCAAGTAACTTAGTATTAGCTGCGCCTGTACCAATAGCCGTACCCGTTACGCCATCAAACGCGATGTCCTGACACCCCCATTCGAAGTCACCCTGATCTTCCGGAGCCACTTCCAAGCCATGTATGCCACCCTCAGAAACACTGAATACCCACCCACCTGCTGGACCAACCCCGCCAACCTTATAGGTTGGACAATCACCCCACAGAAGTCTATCTGGGTTAGGACAAAAGGTTAAGACCAGAGGCTTGGTTATATTCTGAGGTATAGGGGGTAATAATTCATCCAAGTCCTCCATAGCTACTCTATTGGCTTTCAATCCTATAGAGTTCATAAAAACACCCTCCGAATTAGCATCTATAGTAGCAAGTCTCTTTTCTTCTTCAATATCAATAACTATATCCCCACCAGGAACACCAGGATTCTCAGGGGCATCGCCGTAAGCCATCACGGCCCCCGATAAAATCATAACCATAACAAAAACCACTTTTTCCAATTTTAATATATTCATACTAACCTCTCTTTAAAAATAGCCAATAAACATCGAACATGATGTCCTATCAGGCAAAAAGTTCAGGCGACCATTTATGCCTTCGGCGCCCAAGACGCCCTGCGTATGTGCGACTTCGCCACTACCATCGTAGCACTCCCTAAAATGAAGTGACTGGGCGACGGTTTCGGAATGCCTTTTTTTGTCTCCACCTACGCAGCGAACAGGAGATGCTCCAGCCGCCCTGCGTCCGCCACAGACTGAGCACAAAGCAGCTAGGCGCGCCACCGCGCGCCTCATGATAGATTTTGGGACTCCATGTCACAAAAATCGATTCGCCACGCGGCGAATCATTTGTGCCCTGGTCCGCCCCGCGTCCGCCACAGACTGAGCACAAAGCAGCTAGGCGCGCCACCGCGCGCCTCATGATAGATTTTGGGACTCCATGTCACAAAAATCGATTCGCCACGCGGCGAATCATTTGTGCCCTGGTCCGCCCCGCGTCCGCCTCAACTACGCAACAAAACCCTGCTCCGTTAAGGCTCCCACACATGGCTTGACGGCTATTCGTAATGCAATTCTTTGCCTCCCTCGCGCGCTATCGCGCACTTCGGATTGGCAACAACCCTGCGCCTTCTGGAGACTATCATCCCGTCCGGGGCTGACAGCGAAGGAAAACTCATCAATTCGTTAAATACCTAGATTAACACGTACAAATGTCGATGAGTTAAAGCTAAGATTTTCAACATTTAATTTTACCTGCAAAATCATCAATTCTAGTAATAATCGGTAATGAAGCTGACGGCGATAATAAGCCTTTTTTCTTGATGTGAGTAACAGCAAAACTATCACTTTTTACTTCCTCTAAAATGTCTTCAAGAAGCTTTTTCTTAGCTTCATCATCCAGCGAACTAATGAAATTTTCTTTTTGCTCTTTGCTGAAACTCTTAGAAAGCTTATCTTTTAATTTTGCTTTATTTTCCTTAACGGCTTTCTTCTTTTTATCATCAACAGCTTTCTTTTTTTCATCTTCTTCAAACAATGAAATACGGCTTGCGTAGTTATTTTTAATAGCGTTCACTAAGTAACCACTAAAATTTTTACTCACCTTCCCTTTCTTGTATTCGCTTTCTGAATAAGCAATATTTTTCTCTACCTGCTCAACACTAACGCCTTCAATAAGTCCCTTTGCTATTTTGTCACTGATTTTATATTCATCAATAAGCTTAAATAGTAGCTTTTCTTGTTCATTTGTTAAGTCACTTTTTACATCATTTTCCAAAGCTTCAGTTCTACCATTTTCTATAAAACCAGTATTCCTGGTGTTTTTATAAATTAAAAACTTAAACGCTACAATTTTTCTACCCTCCTTGATTCCTTCAAACTCAAAATAAATATCAGTCTTTTCTTTAAGTTCCTTTTGAGCTACTAAAATCACAAACCTTTTTAAGTCATTAATTTTACTGTACTTGGTTCCTTCAATTTTCAAAACCAACCTTATCTCTTGAATAGGTAGTACCCTTTCACCTCTGTACTGATACTGTTTTAGAAGTTCATAAAACCTAATAGCATAAGCACTCTTTAACCGGGCAATATTTGAAAAATAATACTTGGTATAATTTTTTTCCAGATTCAGGATAAGGGGCTTTAGGTCAGGGTGAATTTTGAATGAGATAACTCCTTTATCACTGTAATTCACATCAGTAAAAAAGGCTTTTTGCTGTTCAGCTCCACCCCCCCTTTTTATAACAACTGGTCTTATAAGCCCCTTGGTTGCTAATCTCAGTTGAGTGTAATTTGTATCTGTTAAATCAAAATCATTTAACAAGTTTTTGATAGAAAAAGTGTAGAACTCTTCCGTTGGATTATCCCTCATAGATACAACAATCTTTGCAAATAACTTTAGTTGCATAAGATTGAAATCAATAGGCATTTCTATAAGCTCATTAGCTTTAACAACTAGTTCTTTAAAGTTTTTCATCCTAAGAAAAGTAAAATAGTAGTAATAATTAACTAAGAGTATATTTCTTAAATGCGAGCTGTCAAAACTATTTTCGTATTTAAGTTAATTTTTCTAAGTATCACTTACCATTAAAAAACTCGTCTTTAGAACAAAAAACATTAAATTTCTCTCTTTTAAGGCTTAAAATAACAATATATCATTAACAATAAGTCATTGATAATAGTATATTTATACTGTTTTTAACTTAATTATCACCTTACCATTAAAAAACTCGTCTTTAGACCATTAAAAAAGTGATATTTAAGTATAAATCATGGTTCTGTCGCAAG
>NZ_BDMN01000292.1 GCF_002189065.1 Bathymodiolus platifrons methanotrophic gill symbiont
GGTTAAACTATAAAAAGCGTAAAACTTTAGATTGGCAGGCATTGTCAATCGTTAGCAAAATAAAATTAGTAACCGCGTATTGCACTGGCTTCAGTCTTATATTTTTGCTAGCTTTTTAAAATGCAAAAGACCGTAGGTGATTTCTGTCAAAGAACATACCAACTTACTTGTTTTTTGCTCTTTTTCGGCGTTGCGACTACAGTGACATAGCGAAACTATGCGCCTGTAATCGCGCATTGAAGATGAACAAAAAAAATCCTGCGTAATCTGGACTATTCTTTTCCGCTAATCACCTTACGAAGCAGGCAAAGATAATGTCCTAACTAGAAAATTATTAAAGATGAAGATTTTGAATTATTTTAAGGTAATACCCTTTTTTGTATTGAATAAGTTATTTCCAGAATATAAACAATGTAATGCTATTAGCTATCAACCTGAATTGCCTTTAAGGTCAGGGCTTATTACGTCTACAATTTTGATAAAAACCAGCTTACTTATTTGTATTACCTGGTTATTAGCTGGGTGTGGTGGATTTGCCAGCAAGCAAGAACCAGCGCCTGTCTACGGAAGAACTAACTCAACTGACTATTCGGGCAGTCCTTCTGACAAAACAAAAGCGGAGCAGACAGCTGAGCTTAAAGGTGTCCAGGATGCTGTTATTCTTAAACAACAGGAACTTGATGTTAAATACCAGACAAAAAAATCCTCTAATGTCGTTGTTGCGTTGCTTGCAGAAAGATGTTAGTTACAAACAAGGTAATTTAGATAATTCCGTGGCAACTATTGAGCGTGCATTGCGTATAGAGCCTCGCAATGCTTTGTTATTATATAAATTAGCTTCGTTAAGGCTGCAGCAAGGGCAGCCTGATTTGGCCGAAAATCTAGCAAAAAAATCTGAACTATTAGCTGAAGGTAATGCCAATTTAAAAAAACAGAATTGGCTATTGATTGCAGCAGCTCGTGAACAGATGGGCGATCATGCTGGAGCAAAAGAAGCAAGAAAGAAAGCCAGTCGATTTTAGCTAATAAAATACTCTAATAAGGGAGTAATAAAGCTTTGCTCATCCTACAAGTAATTTATAGTATTGATTTTTAAATGTAAATTACGCTGAGTGGTTACTAGCTTTTTTTGTGGCAGAAATTTTTCATTGCCGGACAAAATACTAGAAGAAATACCAGCAAGTACTTATGAAGGCGACGTATAGATAATGAATAATTGGCAAACAGTTATCGAACAGATTGAACAGGCGACTGTACAAGGCTTTACTTTGGTGAAGGCTGATCAAATGCAAGGCGGAGATATTAATCAGGTTTATCATTTGCAAGGTGTAGAGAAAAGTTACTTTGTTAAATTGAATCGCGTCAGTTTGCTGGATATGTTTGAAGTGGAGGCGTTAAGTCTACATGAACTGGCGCAAACTAAAACCTTACGTATCCCATAAGCTATTACTTATGGAGCGGCTGAAGACTACGCTTTTTTAGTGCTGGAATATGTTGCATTAAAAGGAATAAATCAGACGACTCAGCAACAATTGGGTAGGCAATTAGCTGAACTACACCAAACCAGGCAAGATTATTTTGGCTGGCATCATGATAATTTTATTGGCAGTAATCAGCAGAGAAATACCCGGGATAATAACTGGGTGAATTTTTGGCAGGAACAACGTTTGATGGCTCAGCTTAAATTGGCGTCTGAGAATGGCTATACTGGAAAAATTCAGCAACAAGGTGAGCAACTATGCTTACTTATCCCCGAATTTTTCTCTTCCTATCAGCCTCAGGCATCTTTATTACATGGTGATTTGTGGTCAGGCAATGCAGCAGCAGATGCGGAGGGGCGAGCTATTATATATGATCCAGCCTGTTACTACGGCGACCGAGAGACGGATATTGCGATGACGGAGTTATTTGGCGGGTTTAGTGCAGATTTTTATGCGGCTTATGAAGAGGCATGGCCTTTAGATTCAGGGTATAAAACACGTAAGACTTTGTATAACTTATACCATATCCTGAATCATCTGAATTTATTTGGTAGCGGTTATTTGTGTCAAGCAGAAAGGATGATGCAGCCGTTAATTACAGAAATAAGGTAATGGATATGAAGAGTGGGGTCTCTTCTTTTTTCTAATAAACTGTTTTGATAATACGACTGCCAGCCGTTGGGGCTAGCAGTCGTATTAATGCGGTAACGTAGTTATTACTTTGCAGTTTCAACAGGCGCAGTTTTAGGCGCTTCTTCTGTTTTAACTTCAACGGTTTCAGTTGGTGCAGGTGCCATAACCGCAGGAGCAGGAGCTTCTTCTTGAAAAAGGATTTCAACTTTAGCGCTTTCGCGTAATGAATCAAGATAAGCAGTCAATTTTTGTCTTTGTACTAAAGGCTCTAACTGTGCTTTAACCGCCTCAAGTGGAGGTGGTGTTTGCTCTCTTGATTCTTCACGTATAATCACATGCCAGCCGAACTGGGTTTTAACAGGTGTTTTTGTGTACGTGCCATCTTCTAGAGCGGCAACTGCTTCTGAAAAAGGTGCAACCATTTGTTTGGATGAAAACCATCCTAAATCACCACCTTGTGTTTTTGATGGTCCTGTAGATTTAGTTTTAGCTAATTCAGCAAAGTCAGCGCCTTTATCAAGTTCAACAATGATTGCAATAGCATCTTTTTCTTCAACAACTAAAATATGGCGTGCTTTGTATTCAGTCCCTGATACTGAAGCCATTTGTTTGTCATATTCTACTTGTAAATCAGCATCGGTTACCGGGTTTGACTTGATGTAATCTTCAATAGTAAGTTGTGATAACAGCGCATTTTGCATCATAACTAAGCGTTGTTGTGTTTCAGGATTTTGATCCAGATGTTTACTTTTGGCTTGTTGAACTAATAATTTTCTTCTAACCAATTCATCAATAAGCTTTTCAGTCGGGATCTTTTGTCCACGAGCTCGTTCACTGACTTCTGTTGTCAAAGTTTCCAGTGCATATTTACTGATATATTCACCATTGACAACTGCAACAGCATCTTCTTTCTGAATGCTAGGAGCAGTGATGTTATTAGTGTTTTGCTGGCAAGCTGCTAATACAGACCCGGCAAGTAAGAGAGGGATTACTTTTAATTTCATAATAGTCATTTTCCTTTAGTGTGACTCAGTTGGGGTGAAAGCATCAATGCCCAGGGCGTGAATTTCATGTTTCATCAAGTCACCCAGGGCTTTATAAATTAGTTGATGGCGCTGTACTAACGATTTACCTGAAAATGCATCAGATACAATACGTACATGGTAGTGGCCACCACCACTTTGAGCACCAGCATGACCTGCATGAGCCTGACTATTGTCGGCTATTTCAAGTAGCTCTGGTGCTAAGGATTCTGTGAGTAATGATTTAATTAAATCAACGGTCATTGTGGGAATACCTGTTTAAAAGGTTTTACGGAAACTTTTGCATAAACACCTGCAGCCATATAGGGGTCACTATCTGCCCAGTTATTTGCAAGCTCTAAACTAGTAAATTCAGCAACGACAAGACTTCCGGTAAATCCGGCATCTCCAGGTGAATTACTATCAATAGCTGGGTGAGGGCCGGCGATAACAAGACGGCCTTCATCTTGTAGATCTTGCAAACGCTGCAAGTGTGCTGGACGTGCGGACATTCTTTTTTCCAGACTGTTTGCAATATCTTCGCTCAGGATGGCATATAGCATTGCTTATTCCTCCGACTCGGGTTCTGGGTCTGGCATATATTTATACATAAAACCAACCTGTAGCAAAATAAAAACAGCCATCATGGCGGGGACACCAAAGGTTTTAAAGTTTACCCATTCTTCGGTGCTGTAATTAAACATAACGTAGATATTGATACAACCTACACTAATAAAAAATAGCGCCCAGACAAAATTCAATATCGACCAGATTTTATTGGGCAGTTCTAAATTAGCGCCCATCATTTTTTCGATAATAGTCTTTTTACCGATAAAATGACTGCCGAGTAATACCCCGCCAAATAGCCATTCTATAATAGTGAGTTTCCACTTGATAAATTGCTCGTCTTGCAAATACAGAGTTGCGCCGCCCATAGTCACCATTAGGCCTAAGGTGACCCATTGCATGGTTTCTACTTTTTTATGTCTGAACCAGTTATAGGTAACCTGAATAAAGGTCGCTACAATCACAACAGCCGTGGCTACGTATAAGTCATAGTTCTTATAGGCAATAAAAAACAGGACGATAGGGAAGAAATCAAAGATTATTTTATTCATGAAAGTAGAAATGGGGGTTTAAACGTAAAAAACAATGTCTGGAAATATTAAAATGTTATGCATTGGTTAAAGCCCTGGCCTACTTACGAAGATATGCAGGAATTAAGCCCTGGCTGATGGCTTTAATAGAGCGATAGTATATATGCTAAAAAAACATTAGATTTAAAAAAGCAAATAATCTCATAATTGTAGGTGTTTTTTTTACTTTTGTACATGAACTGATGGGGCTTTCTGCTAGAATAAATAATTTATTCAGGGGGAATAATGGACGTAAATACACAGACAGAGCTTGAAGCCGCAGCTTTTAGACAGTTAATTGCACATTTTCAAGAGCATACTGAAGTACAAAATATTGATTTAATGAATTTAGCGGACTTTTGTCGTAACTGTCTGGCTAAATGGTATATGGCTGCTGCAGAAGCTAAAGGCGTATCTATGGATTATGATGCTGCTAGAGAATATGTTTATGGCATGCCTTATAGTGACTGGAAGGATCAATTTCAAATGCCGGCCACGGCTGAACAGCTGGCTTTATTTGAGAGTAAAAAAGAGTCTAAATAAGTATGGATAATAAGCAGTTTGATGTCATGTTTTCAGGCGTTATAGGGCAAGAGTATGAAACCTTAAAATTGATTTGTCCTTTAGCTGCAAAGATGAGTCGATTTGTTGGTGAGTCTATTGCAGAGTTCGCCAAAACTCATTCGGATAAAACTCTTTCAGTCCTGGAACTGGGCGGTGGAACGGGGATCACTACTTTATCAATTTTATCATCAAGTGAGTCTATCAAGGTTGTTTCTGTGGATAGCGAGCCAACAATGCAAAGCCAGGCTAAACAAAACCTACAACAATGGGTAGAGCAAGGGCGACTTACTTTTGATGGGCGCGATGCTTTAAGTGTGTTAAGTAACACTGCATCGGCTAGCGTGGATATAATGGCTTCTGCGTATACTTTGCATAATTTCCTGGATATTTATCGTGCTGAAGTCATTACAGAAATTTATCGGGTATTAAAACCTGGTGGAAAGTTTATTAATGGTGATCGTTATGGCCTGGATGATCTAACGGCGCATACTCGTACCATTCAAAATGAAGTAGCTGGTTATTTTAAGGCGCTGATAGAAGTTAATAAGCTGGATGTTTTACAGCACTGGATAGTGCATTTATTTTCTGATGAATCGGAAAATCATGTGATGCGTGAATCATTTTCTTTGCAACAACTTGAACAAGCAGGCTTTAAAGAGATTGGGCTAACTAACCGCTGTGAAGTCAATGCTCTAGTTACGGCGATAAAATAGTTTTGTTACCCTTGTAGGGCGCGGCTTTAGCCCGCCTTTTAACATAGTTATTGATAATGGCGGGCTAAAGCCGTGCCCTACACTGTCTATAGCAGACTAAAGTCTGCTCTACAAAAAATAGATTTATGATTATTTTATGGACTGATGCACTGATTTATATACTTATTTCAGTTATCACTATTTTATTTTTTAGTCTGCGTAAAAAAGAACATTTTGTACGCCCATGGAAACAAGTCGCCAATAGCAGAACAGCTATGGCATCCCTGGTTTTTTTAGTGTTTTTTATTATAATTGGGCTATTAGACTCGGTACACTTTAAACCGAGTAATGCTAATAGTCATGACATAATCAGTCTGCTGGACTACTGTGTAGATCCGATACGATTACATCAGGAAAAAAGCTATTCAGCACCTTTCTCGGCCTATTCATTTAGTAAAGAGTTAATTGTGACTCCTGATCAAGCCAATACCTGGGGCTATCAGCGCCTGCAATATGCGGCCAGTCATTTAACTAATGTTGAAACGGAAAAAACAGGCGATATTTTAGCTAAAGCTATGCAAGGCTGGGCACTCGGTGCGGGGTTAGTCATTATTCTGTTTTGTGGTTATCACTGGTTGAAGAAGTTACGGTTTTTTAGTTGCAAATCAGTGAATACAGTTTTTGCTACGCTCTTTTTACTGGCTAGTATCAGTACTATGTTGTTTGAATTATCCACTTATTATCATGTGATGGGTACGGATAAGGTGGGCGAAGACGTATTTTATCAGGCAATTAAAAGCATACGTACTGGCCTGGTCATTGGTTCATTAACAACCTTGATTATGCTTCCCCTAGCGATTATTTTTGGTATTCTTGCCGGTTTTTTTCGTGGCTGGGTTGATGATGTCATTCAATATATCTATACCACTTTAAATTCTATTCCCGGGGTCTTATTAATCGCTGCGTCAATATTAATGGTGCAGGTTTATATGGCCAATCATCAGGATCAGTTTACCAGTCTGGTTACACGTGCAGATATGCGTTTATTATTTCTCTGTTTAATTCTGGGAGTAACCAGCTGGACAGGTCTATGCCGAATGCTACGCGCTGAAACACTAAAGTTAAGGGAAATGGAGTATGTACAGGCAGCACAAGCGTTAGGTGTTCCGCGTTATCAGATTTTATACCGTCATATTCTGCCGAACGTTATGCATATCGTCCTGATTTCAGTAGTGTTGGATTTTAGTTCACTGGTATTAGCCGAAGCAGTACTGTCCTACGTTAATATTGGTGTCGATCCAACGACGTATAGCTGGGGTAATATGATCAATGGTGCGCGCCTGGAAATGGCAAGAGAGCCGGTTGTGTGGTGGTCCCTGGCGGCATCTTTTGTGTTTATGTTTGGTCTGGTATTATCTGCAAATTTATTTGCCGATACTGTGCGAGATGCCTTTGACCCTAGAAGGGCGCAGTCATGAAGCAACCTTTATTAAGTGTACAGAATTTACAGCTAAGCTTTGCCGGACAGCCAGTCATTAACGGTATTAGCTTTGATATTTTTAAAGGTGAGACCTTTGCTCTGGTTGGTGAGTCGGGGTCGGGAAAATCATTAGCTGCTTTGTCTGTCTTGCGCCTACATCCCGCTCAATCTTATCTACAGGCAGATGCAATTCAGCTAGGAGATATTGATATTTTACGTACACCTGAAGCTGAATTATGTCAGGTACGTGGTCAGCGTGTAGCTATGATTTTTCAGGATCCGATGAGTTCCCTGAATCCAGTGATGACGATTGGGCAGCAGATTGCTGAAACCATACAAATACATTTCTCTTTAAATAAGCAACAGTGCATAGAAAAAGTATTGTCTTTATTAGAGCAGGTAGGAATTCCTGATAGACAGCGCCGTATTAATGAATATCCACACCAGTTATCAGGGGGGCAGCGACAACGTATCATGATTGCAATCGCTCTGGCAGGTGAGCCGGACCTCTTAATTGCTGATGAGCCGACGACTGCATTGGATGTCACCATTCAGGCACAGATCTTACAATTATTAAAAAAAATACAGCAAGAAAATGGGATGGCTTTATGGCTGATTAGTCATGACTTAGCCTTGGTGTCGAATATGGCAGATCAGGTTGCGGTTATGCAATCAGGGTTAATTGTGGAGGTTGCTGAAAATAAGGAAATTTTTACTCACGCAAAGCATCAATATACGCAAAAATTACTCAATGCTCTCCCAGATATCAATTGTTGTGCTGAACACGGGAAGCCAAAAGCGGATATTATTTTAAAACTAACAGGTTTTAAAGTACATTACCCCATTAGAAAAGGGCTATTCAAGAGAGTAGTTGATTATGTAAAAGCAGTAGATGATGTGAGTTTTACATTAGAAGCAGGTAAGACCTTAGCATTAGTCGGTGAATCTGGTTGTGGCAAAACAACGTTGGGTAAGGGCTTGCTAAATTTGATCCCCAGCACAGCGGGTCAAGTTGAGTTTGCAGGAGTGGATCTGGCATCTCTTTCAAGGGAAGAGTTGCGAGAACAGCGCTCAGCAATGCAGATTGTTTTTCAGGATCCATTTGCTGCAATGAACCCCAGAATGTTAGTGCTGGATATTATTGCTGAAGGAGTCTGGGCTATGCACAAGGATATCAATGAGCAAGATCGTATCGTTATAGTCACCGATTTATTAAAACAAGTGGGTTTAGATGAAACGGCCTTATATCGCTACCCTCATGAATTCTCAGGAGGGCAACGGCAACGAATTTGTATCGCACGAGCATTGGCCGTTAAACCGAAGTTAATTGTCTGTGATGAGCCCACATCCGCACTAGATGTATCGGTACAGAAGCAAATTATTGAGTTGTTAAAAAGTTTACAGAAAACACAGAATATCAGTTATTTATTTATCACCCATGATCTTGCTGTCGTTGCGGAAATAGCAGATGAAATAGCGGTCATGTATCAGGGTAAAATTGTAGAACATGGGCCTGTCAATCAAGTATTAAGGCATGCTCAGCACAGCTATACGCAAAAATTGTTAAGTGCTGTGCCGGTGCTGGTTCAGTAGCTCTAGTTCCAAACGTGGATTTAATAAAGCCCGAAATATTTTTACTGTAGCACTGCCAGTCCTCGAAGGACTGGCAGTGCTTGCGGATATTATTGAATTCTGATTCCTAAGGGCGTGGCTGGGTTTTTAAATTCATTAATTTTTATAAAACATGAGATACTTGAGCCCTAATCTATTTATCCTTAATATCTCACGTATTCTGTTATTTATTTCATGTTCAAAAAACTCTACGATAAAGCCATTCAAGGGTCTAAGCACCGCCATGCAAGTAAATATCTGGCGATTTTAAGTTTTGCCGAATCTTCTTTTTTTCCCGTACCACCAGATGTAATGCTTGCTCCGATGGTTCTTGCGCAACAAGAAAAAGCCTGGCGCCTGGCAATGATTACCACGATTGCTTCAGTGTTAGGCGGAATGCTAGGCTATGCGATAGGTTTTTTTGCCTTTGATATGATTCAACCCTGGCTGGAAGGTTCACATTATTGGTCTAAGTATCAATTGGCGGAGCAGTGGTTTAAGGATTGGGGTTTCTGGGCTATATTAATTGCGGGTTTTTCACCCATCCCTTATAAGGTCTTTACTATTGCTGCCGGAGCACTGTCCATGATGTTTTTGCCTTTTGTGCTTGCTTCTTTTGTTGGGCGTGGCGGGCGTTTCTTTCTGGTTGCTGGTTTATTGGCATGGGGGGGCGAGCGCTTTGAAAGCAAACTGCGTCAATATATGGACTGGATTGGCTGGTCAGTTGTTGTTTTAATTATTATTGGAGTGGGTGTTTATAAATTTTTCTGATTACGTACAACTCACAGCCATTATTAAAATAAATAATAAGAATCAGTATATTGAGAGCGTCATTAGTAATTACTCATTATTCACGGGCAAGATTTTTTTGGGGGTATGGGCAGCCTGCCCGTTTGCATGGGCGAGCCGCCCATGCCCCCACATAATGAGAAGTTACTCTTTTTAAGTCACTTCAGGTCTTTTTCGTTGTTCCTGGAACTGTAACACCAGACTATAAATAACAGGAAATACCAGTAAACTCAGTAATAGAACTGTTACCATGCCACCTAAAACGGGTGCCGCTATGCGTTGAGTAACATCAGCGCCGGTACCGCTACTTAGCATAATAGGAACTAAACCAATCATCGTTGAAATGGCAGTAATTGCAACCGGGCGTACTCGTAAAGCGGTCGCTGTGGCGACTGCATTGCTAATTTCTGGCGCTGATAAAAGTTGTTGTTTTTGTTGACGTAATTTTGCAATTTCAATATCGATAAAATTTAACACCATAACGCCTGTTTCCGCTGCTGTGCCTGCCAGGGCAATAAAACCAACATATACCGCGACCGATAAATTGAAACCGTAAAGATAGACTATCCAGATCCCCCCGATAAGCCCAAAAGGAACTGTTAGCATAACTATCATCGGTTCAGTGATGTTACCGAAGGTCAGATACAGTAAAAAGAAGATAATTAAAAAAGTGATGGGGATCACAATTTTTAATCTCTCAGCTGCTCGTTGCATATACTCAAACTGCCCAGACCAGGTGATTGTATAACCGGCAGGGATAGAAACTTTTTCGGCTAGTACCTGTTTGGCTTTGTGCACAAAGCCCCCAATATCAGAAGAGCTGATATCCACATAAATCCAGGCATTCGGGCGGGCATTTTTACTTTTAATAACTGGGGGGCCACGCCTAAGGTTTAATGTGGAAACTAGAGCCAGGGGAATTTGGCTGCCTGTTGGTGTGGGAATTAAAACCCGCTGCAGACTTTCCAGGTTGTCTCGCAGTTCACGTGGGTAGCGTAGATTAACTGGGTAGCGTTCCAGACCTTCAACCGTTTCTGTGATATTCATGCCGCCTATGGCGCTTTGCACCACATCTTGGACATCACCCACCGTCAAGCCATAGCGGGCGGCTGCAACTCGATTAATATCAAAGTCCAGATAATAGCCTCCTACCGCTCTATCACCATAAGCAGATAGGGTTTCTGGTAAGCTTTTCATGGCTAATTCAATCTGTAGTGAAATATCCTGTAATACATTTAAATCGGGTCCGGAAACTTTAATACCTATCGGTGTTTTAATGCCTGTTGATAGCATATCAATACGGGTTTTGATCGGCATGGTCCAGGCATTGGCAACTCCAGGAAACTGAATGGCCTTATCCATTTCATGCATCAATTGTTGTGTTGTTTTATCGGGATCTGGCCATTGCTCCCTGGGCTTTAGGCTAACGGTGGTTTCCATCATGGATAACGGAGCTGCGTCAGTGGCTGACTCAGCTCTACCCACCTTTCCGAAAACATGCTGCACTTCTGGAAATGTTTTTAGAATCTTATCAGTTTGTTGCAAGAGTTCCTTAGCTTTGGTGATGGAAATACCAGGAAATGTACTTGGCATATACAAAATATCACCTTCATCTAGGGGAGGCATAAATTCACTACCAATATTAGATAGAGGATAGTAGCTTGAACCCAGTAATAGCAGTGCAATCAATAAAGTTATGTTACGAAAGCGCATGGCTAAAGATAAAACAGGGGTATGTAGGAAATGTAAGATACGATTGGCGGGGTTTTTCTGTTCGGGAGTGATTTTTCCGCGAATAAAGTAGCCCATTAACACGGGTACAACTGTCACAGTTAAAATTGCTGCAGCTCCCATAGCATAGGACTTGGTGAACGCTAGTGGGCTGAATAGGCGGCCTTCTTGCGCTTGCATGGTAAAAATGGGAATAAATGAAACGGTGATAATTAATAGCGAGAAAAATAAAGCGGGCCCAACTTCTCGTGAAGCGGCGTTAATTGCTTGCCAGCGTTCATTAGCTGTTAAATCCCTGTTTTTTTCAGGCGTGCATCCGCTAAATGTTTATGTGCGTTTTCCACCATATCACCAATGGCTATGGCGATTCCTCCCAGAGACATAATATTGGCATTCAAACCCTGATAACGCATGATAATAAAAGCGATTAAAATACCCAGGGGCAGGGTGATGATAATGACTAATGAGGAGCGTAAGTGCAATAAAAACAGGCCTACTAGAATGCTGACGATAATCAATTCCTGGATTAACGCGGTATTCAATGTTTTTACTGCGCGTTCAATCAGGTTTCCCCGGTCATAGACAGGGATAATTTCTACACCTGTCGGCAAACCTTTTTTAAGTTCTTGCAGCTTTTCTTTAACGGCAGTGATGGTTGCCTGTGCATTTTCACCAAAACGCATAATGATAATTCCACCTGCAACTTCGCCTTGACCATCCAGTTCGGCTAGGCCGCGACGTAGTTCAGGGCCTATATGAACATGGGCGACATCCTGTAAGCGTATCGGCGTTCCATTAGTATCAACGCCGACTGGAATTACATTCAGGTCTTCAACTGAGTGGATATAGCCTAAACCGCGTACCATGTATTCAGTCTCGGCCATTTCAATCAGGCGGCCGCCCACATCATTGTTAGAGCGTATAATTGCCTGTTTGACTTTAGATAATGGGATGCCATAAGCCTGTAATACATTGGGATCAACTTCAACCTGATATTGCTTGACATAGCCACCAATTGAGGCAACTTCAGCAACACCTTTGACTGTTTGTAAGGGATAGCGTAGATACCAGTCTTGCAGTGTACGTAACTGTGCTAAATCATGTTGGCCTGTTTTATCTACTAAGGCATACTCATATACCCAGCCTACACCTGTTGCATCGGGTCCTAACGTTGGGGTGATTCCCTGTGGTAACTGGCTGCTGACATAGTTTAATGATTCTAGAACCCGAGAGCGTGCCCAGTAAAGGTCGGTACCATCTTCAAAAATAATATAAACAAACGATAAACCAAAAAAGGAATAGCCGCGTACGGTTTTGGAATATGGAACTGCGAGCATTGCTGTTGTTAAAGGGTAGGTGACCTGGTCTTCAACAACCTGTGGAGCTTGTCCGGGGTATTTGGTAAAAACAATCACCTGTACATCTGATAAATCAGGAATCGCATCCAGGGGCATGTTTTTATAGGACCAGGCGCCTCCCAGTCCAAGTGCCAGAGCCATAAGCAATACCAAAGCACGGTTTTTGATTGAGCTATCAATGATAGTCTTAATCATTATTCGACTCCATTGGGTGGTCTGGGTGATTCATCTCAACAGGTTTAAGTTCGTTAGCTGGCAATATTTCCTGGTGTTGCATAAGTTCATGTTCAGCAGCTTGATGCTGGAGGTCCATCGCTTCCAGCATTTTAGCTGTTGCTTCACTAAGTTTTGATTCCGAATCAATCAGGAATTGTGCAGAAACCACTATTTCTTCACCTTCCTTAAGTCCTTTTTCTACTATCACTTTACCGTTCGAAGCTAAGCCTAAAGTAACCAAGCGAGGCTCAAACTTTCCAGGCGCTCGCACCACAAAAACCTGATTACGTGAACCAGAACGGATGACTGCTTCTGCAGGAATAACAATGGCATCTGGTTTCATGCCGGCATAAACAGTGACATCGGCAAACATTTCGGGTTTTAATAACAAGTCTGGATTGTCAAATATCAGTCTTACTTTAATGGTACGGGTTTTAGCTTCTGCATAAGGATAGATATAAGCAAGATGGCCCATAAAAGTTTTGCCGGGTATGCCTGCCAGTTGCATTTCTACAGAATCTCCTTGTTTTACCCAGGGTAACTCATATTCATAAATATCCACTAGCACCCAGACTTTACTTAGGTCTGCAATCATGTAAATTTCAGTTGTGGGGGTTACAAACTGTCCTTCCCGCGCACCAATCTTCATGACAATGCCTGCTTTAGGAGCATGAATATGTACGCTTTTTTTTATCTTGTGGCTATGTTCCAGTTCGTGAATCTGGTGCTTTGGTACATCCAGTAATTTTAATCTTTCCAGAGAGCTTTTGACTAGATTCTCTGCACCATCGCGTATATCCTTAATCGGGCTTTTTTCTAGTGCCTTAAGATTATTTAGAGCTAAAATATACTCTTGCTGGCTAGCGACTAATTGTGGTGAATAAATACTTAATAAATCCGTGTTCTTTTTTACATATTGTCCGGTTTTATCAATGTTCAGTTTTTCAATCCAGCCTTCTGTTTTGGGATGTAAGTGCACCATGCGTTCTTCATCATAGGTAACCCGGCCTACAGCGCGTACCGTATGAGATAGTGCGGTTTTAATTGCTTTGGCAGTACGCACGCTCATGTTTTGTACAGTAACACCATCAATTTCAACGCCTCCCACAGGTGTTTCATCGATACTTTCCTGGTCGGCATAAACGGGTATATACTCCATTCCCATTGAATCTTTTGCTGGGGTAGGCGAGGTGACAGAAGGATTCATTGGGTTGCGAAAAAATAATATTTTCTGTTCGGCATGTGTTTCTGTGGGCTGAATATTCATCAGTTGTAAGCCTGCTAGCCAATAGCCACTTGCTAATCCTATGATTAGCATCAAGGGAGCAATAATCAATATGGACTTATTCATAGATTTCTTCCTTACCAACGACGGCAGTCAATTGTGCTAATGCCTGATTAGCTTCGCTTAAAGCTTTCCAGTATTGAGTCTCATAGTTATATAAAGTAATCTGGCTACGTACCAGATTTAAAAAATCGACTTTGTTTACCTGGTAGCCGGCCAGCATGGAGGCAACGGTCTGTCTTGCTTGTGGGATAATTCCGTTTTTAAATAACAATGACTGGCTCTTAGTTTGCTGAAACGCACTATAAGCTGTTGATATTTCAGCACGCACTTTATTCCACTGATCCTGCATGGCGTAGCGTTGTTGCATTAATTCGCTACTGCGTTGATCAATTGCTTTTTGTTGTTTGCTAGCAGCAAAAATGGGTACATTCATGCTGAGTTTTAGGCTGAGAAAATCAGCGCGTTTTTCCCCGGAAAGCGTATCTTCGCGACCGCCATAATAAGCACCGACAGTAAAATCAGGTAATAAATCTTTTCTAGCCAGGTCAAGTCGTGATTGCGCAGCATGGATAGATTTGCGCCTGGAAGCCAGTATAGATCGATAGCTTTCAGCCTGATTAAACAAGTCTTGTTCTGCTTGCAGGATGGGTAGATCTTCTACAACTTGATCCGGTAGGCTAAAAGCGTGGTTTGCAGGTTTGTTCAGCAGAGCATTTAATTGGGCTTTTATTTTATTTTGGCTACCTATTAATCTGATCTTATTATTTAACAGTTGTGATAATTCCAGTTGTGCTAATAAGACATCCTGTTGTAGGCCTTCACCTACTTCATATTTAGTCTGGGCAATTTTAACAAATTGACGTAACAGGGACTGGTTAGTAGCGATAATATCCAAAGCCCTATCCAGATAAAATAGAGCCCACCAGGTGTTTTTGACATCTCGTAAAAGGTGAAAACGAGCTTCAGTTACATCATAAAATGCGGCTTCTGACTGGAATGTTGCTGCCTGCTCGCGTAAGGCTAATTTACCAAAAAAAGGAATTGCCTGGGAAATGCCTCCCTGCATTTGAGTCATATTTTCCTGGGCGATATCAAAGGTATCGACTGGCAGGTTTAAAGCAGTAAAGCTAATCACCGGGTCGGGTAAAGTGCCGACCTGTGACGGTATAGCGGACATAGCTCTGGAGCGAGCCTGGGTTTGCGCAAGGCTAGGATTATCTAGTTCAGCAATGTTAATTGCTACTTGTAGTGTCAGCCTGGGTTGTTCGGCTTTAGCGAAACTGGATAAAGCCAGCAACATAAAAAATGATGCTACTTTGTTGGGTGAAATCATATTATTATCATGCACAAGGCAATAAAACCTAAGTAATAGAGCATAAATTAATAAGCAGGAGCAAAAAGGATCTGTTTTTTTTGGCTCTATGTGAATCCTAGTGGGTAGTGCGATAATAATACCATGAATAATGAATCTTTATTTAGTATGGCTTTAGGCTTACAATCGCCTTGGAAAGTGGAAGAAATTATCTTTTCAAACGACAATATTTTAGAACAGAATGAACTTCATTTGCAGATAGGTTTTGAACCAGGCGCCCGTTTTGCTGATGAATCGGGGGTTCTCTGCCCAGTGCATGATACAGTCGATCGGCA
>NZ_BDMN01000293.1 GCF_002189065.1 Bathymodiolus platifrons methanotrophic gill symbiont
CGTTTTGTTACGCATGGTCGCTTGATGAATTTCTAGGAAACTTCAGTTTAGTAACACCGCCAATCCATGATAGTGGTGAAGCACTTTCAGCACTCACTAGCTTTAGGTTTCATAAAGCTCCAGGAGGGCTGTTTGATTTTGGGCCTGTTACTATTAAAACGGCTTTTATTACAGGGGATGCAGCATCAGATTTAAACGGTATAGAGGCTGTTAATGCTGCGACAGCAATTGTAGGCACTAATACAAATTTAGGTGCCAAGATTTCTATCCTTCGTAATATCGTGAATGAATTCAAGTTGGATATATCCAATCTACAAGCAGAGAAACTGCTCCTTCAACTAAATGCACTTAGTATGGTGGTTGTTCCACAAAACTATCCAGTAGCACTTTACAAAGCACCATTAGATTCTTCCTCTTCTTTGCTAATCCTGCAAATATTATTTAAAAATAATTCTCCAATCAACTTATCAAGTGATATTGATGGACTACTAACCTATTGGGGGCAATTGAATGCTTCTGTAATAATACTTAAAGATGTACTGAACAATCCATTAAATTACCAATTCAATGGCAAAACACCAGATGATCTATTAACAATATTAGGTGTGAATGATGCGTTAAGCAAAATCGAACTTGAAATCCAAAGAATCAGCAGTGAATTGGCAAGTAATTCAGTTTATAGACAGTCAATTGACTATTATTGTGACAACTATCTTTAATTTATTTACTACTAAGGAATAAGCACGAAACACGAAACAACTTCCCGATATTAATTATTCTTGAGGAATTGCACGGTAATTCCATTTTGGTAAATGTGTATCAAATACAATCGGCATTATTTCTTTGAAGTCAGCGGCATATTTTCGTCCTGTCTCGTATATTTTGTCGAGTATGTGAACAATTGTTGTTAGTCCTTTTGACGTTGATGTTCTAGAAATCAATGTTTTAACTGTTTCAACCGAGTCAAATACAACACCTTCACAAGCACGAGTCACATGAGGAAAAAAACGATGTTCAATGGGATTATACTTGGAGGTATAAGGAGGATAGTGGGCAATCCTAATTTCCAATCCAAGTGCATTCGCAGTCTTTTGTAAATCTTCTTTAAAAATGTAGTGCCGTGAGCTGTTACTCCCTCCACCATCGCAAAGGATCAACAATGATTTTGCTTTAGGATAATGAATAATACCCTCGTTTACCCACCATTGAAATAAGCTATCACAGGCAAATTCACTGGTATCATGACTCGTTCCAAGCGTGATATATCCTGTGTTTCGTTTGAGGTCATAAAACCCATGAGGAATAACACTGCCTGTTGCAGAGCTAGGGAAATCATGATCATTCGTTTGAATGGCTGCTTGTGTATAGAGCGATCCATTACGATAAAAAGTACCCAATAACTCTTTCTTTTTGGTATCCATACTAATAACAGGGTTTCCCGCATCCAGGTAGTCCTGCTTCAATTGGGTAATATTTTCAAATTGAGCATTGCGGTCAGGATGACCACCCATCGTAATGTTTTTCTGGGCTTTGCGCTTAACATATTCATGTTTTTTTAATAAATATCGAACGATATTACGACTGACAGAATAACCCTTTTTTA
>NZ_BDMN01000294.1 GCF_002189065.1 Bathymodiolus platifrons methanotrophic gill symbiont
ATTCCTAAGGCATGCATTGCTGGAATCGGATTGTGATCTTCTTGCCAGTGTCATTAATGGAGTTGATGCCTCACAAGTCGAGGAATTACGTAAGCGTTATGATCATCAGCCTGATAGTGCGTTTCCTGTTTATGTCGTGCCAAGTGAGCCTTCATTAAATATGCTCAGTGTGGGCAATATTTCCAGGCAGTTAGATGCCAGGATTTTATCCGGAGATTCGCAAACATTTAATAGACCGGTAAAACATTATAAAATTGCAGCGATGCAGGTGCCTGACTTTTTAGAGCATCTGGAAGAGGGTGATTTAATTATTACGCCGAGCGACCGTGCTGATATTATTCTCGCCTGTTTGATGTCCTATCCTTCTAGTAATTATCCTCAAATTGCTGGATTATTACTGACAGGAAAGCAAAATACTGCGACTCAAGTTGAATCTTTAATCGCAGGCTTAGGTGATACGCCATTTACTGTGTTATCAGTAGATCATGATACTTTTACGACAGCGATGTTGATTAAAGAAGTCAGGTCGAGAATATACTCACAGGACGAGCGAAAAATAGCGACAGCTCTGGGTTTAATGGAAAGTAGCTTGAATTTTGATGAATTAAGGCAGCGACTCGCTAATAACCATTCTGAACGGGTAACGCCGTTAATGTTTGAATATGAACAAATTCAACGAGCAAAAGCCAATATTCAGCATATTGTCTTACCTGAGGGAGACGAAGAGCGAATTTTACGAGCAGCTGAAATTTTATTATTGAGAAATATTGTAAAAATCACACTTTTAGGTGATATCGAAATAATTCAGCAAAAAATAAATAGTTTAGGCTTACATTTAGACGATATTATCATTATAGACCCACTTAAATCTGAGTTACGTGAGTTATATGCTGAAGCGTATTTTAATCTACGTAAAGAGAAAGGTGTCACTTATGATATGGCTTATGATATTATGTCCGATGTTAGTTATTTTGGAACCATGATGGTGCATCTGGGTCATGCCGATGGCATGGTCTCAGGTGCAGTACATACTACGCAGCATACGATTAGGCCCGCTTTTCAGATTATTAAAACCAGGCTTGGAGTGGCTATCGTATCGAGTGTGTTTTTTATGTGTCTGGAAGATCGAGTGCTTGTCTATGGCGACTGCGCAGTAAACCCAAACCCAAATGCACAGGAATTAGCTGATATTGCCGTCAGTGCAGCACAAACTGCAATGATGTATAATATATCACCTCGTGTCGCGATGCTTTCTTATTCCACCGGAGAATCGGGTAAAGGGGAGGCGGTAAACAAAGTACGTCAGGCGGTTGCTATTGCCAGGCAGGCACATCCTGAATTAAAAATAGAAGGTCCTATGCAATATGATGCTGCAGTTGATGCAGGCGTTGCCAGGACAAAATTACCTGATAGTGAAGTAGCAGGGCACGCTAATGTGTTTATTTTTCCTGACCTTAATACCGGGAATAATACCTATAAAGCTGTGCAACGTTCCTCTGGAGCAATAGCAATAGGCCCAATTTTGCAAGGCTTGAATAAGCCTGTAAATGATTTAAGTCGTGGTTGTACTGTAACCGATATTGTTAATACAGTCGTTATGACAGCCATACAATCTCAATTTCAAAACTAAAATATAGGATATAAGCAATATGTTCAAATTATTACTTGATACGGCTGATGTAAAAAAGATCGCTGAAATTAATGAATATTTACCTGTAGCAGGTGTGACAACAAACCCATCAATTATGGCTGGTTCTGGTAAAGGGGTGAATTATGTTTTACCTGGTATTGTAGAAGTATTGGGTGATGACACTCTACTTTTTGTACAAGCATTGAGTACTACTGTTGATGGTATCGTTGAAGAAGCAAAGCAACTTGCTGCTATGCCTTATAAAAATCTCACAGTTAAAATTCCTACCACACCGGTTGGTCTGGCTGCTATGAAGAAGTTACGACCTACTAACATTCGTACTTTAGCGACAGCTATTTATACTGTACAACAAGGCTTTCTAGCGGCATTAAATGGCGCTGATTATATGTCACCTTATCTAAACCGTATCGATACACTTAATAATGATGGTGTTGGTGTTTGTGTGGAGATTCAAAATCTTTTGAATCAGCATGAATTATCAACCATTCTTACACCTGCTAGCTTTAAAAACACACAGCAAGTCATGGATGTTTTAGCGACTGGTTGTGGAGCGATCACATTACCTGTTGATGTTATTGAGCAAATGGTTAATTTCCCAGCGGTACAGCCTGCGGTAGATCAATTTAATGTTGACTGGTCAGCTGCTTTTGGCGATAAATTATCATATAACAGCTAAAACTGGTTTAGTAAAAGTACTATTGTATTCGCTGTTAGCCATGGATGGCCAACGCGAACAATAGGATAGTATGCGATAGATATTGCACAAAACCATATTCTCTTACGGTTAATTAATACCGAAAGTGCCGAGTTAATTTAACATGCGTTACCAGTTTGCCCTTTTCAGCAGCTTGCTCCGAACAAAAACCCTCTTGCTAAATCAGCACAAAACGTCACTGCGCGAAGTAGAAATGAATTTATGAAAGCAGATAAAAAAATATCGATTAAAGTAAAATCAAAAACAGAAAGACGTATCATGGAAGATCCTGAGCTCAACATGATTACCGAGTGGAATATTAAACGAATAATCTACGCACTTATCGTTTTAATTCTCCTGGTTATTCTTCCAGCCTATTATTTCAGTTATCTGGATGATAGTGACACCGTAATAAAAGAAACACCTACCCCTATAGTCAATGAGTCTATTATTAAGAAGTCAGGCTCAATCAAAGCAACTCCTGCAAAGAAAGCTTCTGTTATCAAGACTACTCCCAAACAAACGCCGGTAGCTGTTGCTAAAAAAGAAGCGACTCCTGAAAAAATAGATGTCGTTAAGATTTCTGCTAAACCTTCCACAAAGACAGATAAAGAAATAACAGCTGAAATTGTTGTTACAAAGAATGAGCATCAACTAGTTCCTGCTAGCCCTGAAAATTTAAATCCTCATATTACCCGCGCTATGCTTGCACAAGGAGTTAATAAGCTTGAACCCTATGGTGAGGTCGAATTACCTATACTTGTTGATAGCAGTAAGGCTCAGAGAGCTACTTATTTTACTGAAGTAAATAATATGCAAGGAAGTATCGTTTTTCATGAGTGGTTAAAAGAAGGTAAAGCTATTTATAAACGAAAAATTATCATTCGCGGTAATAGATGGCGAATTCCTACCAGTAAACTATTTACTTCCCGATCTATAGGTCAGTGGCAAGTTAGACTTATTACCCAGCAGGGCGATATATTGCATAAAATTGATTTTTCAGTTGAAAAAAGATAAATATAATAGTATTTTTTATTTATTTTGTTATAGTTATTTAGAAAATTTTTTTCTGGTGAATATAATCACTAATACTAGTAAATTTAAAGGTTAAATAATATGACTGATTTAAATGATCTCTCCGTAAATGAACTGCAGGCAATGATAGAAAATGCCGAGTCTGCAATAAAGGATAAACAAGCGGGTCAACGTAAAGAAGTGATTGCTCAGATTAAAGAATTAGCGGCTTCAATAGGTGTAACAGTTGAAATTCATGAGGGCGCTAAAAAGCCAAAACGTAAGGGAGCAAAAGTGGCGGCTAAATACCGTAATCCAGATGATGCTGAATTAACCTGGACTGGTCGTGGAATGACACCGAAATGGATGCGTGCACTTACTGAGGCAGGGCGCGATAAATCAGAGTTTTTGATTTAGTTTGAATTAGTCTGAAATTTGAAAAAGCGACCTTTAGAGTCGCTTTTTTTATGTTTATTTTTTAATTAGCACTATTATGTGGTTACAAAAAGAATTCAATTATCTGCAAAACCCAGAGGCTTTCATATAGTAACAAATGAGGTTTTATCGGCTATTCCAGGCATAAAACTTATTGAATATGGCCTATTTAATTTATTTATTAAGCACACCTCAGCTTCATTAACAATTAATGAAAATGCTGATGCCACTGTCAGAGCAGATTTTGAAAGTCATTTTATACTTTTGTCCCGGAGAGAGCGCCTTATTATCAACACGACTACGAAGGTGATGATGATATGCCTGCTCATTTAAAGAGTGGTATTTTAGGAGCTAATATTAATATACCTATCACTCAGGGAAAATTGAACCTGGGTATCTGGCAGGCATTTATCTATGTGAACATCGTAATCATGGCGGTAGTCGTTCCGTGGTAGCTACCCTATCTGGTCAGAGTTATGAGTAGAGCAATTAAGTTAGTTTTCGAGGAATATGGTGAGCCGACTGCACCAGTCTTAGTCATATTACATGGTTTTTTTGCCTCTTCACGAAACTGGCGTCAAATTTCCAGGAAACTAGTTGAGTATTATCATATCTATACTTTAGATATGCGCAATCATGGCGAGTCAGCGCATAATGCGATTATGGATTATCCATCCATGTCCGCAGATGTTGAGTTGTTTCTTGATAGTCAGAAATTAGCCAAGGCAAATATATTAGGCCATAGCATGGGTGGTAAAACAGCTATGTGGTTAGCTTTATCACGACCTGAACGTATTAATAAACTGATAATAGCAGATATAGCCCCGTTTAGTTATCGACATAGTTTTGAGAATCTTATTCAGGCATTAAAGGAACTGCCTTTAGAGCAATTAACTAATCGTAAGCAAGCCGATGTTTTATTATCTAGTGCTATACCCGAATCAAGTTTTAGACAATTTTTATTACAAAACCTGGTATTAAATGAGGGGAAATATAGCTGGCGAATTGATTTAGATGTTTTTTCCAATACAGCAGACAATATTATTGCTTTTCCTGATACCGAGGCTATGCCGGCTTATTCTGATAAGGTTTTATTTCTGGCGGGCGAGTTATCTGATTATACTGATCAGGAAAGTATCGATAACTTATTTCCTAGGGCAGAGATTCAGACAATTGCAGGGGCAGGGCACTGGTTACATGCGCAACAGCCTGATGCATTTTGTGCAGCTGTTAATGCATTTTTAAGTGATTAGCGGGCTTAGGATACTGATTTACTAATATCGGAAAGTCCACAAAATCTAACAGTGTAACTGAGAGCTAAGGGGAATCAGGAAAACTAAAGGTGATATTCTTTGACAGAAATCACCTAAGGCAATTAGAAAAAAATAACCCACCCAAAAAGTAAGACATATTTGGAAGTTTATTGTATTCTATTGGATATATTATTCATTAGCCAAAAAGAGACCTTGTTAACCTTATAAGAAAAACATATTGCCACAATAAAAAATGCCTCAATAAAGTTTACTGGCCTCAATAGACGAGCTTTTCAAGCGCAAGTAACGATTGATTATTTGAAATCTAATCCTCGTTTGGCTGAAAGGGTTTTCGGTTGGGAGCGAAACACCGCAACGCTAGGGTTACATTAATTGCGCACAGGAATAACCTGTATTGATAACTTTAAAGCCAGTGGAAATAAAAAGATTGAAGAAAAATGCAATAATTGGACGCGGATATCTGTTGTCTAGCAGAACCAGCAAGTCGAACAGGTCCTACGTTTCAGACCCTATTCAAATATACTCGTCTTACTGCCAAGGCCACGCATAAAGTATTGAGAACTGAGCAAGGTTGGACAGATAATGATTTACCTTGCGTAAGAGCAATAAGCAATATATTAAACAGATTGGGTTATCGCCTACGTCGAGTTCAAAAATCAAAATCCATCAAGAAGATAGAAAAGACTGACGATATATTTGACAACCTTACCGAGGCTAATCGAGAATAGGATAAACGAGAGGATTCACTACGGATATCTATCGATATAAAAGCCAAAGTAGATTTGTGTGATTCATCTCACGGAGGCACGTCTATAAATTCTTCCTGCTTCAATAAAAAGTACGCTTTGGAGGGCGGAAAAGGAAAATTCCCCCGGTCCTTTCTATTGATTTATTTAGTCTAATTAAAAAAATAAATATTTCTGTATTTGAGAGTATCACGGTGACAGGAATTGATCGGTCTACTCAATCTGTCCATATTCAAGGAGAAAAGGGCGCTGAAGCTCTGATTTATGATCGATTGGTTATTGCAACTGGATCGGCAGCTTTTATACCACCACCTTTTTATCCCTTCAGGGATAATTTCTATGTATTTAATAGTCTGCATGATTTAATCGAGTTACGTCACTTACAGAAAAGAATCCTGGATGAAAAAAAACGAGCTACTGAATGGGCCATTATTGGAGGAGGGCTCATTGGTTGTGAACTTTCTTCTGATCTAGCTGTTTCAGGTGATAAAGTGAGTTTGTTTCATGCTGAAAATAGACTAATGGAACGACAATTAGTGGCTGAAGACTCATTGAAGTTATTAGCTGTTATGCACAGTCATTCGATAGACGTTAAATTCCAGCAAGCTATCCAGGCTATCGAAAAAATAGATGGTCGTACAAGTATTCTTACAGAAGAAGGTCATTCTGTTTATGATGCAGTGATTGTTTCATGTGGTTTTAAACCCAGAACAGAGCTAGCTGGAAATATAGGTCTAGAAACGCAGCGCGGTATATTGGTAAACCGGTATTTGCAAACCAGTGATAAAAACATATTTTCTCTGGGGGATGTTGCCGAGTTACCGGATAATAAATTGTATGCTTATATCTTGCCAATTCGCAGTCAGGCTAATTGGTTAGCCACTTATCTATGTGGTCAGGAGACAGCTGGCTGGCAAGTTCCTGATTTTAGTGCGGTAGCTAAGGTGCATGGCTTTGAAGCTGATCACCCGTATGTATTTTAGCGATTGATTAAATAATGACCGTCTGGGCCTTACAATTTGTACTCGGTTTATTGGTTGCCAATATGGGGGAGTGGTTTATTCACCGTTATTGTCTACATGGGCTGGGCCAGCGAAAAGACAGCTTCTGGGCTTATCATTTATATGAACATCATGCCGTTGTTCTGCGCAATAATATGCTTGATACAGGTTATCAGAAATGGCCAATACACTGGAATAGCCAGGCCAAAGAATTGCTGGTTTTAGTTTGTATTTTACTCTTGAATCTACCTTTTTTCTGGTGGCTTAATGGCTATGCCTGTGCGATCTATTTTTCAGTTGTTATTTACTATTTGTTGCACCGCCAGGCTCATTGTAATCAAGGTTGGGCAAAAACTTATCTACCCTGGCATTACCATCACCATATGACTAATGATGAAGCGGACTGGTGTATAAGCCATCCGTTGTTTGATTATCTGATGAAAACACGCAGTAAATAATGTAAGCATTAAACCGCACAAAATAAGATCTGAAGCTTTGTGTAGCCCGTATGGAGCTTGCGGAATACGGGGAAGTGAGTTCGCTACTTTTTCTGTATTCCGCAAGATCCCTATAGGCTACATTAGAACCTGGACTTTCAGAAATTATTAAATTTCACCAGCTAGTTTCTCTGCATAGCCTATATAACTACGCGGTGTTAATTTAATAAGCTCCTGTTTAGCTTCATCAGGAATATCCAGCTTTTCAATAAATGCCTGCATATCAACTGCTGTAATGCGCTGCCCACGGGTTAACTCTTTTAACTTTTCATAAGGTTTTTCTATACCATAACGACGCATCACAGTTTGTACCGGTTCTGCCAGTACTTCCCAGTTAGCATCCAGGTCGGCTTCAATCACAGCGGTATTAATTTCTAATTTAGAAATACCTTTTAATGTAGACTGAATAGCAATGCTGGTATGAGCAATACCAACGCCAATATTACGCAGTACTGTAGAGTCAGTTAAATCACGCTGCCAGCGTGAAACAGGTAGTTTTTCTGCGAGATGATGAAATAATGCATTTGCCAGACCAATATTACCTTCTGAATTTTCAAAATCAATCGGGTTAACTTTATGTGGCATCGTGGAAGAGCCAATTTCACCGGCTATGGTTTTTTGTTTAAAGAAGCCTTGAGAAATATAGCCCCAGATATCACGATCAAAATCTAATAAGATGGTATTAAAGCGTGATAGTGCCTGAAAAAATTCAGCTATATAATCATGTGGCTCAATTTGAATGGTATAGGCATTCCAGAAAAGTCCCAGTGACTGAACAAAGTTTTTTGAGAAATCCTGCCAATCAATTTCAGGGTAGGCAACAGCATGAGCATTATAGTTACCTACAGCGCCATTGATTTTACCTAAAATTTCTACCGCTTCGAACTGGTCTTTTTGACGCAACATACGTGCAACAACATTGGCAAATTCTTTTCCTGCTGTCGTAGGGCTGGCTGATTGACCATGGGTACGTGAAAGCATCGGTTGGTCCATATTGTCATGGGCTAACTCCCTAAGAGCTTCAATACAATCAGTTATCTGTGGCAGAATTGCAGCGCGCCCTTCTTTTAGCATCAATGCATAAGAAAGATTATTAATATCTTCAGAAGTACAGGCAAAGTGAATAAATTCACTTACTGCATTTAATTCAGCATTATCAGCAATTTTTTCTTTTAGAAAATATTCTACTGCTTTAACATCATGATTTGTGGTGCTTTCAATATCTTTAACCCGTTGCGCATCAGCCTCAGAAAAATTACTGATAATACTATCAAGAGCTTGATTGGCGGATACACTGAAAGGAGGCACTTCGGAAATTTGATCGTGCTGGGCTAAAGCTTGTAGCCAGCGCACTTCAACCTGCACGCGAAAACGAATTAGCCCATATTCGCTGAAGATAGGACGTAAGGCTTCGACCTTACTAGCGTAGCGGCCATCAATTGGAGAAATGGCAGTAAGAGAGAAATTAGTCATAATTTTATATAGGCGTATTGGAAGCTAAAGTAATGTGCGTTATTTTAGCAAAAGATAAGTATAGTCGCTGTAAAAAACTGATAGATTATAAACCTAGAGAAAGTCAGGTTAATACAGTCATGACCTGGAATACACAGCAATTAAAGGCATGGGACGCAGGTCTTTAGCCTGCATAGTATAGATATGAATAAAATAAATCACTTCATTTACCAGTGCAACACGGAGCTAGACAGACCTACGGATAATGTTAAGGAGATAAGTGTGTCAAAATCTCTGTTACTTCAGGAAACATCCGGCTTAAGTCATAGATGATTGCAATAACAAAAGAGTAAGACAATACTTTACCTGTCCAGCGTAGCCAAACGGGTAATGGCCTTTTGGTTTTTGCTTGCGGTGTATTTTGTTTTGCTGGCTGCCATGAACTACCCAGAGCAGAAAGCATTTGTTGTCTGATTTCCTCTGCATAACTTTGTCCTTCAAGATGATCGCCAACCTCTAATTGCTGGCTATTCTGAGTGATAAGCTTTAGACAATACCAGACTCTAGTTGTATTCCCTGAAGTTGAAGAAGCATTTTGTTCAGCAATGATTTTTACAATATCATCTGCCTTTATCGTCTGTTCAAGTAAATAGCCAAAGATGCGTTGTTGTTTGTGTATGTATGCCCTCTAGACTCACTTCGACTGTGAGACTATTGGCAAGCATAAAAACACCCAGTAAAAACAGTGCCAGGGCAATGAAGCCAATATAGGCTACCATTAAGCCTGCGGTTACAGGAAGAAAGTTTAAAAAGTCATGAAAAAAGAAATAACCTAAGACTGCAAGACCAAGGCCAAACAGCATGATAATGATTGCCATCACTTTTTCACGACCATAACCATAGTAAAATTCAGTACCTGCACTTGTTTTATTAATCTGCGGTATTGAGCCAGCTTTAGTTTCTCGGTGTGCTATAGTTGATGATGTTTGTGTTTGAGCGTAGCGATGAGTAACAACTATTTGTTCAGCCGGTTTTTCCATAGGAAGTTCAAAATTACGATCATAATCAATCCCGGGTAGGGGGATGCGAACCTGTAATCGCCATAGATGGTAATCATCACTTTCTTGCTCTGTTGCTGGTAAATTAGCCGGCGGCTTAAATACAAAATTTAAACGTGTTCTTTTTCTGCCATATTTTTCAGGTCTTATGCTTATTTGATCTTGCCAGATAGCCTGTTCGCGCTGGCTGGATTTGCCATCATTGCTGCGATAAATATAGCTGCGGATACAGCTTAAACTTAGTATTGCCCGTTTAGCTTCTTTTGCTGTTTCTGGAAGTGTAATATATCCAGAACAGCGGCCTCCGACCTGCCCGGGTGAAGGATTTAAAATGACTGGAGTTTTGCCAAATTTATACCATGCAAGCGTTTGCTGTATTGCAATAATAATGGTCCATAAGCCAATAAAGGGAAACAGTACAAAAAAGTAAAAAACAGGATTTTCTTCAAACGCTGAAAATCCTGGAAACGGAGCCTAAGCGAAGTGAAGATTTTTAGTCCGTGATAGCGATAGGGCCGGGTGTTTTCTCGAAGCGTCTTTTTGCGTAGAGAAAATACAAGGCATTCCGACATCGCGTCAAGCCATTTGAGGTAACTAAATAAAAACCCCTCTAGGGTTTTTATAAGTGGACGCAGGGCGAATCAGGGCATCGCAGATTTTAATCAGTCCCGTTAAGCTTTTGCCGCGAACTTGGGCTTGGACGCCCAAAATGAGCTTTCGCAAAAGTAGGGACTCCCCGAGGCACGCAGGATATTATGTCCTCCTTTTATAATGGCAAACCAGGTTATGGCATTCCAGATAAAGGCAAATAACCATGTTTGCCAGAATTGCTTTGCAGATTGGGAAAAAATTTTATTGCTACTGAGATGAGGCATCGTTTTTTACTTTTTTGTTAGATATACTTTGTGCGGTTACGGTTACGAAACACTATCGAGTGGTTTTTTGTTGATAACAACGCAGTCAATCGGCAAAAATCGACCGATAAAAATTCGCAAATGTGGTCGCGCGAAGTATAGTAATGTATCCATAATTAAATATAGACTTTTTATAAAGTATTCTGAATTCAGGCCTTATTAAACACTAGATCACATGCAAAATAAACTCGATCGATTAAATTTTGATAACCGGTTTATTAATTTGTTACCAGCTGATAATGAAACAGCTAACCATCGCCGGCAAGTGGAACAAGCCTGTTACTCAGAGGTTTTACCCACTGCAGTTTCAAGTCCTCAATTAGTGGCTTATGCCCATGAAGTTGCAGCGCTTTTTGACTTGTCAGCAGTAGATTGTCAGAGTGAGGACTTTACACAAATATTTTCCGGAAATATGTTAGCAAAGGGTATGCAGCCTTATGCTATGTGCTACGGTGGTCATCAGTTTGGGCATTGGGCTGGGCAATTAGGCGATGGTAGGGCCATTAATTTAGGTGAGGTTCTTAATCAAAAAGGTGAGCGATGGGCAATGCAGCTTAAAGGTGCGGGCCCAACTCCGTATTCACGTACAGCAGATGGCCTGGCTGTATTACGCTCTTCCGTTCGTGAGTTTCTATGCAGTGAAGCGATGTATCATTTAGGTGTCCCGACCACACGTGCGTTAAGTTTGATCACTACAGGTGAACAGGTAATGCGAGATATGTTTTATGATGGTAACCCAGAGTGGGAAAAAGGTGCCGTTGTATGTCGGGTTGCTCCTTCATTTATTCGCTTTGGCAGTTTTGAAATTCATGCCGCCCGAAACAATGTTGCTTTATTGCAAGAACTGGTTGATTACACGATTCGTATTGATTTCTCTCACTTAGGTGAGCCCAGTAAAGAGGTCTATTTAGCCTGGTTTGAGGAAGTCTGTGTAAAAACAGCAGAAATGATTGTGCACTGGCAACGCGTAGGTTTTGTACATGGAGTGATGAATACCGATAATATGTCTATTTTAGGTTTAACGATTGATTATGGACCTTATGGCTGGCTGGAAAATTATGATCCTGACTGGACTCCGAATACTACAGATAAAGAACAGCGACGTTATCGTTTCGGTAATCAGCCGCAGATTGCAGGGTGGATTTAAACCAGTTAGCAAATGCTATTTACCCTTTAATTGAACAAGTCGAACCTTTGCAGCAAGCCTTGCAGCTTTATAGCAAAACCTTCCTTGCTGGCTACCAGAATATGATGTCAGAAAAGTTAGGTTTGCATGTCTATGAGCCTAGCACTGATAAAACTTTGCAGGACGGTTTACTAACAATACTGGTGTTAGTTGAAACTGATATGACGGTTTTTTATCGTAAACTCGCCAATATTTCAACCGAGATTGAGTTAAGCGATGAACAGTTATTAGCCGAATTGCATGAGGCTTATTATCAGCCTGAGCAGTTAACTGATTTAATTAAAGCTCAGATAATAGCCTGGTTACGGCAGTATATCGCTAGAGTACAAGAAGATAAAACCAGTGATGAGAGCAGGAACCAGACCATGAATTCTGTAAACCCAAAGTATGTATTCAGGAATTACTTAGCCCAGTTAGCTATTGATAAAGCAGAGCAGGGTGATCATAGTATGGTGAATGAATTATTAGAAGTATTACGCAACCCTTATAATGAACAGCCTGCATACCAGACCTGGGCAGAAAAACGTCCCGATTGGGCGAGGACTAAGGCGGGTTGTTCAATGCTATCTTGTAGTTCTTAAACTATAAAACCCTATACTGTAGGCTGGGTTAGATTATCCAGCGAAGCACAGATAACGTAACCCAGCAATTGCAAATATTACCGGGGTTTCTTTGTGTTTTGAAAAAAAACTGCCCGGAGCAATGATAACTAATGACAGAAACTTATATGCAGGTTGCCCTGGGGCAATTTTTTGTGCAACGCTTTCCGCTGGAAAAAGATGAAAAATTACGTGCCTGGGATGCAGCAGATGAATACTTATTAAATGATGTTGCGCCCAAATTAAAACTAGTTGAAAATCCGCGTGTATTGATAATTAATGATAGCTTTGGAGCATTAGCAGTAGCTTTACATACTCTTAACCCATGTTCTGTATCCGATTCATTTGTCTCGTTGATGGCTACCACTGAGAATTTGAAGCTTAATCAGTTACCAGTTAATAAAGCACACTTATTCGATAGTATAGAACTACCAACTGGCCAGTTTGATTTTATCCTGATTAAAGTACCAAAAACCCTGGCATATTTAGAAGATATTCTGACTCGTTTGCAAGATACATTAAAACCCGATACCCAGCTAATTGTTGCGGCTATGGTTAAAAATTTACCGCCGTCTGTATGGCAGACAGTCGAACGCTTGATCGGCGCAACCATACCGTCAAGAGCAGTTAAAAAAGCGCGTTTAATTTATGCGCAGCCTGATCAGCAGCGTGATGTTCCGACTAATCCTTACCCAGTTATTTATCAACTGGAAAATACGGATTATCAGATTACTAATCATGCCAATATTTTTTCTCATAAAAACCTGGATATAGGTACGCGTTTTTTTTTGCAACACCTTCCACAGGATAATAATTATCAGCAAGTTGTTGATTTAGGGTGTGGTAATGGTGTTGTCGGGTTAATGTTTGCAGACATAAATCCGCAAGCACAATTGTCTTTTATCGATGAGTCATTTATGGCTGTGGCGTCTGCCCGGCAAAACTTTAACCATGCTTTTGATGGCCGAAGTGCCATATTTAAAGTTGGCGATGCTTTAACAGATTTCGAACCTGATTCAGCTGATTTGATTTTGTGTAACCCGCCTTTTCATCAGCAAACCACCATTGGTAGCCATATTGCTATACGCATGTTCAAACAGGCAAAAAAAGTTTTACGTGCAGGTGGAGAATTATGGGTTATTGGCAATCGCCACCTGGGTTATCAGGCAAGTCTGAAACGATATTTTTCCAAAGTAGAGCTGGTTGCCTCTAATGCTAAATTTATT
>NZ_BDMN01000295.1 GCF_002189065.1 Bathymodiolus platifrons methanotrophic gill symbiont
TTTTACCTGCAAAATCATCAATTCTAGTAATAATCGGTAATGAAGCTGACTGCGATAATAAGCGAAAGCAACCCGATATTTTCTGTTGAACTTTAGTCATCCGAATCGAATTTTCAGCAGCATTATTGGTAAATGGCACGTAGGCGATTGTCATGAAGCGCAACACATCCTCTTCAAAATCAATAAGCCTTTCAAGTAAGTTTCTCGCCTTACTGCGTTTTATTCGTCCCCGTTTTACTTCTTTTGGTTTATCGGGCGGCGGGCATTCTATTATCGCCCTGGAAAAAGGTGTTTCAGACTATCGTAAAATGGACATACTTGGGTATTGTCTTGATATTTCTGCGGCTTGTGTTGTTCGCTACCCTTATGGTATCCGGGAGAGAATTCAGCAGTATGAAAAAGAATATCTTCTGAAATTATTTGCTGAATTTAATATATCTCCTCACAAAACTACTGAGTTTTTGTGATTTTTTTAACACTAGTAGTGGATATGAAAGGGAGTATGCTTGTATATGGGCTTATGCATTTGAAATAAACTATTAATAAGTCTCTGTTTTAAGTAAAATAGTTTTATTATTAACTTCAGGAAATAGTAATATTTATGAATAAAAAAGCAACAGTATTGGCTTTAGCTCTGGCCTCAATATCAAGCATTCAGGTTACTGCACAAGCAGTAAATGTTGAAGCAGGAAAAGATGCTTTTGAAACCTGCAGAGGATGTCATACTTCACCAGGTGCTAGTAATGTCTACCCGACCTATTATGTGCCTAAAGTAGGTGGGCAAGTTGCTGCTTATACAGTGGCCGCATTAAAAGCGTACAAAACATCAAATCGCCCACATCGTACAATGATGGCAAATACTTATGATTTGTCTGAGCAAAGAATAGAAGATATCGCTGCTTATTTAGCAACTGAGACAAATGGCTCAGCAAGAGCTATCGCAAATGGTGGTGATGCAAAGAATGGTAAGCAGTTAGCAGCGGCTTGTATGGCTTGTCATAATGATGATACTAACACGGGTGCCAGCAACCCAAGATTAGCAGGTCAGCATGCAAACTATATGGAAAGAGCAATGCAAGAGTACCAGTCAGGTAAGCGTAAAAATGCATTAATGCAATCGATGGTACAAGGCTTATCTGCTGACGAGGTCAAGGATATCGCTGCTTATTTCACTAGTTTAAAAGGCTTAACAGCTGTTAAATAATGGATTTGTAAAAGGCAGGTATCTATTCTGCCTTTATAAAAGGTCCATGCAAACAGGTGTTTTTTTAAATATTCAAGTGCCTGAACACAATATAATAAAGAGAAATTAAAAATGGCAGAGACAGTAGAAGAGCTAACAGTCACTTATGAAGATGGCGGTATAGAAACCGTTAAAGAATTAGATAAAAAGGTATTGACCAAAGGTGCATGGGCGACCGTGATTTACCGTTATCAAGACTGGAACAGGAGCAAAGAAGAATATAGCCCTGATAAGTTTACTATTCGCCGCTATCAAAAACGGGATGGCGAGTATCAGCAAAAATCAAAATTCAATATCTCCAGTGAAAAGCAGGCTAGAGAGATTATCATTGCTTTGCAAGACTGGCTAGGGGAGTAGGTTAAGCCTTACTTAGGAATAAACCTATAGACCCTGTGGGTAATGCTGCTTACTTAGGTGGTTTCTTTCAAAGAACATACCAGCTTACTTGTCTTTTTGCCCTTCTTTGGCGTTGCGACTACAGTTACATAGCGCAATTATGCGCCTGTAATCGCGCCCCCGTATCAAGTACGGGGCAGGCTTTGAAGATGAACAAAAATCCTGCGTATCTGGTATATTATTTTCCGACAATCACCTTAAGAATTTATTGATTAAATTTCAATAAGATAAGGCGTAGGTTGGGTTAGAGTTTTTACAAAGTAAAAAAACGTAACCCAACAACACGCTGATTTATATTGAAATACTGGGTTACGTTATCTGTGCTTCGCTTGATAAGCTAACCCAGTCTACGATTATAAGTTGTTGTTTATTTTAGTATTATTTCTTAAGTAAGCAGTGTTAGACCTTGGGGCACTGCTCTTTGGTCAGCATGTCATACAGCAGAATAAAGAACTGTTCCTTTTTTACATCAAGCAAACAATTTCCCCCAGATACGTTGAAAAAAACCTGGCTCTAACAGTTTTTTTATGTGTTGTGTGTCACCTGAGTCGGGTGATATTTCCTGTAATTTAGCAAACAATTCTTTAGCCTGTTCAGTTTGTTTTTTCTGAATATAATACTCACAAATGACAGATGTCAGGCCTGTGTACTCAGTGTAATGAAACTGATTTCTTTTCGGGTAAAGGTTTTTTAACTCAAAATGATTTTCAAAGATTTGGGGAATCTCATCAGGCTCATTTTCAGCTAAACATAAACGCGCATAATTACAGCGAGAAAATATATTTTTGGGGTTTTTCTGATAATTCTCGGTAATAATCTGTTTTTGCTTTTCCGGATCTACTCGCCCATATGCAATTGCTAAACAACTATAAATTAGTGGCAGAGGATATTGCTGTTTTAATTCTAGCAAGCGTGGGATAACTTCAGCTCCATTAACTTCTGCTATTTTAGACAGCTTGTTAAATTCATCTTGTACATCTTGCGGAAGATTGCGAAAGCGCTGATCTAAAATGGGCGCGCTCGTCAGTTGGTACGACTCTTCGGTGGCCTTATTGTAACTAGCGGTATGTGCTGTTGCTCTGCTACTAGCTCTGGTTTTTTTTGACATAGAGGGAGTGTAATATGGAGATTGTTTGGTTAATAATTGAACAGTGATTAAGTTATTTGATCGATATCAGCTTTTAAATTAGGCCATTTGCTGAAAGCAAAGAACCATATCATAGCAACATTCAGGATTGGAATTAACAGGCATAAAACAAAAAGTTTAGGGTAGCCCGCTTTTTCAACGATTTTACTACCCAGCCATAAAGTGAAAAGCATAAACAAGAAAATAAGTACATACTCCATTATTCTTGCTGTCGCAAGAACTTATTATGACGGTAAAGATTGGTCATAACCGACCTTTATGCAGCTAATGAATAAAACTGTCCTGCAGGAGACAAACCATCCCCTCCGAACATTTGTCCTTTTTTGATCATTTTCATTATCTCAATACCTGCTAATGTTTTTTGGGCGCTATGGAAGTTTTTAAAACCCAACATAGGGCGAGTTATTCGTTTAATGTTCCTATGATCTTGTTCGATAATATTATTCAAATATTTACATTGACGGATTACAATGGGTTCCACTTTAGGGGCATCTGAGTCTTCCTTGTTGATGCTATTAAGCGCTGCTTTATTGGAACCACTCTTATCAATATTGACCAATTCAGGACGGCCATTTCTCTTAATGGCTTTCTTAAAAAAGCGCTTGGCTGCTTTCGTATCACGCTTTGCGGTGAGTAAGAAGTCAATGGTATTGCCTTCTTTATCAACGGCACGATAAAAATATTTCCACTCTCCTTTGACTTTAATATAGGTTTCGTCCATCCGCCACCGCCGATTAACAGGACGCTTCTTTTTATGAAATTCTTTCTCTAATTCAGGTGCATAATTTATCACCCACCGATTAAGGGTGCTGTGGTCAACATGATAGCCTCGTTCTTCAGCTATTTCCTCAAGATTGCGATAACTGAGTGGATAAGCCAAGTACCATCTGACATTTAGGAGAATGATTTATTTTTCAAAATGACGCCATTTAAAACTAAGCATATGAACCTTATTTTATTCGAATTGTGACTCATGATAGCAGGTAACGCGGAGAAGTGAACTTTATGCGACAGAACCCCCAAAACAAGCTTTCGCAAAAATAGCGACTCCCCGAAATTTTTCCATTGGTTGCTGACCAGATTTCCTGGGCAGTCGTTAGGCGGTGAACTTCTGGGTTGGCAGGATTTTCAAATTGTTGCGGCATAAAGCCATTATCTGTTTGTGCAAGTATTTTCGTGGCTTTATTAATAGCGCCATTCATACCCTCGGGGCCTGGAGTTAAAACGATTTCTGCACCATATAAAGCCAATAATTGTCTACGCTCCACTGACATTGTTTCCGGCATGGTTAAGATACAATGATATCCGCGTGCAGCGGCAACCATTGCCAGGGCAATACCAGTATTCCCTGATGTCGGTTCAATGATGCTTCAGCAGCAGTAATCATCGCTAGACCGATACGATCTTTTACTGATCCGCCAGGGTTGCCAGCTTCAATTTTGATCCAGACATCAGCAGAATTTTCTTCTACGATATGATTTAATTTTACCAGTGAAGTGTTACCGATTAGTTGAGTAATGTTTTGTGCAGTTGTTATATTTCACCCTTTTATGTACTAAGTCATTAAGATAATTATTTTTTTAATTGGCAAGCGTTGCTTGGATTGATAATATACTAAATTGAACAAGTGGACTAGCGTAGAGCCGACCTTAGTCCGTATTTTAGTTTAAATAGACATGAGTGATCTATTTAAACTGGAGAATATGAAGGAAAAAGTCTGAGAATTTTACGCTTTTTTGTCTTAAAATATTTGAACATTAGGTATCCTCAGTCCTCTAGGATACTTTTACAAGAGATGAAACCTATGCCAACAAACTTATCTGAAATACAACAACTTCTTGCTGACTGGTATTTATTCGTTTTGGATAACCCCCTATTTGTAGGTGTCCTGGTGGTAGTTACCTGGGTATTAGCCGCTATTATTTATAATTTTAAAATTCTGTTGTTAAAAAAGAAGCAGAAAGCTGAAGGGCAGTTGCACCTAGAAGTGCAAAGCAAGTTGTTGACTGCTGAACAACAAGCAAAGGAACAGCAAGAAAAGCTGGCTGCTGGCGCTGAACAAATGGCTAAAGATAAGCAGTTAGCGACAGAAATTCAGGATAAAGTTGTGCAGCGCAACCAGAGAATTGTCGAAAATATTCGATCTATTGCAAGCAGATTTGATTTAAGTGAGCAACTTGTTGGCGTAAGCAAAGAAATGAAAGATGAATTTATCTGGCAACAGCAAGATAATATTATTCAGCAATTAACTGATAAAGTGAACCTTGCACAACAAGAAAAAGAGACCCTTCAGGCTGTGCACCAGAAAGAAATTGCTCAAGTGAGTGAAAAGGATTCTGTGATTTCTAATCTACAGAGTTCACTAGATACGCAAACCAAACAGTTTGTTCAGTTAGAGCAAGCAATTGAAATGCAAAAGCTTGTTCAGAAGCAACAGCAAAAAGAAGTACAACAACAATTAAGTAATACTCTGGAAAAGCACCAGCTTGACTTTACTCAGCTTATTAATGCAGTGCAAAGTCGCCCACCATCTCTTGAGCTTGATACGCAAGAAAAAAATAATCCGGAAGAGGGCGTACAACAAGAAGGGATACAGCCTGAAAAAATTGTTGAGCAGCAAATTGTTGAATTCAGCGCAGTCGAAAATGTGAGTGATACGAATGTTAATGATATAGCAAGTGAAGCTATCGAGCCAGTCACAGAACTAGAAAGTGTTATTGAACAAATTGACAAACCTGAGCAACTTGTCGAGCCTGAGGTAGTAGTACCACCAAAGCCACAGAATAAGGAAGTACAAGATCTTCTGGATATCGCTGAACCTACCTTCAGTACACTAGCAGAAAATGAGGTTAAACAGTCTGAGTCAGAGATAGAAAATATTGAACCAGATTATGCTAAATCCAGTTTGAATGTTGCTGGAAAATTCAAGAATTTGCTGGGGAAAGTTAAAAAATCGAATGTTAAAACAGAGCCAGAGCCTGAGAAAAAAGTTGAACTATCAGCGAATGAAGGTTTGACAGCTCCTGCTACAAATGAAATTAAAACTGAACCTAACTTAAAGGTGTCTGGGAAATTCAGAAATTTAATGGGAAAAGTTAAAAAGCCAAAGCTTAAGACTGCGCTAGTACCTGAGTTAGAGCCTGAACAAAAGATTGAAGCATTTACAGTTGAAGAATTAAATGTTCCAGAAGCAGAGCAAAAAATTGAAATCTTTACTACTGATGATCTGACAGTTCGTGAAGCTGAAACAGATGTAGCTGAACCAGATTATGGAGCATCAAATTTTAAAGTGCCAGGGGCATTTAAAAAACTATTTGGCAAAGCAAAGAAATAAGCAGCATAAAGAACGAAGTATATAGCCTTGTAACATACAGCTTGTTACAGGGCACAGTTTTAAGCAAGAAGGCAGCTTATCGATAAAAGTCTGTCTTAGGAATCAAAATTAATTAATATCCGAAACTAAATAGTAGCCCGTATGAAGCGGGCGGAATGCGGGAAATAGGAGTCTCTGTTCATTCTGTATTACGCAGGCTACATTCGCTGAAAATCCTGGAAACGGAGCTTAAGCGAAGTGAAGATTTTTAGTCCGTGATAGCGATAGGGCCGGGTGTTTTCTCGAAGCGTCTTTTTGCGTAGATAAAATACAAGGCATTCCGACATCGCGTCAAGCCATTTGAGGTAACTAAATAAAAACCCCTCTAGGGTAATAGCCTTGTAACATACAGCTTGTTACAGGGCACAGTTTTAAGCAAGAAGCCAGCTTATCGATAAAAGTCTGTCTTAGGAATCAAAATTAATTAATATCCGAAACTAAATAGTAGCCCGTATGAAGCGGGCGGAATACGGGAAATAGGAGTCTCTGTTCATTCTGTATTACGCAGGCTACATTTATATCCCGATTTGATACTTTCGAATTTTATTAAATCCTCATTCCTTAGCTATACTGGGTATCCAGAGGAATGACGAGCTTCTAACATAAAGCTGTTTCAAGTTTTATTTTAATGACTGAAAGTTGTATGACATCAGTTCCATTCAAAACCACCTTATTTAAATGCTTATATGGCACGCTGGAAAGCACCCCGACCCAAATCATCCCCCTATATTACTCCTGCTGGTTACCAACGTTTAGAGAATGAATTGAAAGGTTTATGGCATAAACGTAAGGATGTGGTTACTGCATTATCTGCGGCAGCAGCTGAAGGTGACCGTTCGGAAAATGCTGAGTACATCTACCGAAAAAAAGAACTACGTGGTATCGATAGTCGTATTCATTTTTTACAGAAACGAATGCCATCTCTTAATATTATTTCTGAAACGCCTGCGGATCAAGATAGAGTATTCTTTTCTGCCTGGGTACTGTTAGAGAATGATAAAGGGGAAGGGTTGTTGTACCGTATCGTGGGTGCAGATGAGTTTGAAATGAATAAATGCTATATCAGCCTTGACTCTCCATTGGCTAGAGCCTTATTGAAAAAAACATTTGATGATCAGGTGATGATCCGCAATGAGTTTCAGGAGACAAGGTACACCGTGTTTGATATTCAATATGGACCTGAATTTATTGCTAGCTAGCATCAATTAAACGCAAACCTCCATCTTATTTATTTCCCATATTTTTACTAAATTTAAACATCAATGAAGAAAATATTTAATAAAAGCTTTATCACAAACTTTCTTGCGGCTTTAATTATCGCTGCAGGGTACTTTTCACCTGTCTATGGTGAGCTGATTAAAACCATTGGTTTTTTTGCCTTATCTGGTGCGCTGACAAACTGGATAGCAATTCATATGCTATTTGAAAAAGTACCTTTATTATATGGTTCGGGTATTATTCCCAATCGTTTTGAGGAGTTTAAAGACTCGATTAAAGATTTAATGATGCACCAGTTTTTTACTGTGGAAAATGTTGAGCAATTTATTGAAACTGAAGAGCAGCAAGGAGACAAAGTATTAAATCTTGAGCCTTTATTAGCGGCAGTAGATTATGACCGGATTTTTGAAGGTTTAATTTCTTCTATTATGGAATCTTCTTTTGGAGCCATGTTACAGATGATGGGAGGGGAAGAGGCATTAATTCCTTTAAAAGAGCCTTTTACTGCAAAAATACAAGTGACTTTGACGGAAATGGTTGAGTCAGATAAATTTAAAGCAGCATTAAAACAAGGCTTAAATGCACATCAAATTGGTGAAGATATTATTAGCAAAATTGAAACAGTGATTGATAAGCGCCTTGCTGAATTAACCCCTGAGCTGGTTAAAGAAATGGTACAGAAAATTATCCGTGAGCATTTAGGTTGGTTAGTTGTCTGGGGTGGTTTTTTCGGAGGCTTAATGGGCGCTGCTTTTTATTTTGTTTAGCCTGAATACTCTTTACAGCTAGGCGTCTCGGTGCAAATGGAAGGATATACTTCGTGCGGCACGCATAACTGGGGTCACATAACTGGAGTCAGAGTAAAGTTAAATGTGATAAACTTATGGAGCTGGAAATAAATAAACGTCCACTATTGGGCAGGATTTTTGTTCGTATTCAAGGCGTAGTAACAGGCGTATAGCTGGCTACGCAACTGTTACTACAACGTAGAAGACGGACAAAAAGACCAGCAATCTTGGATGATGTGTGTTTCCATCTCCCTTACCCCTAAGAATCAAAAAACTTATTTCAGAAGGAAATTAATGGCTTGACTCCCGAGAATCACGCCAGCAGGTGTGCCAGTGCATCTTGTACAGCGAGGAAAAAATCGCCAGGGCTGTTATGGTTCTGAGGCAGAGCAGTACCTGCTGGAAGTCTTCGATACATAGAACTCAACCCAGTGAGAGCAGGCATGGTGACTGGTTCTGCTGAATACTCTTGGCCAAGTTACCAGATTAATGCAATGGGGAAGTCCTCTGATTTATGCACACCACACCCATATAACGGGGGTCAGAGTAAAGTTAAATATGATAAACTTACCCTAAGAATCAAAAAACTTTTTTCAGAAGTAAATTAATGGCTCGACTCCCCAGAATCACGCCAGCAGGTGTGCCAGTGGATCTTGTACAGCGAGGAAATAACCGCCAGGCCTGTTATGGTTTTGAGGAAGAGCATAACTGGGGTCAGAGTAAAGTTAAATGTGATAAATTTATCCCTAAGAATCAAAAAACTTATTTCAGAAGGAAATTAATGGCTTGACTCCGGAGAATCACGCCAGCAGGTGTGCCAGTGGATCTTGTACAGCGAGGAAATAACCGCCAGGCCTGTTATGGTTTTGAGGAAGAGCAGTACCTGCTGGAAGTTTATCGATACATAGAACTCAACCCAGTGAGAGCAGGCATGGTGACTGATCCAGCTGAATACTCTTGGTCAAGTTACCAGATTAATGCATTGGGGAAGTCCTCTGATTTATGCACACCACACCCAGAGTATTTGAGCTTAGGCAAGACAGAGTATGATCGGCTGAAAAGCTACCGAGCATTGTTTTCTCATCATGTGGATGATATTCTTCTGGAAGAGATTAGATCAAATACAAACAAGGGGATGGTAATTGGTAATGATTACTTTAAGCAGCAAATGACTACGCTTACAGGAAGGAGGTTAGTACTTGATACAGGCGGTCGACCTATTGGCTGGCGAAAGGCTAAGAACAGAATTTAACTTTACTCTGACCCTAGTTATTTCAGTCACATGGATGTGAACGATGCCATCCATGGCACTGGATACCCGCTTCCCTGCGGGTATGACGGGGTGATTGGTACATTATGTAACTTGGTTTTGATGCATGAAACTGTGCAGTATGGTCTCACTATATTATCTTGATAATTTCCATAAGGCTTTGATTTTATTATGCTGAGATCAGGTGTTCTGAAATTAGATCAAATACAAACAAGGTGATGGCAATTGGTAATGATTACTTTAAGCAGCAAATGACTACGCTTACAGGAAGGAGGTTAGTACCTGAGACAGGCGGTCGACCCATTGGTTGGCGAAAGACTAAGAACAGGATTTAACTTTACTCTGACCCTAGTTATTCCTAATTTTACAGTTGCATTTTACAATGGTACACATTGCGTCTAATCGGGAAACTATTTGTTATATATTGGTATTATCCATCATGCCGGAAAGCCACTGCATACTCTGTAATTGCCATTGCAGTAATGTTAATACAATGCTAAATACAAACCAGACCAGCAAATAGGCCAGGCTGAAAAGGTAGCTAAAGGGCGTGTCACTCCCATAACGTTGCTGACAGACGTTACTGAAGGCTTGAATCATCGGTAGTGCAGAAGGTAGCATCATGGCTGCCCACATAATATAAACTATGACAAAATCACTGATTTGCCACTGCCAGGCTGTGTTGGGAGGCATCCACATTTGTGACATTGGTAAAGTGCGCATTTGCCAGTGCTGATAAATAAGCAGGCTCCAAGCAGATAGGGCAATGGCAATGAGCAGGATAAGAACTTTGGGAACAGGCAGAGAACTTACAGTATTCATGGCTGATAAATAAAATCAGAATAATAGCCGTTACGATCACTAAACTGCCAGTTCTTATCAAAATCCTGATACTGATATTGTCTGGATTTAGCAACTGTAGAAGGGTGGCTACTGACGACGCATAGAGGTGGGTTGCTAATACTCGACTCAGCACCGGTAATACCCTGAATTCCTTCTATTTCAGCCTGGGCAATGCCGGGAATAGACATAAAGCGTTTATTTCCGTCTTCCTGATAATCAATTTTAACTTTTTTAATACCTAATACATCGCTCACAAAGCTCATAAGAATAGCTAAATGACCTCCTTGCTGGCCACTGAAAATTTGAGTAATCGCTTCAAACTGAACGTCATCTGCTTGTTCGTCTATATATAAAGCCGCCTGCCAATTACCCTTTTTCATATTATCAGGCGCATAACAGGCCAGTGCGACATTAAGATTATTCAGTGTTTGATTTTCAAGGTAGCCGCTTTCTATATGCCATGCGACCAATAATTTGCAGTCACCTTCAGTGGGTGCCTGTAACCATACGCAAGGACAAGCCGTTTCACAGTTACAGGTTTCAAATAACTGCCTTGTAATTTCCATTTTTTTGCTTCACTCATTGTTATTACCTAAAAAGGTTCTTTAAAAGGTCTGAGATCTAATTCATGGGTCCAGGCACTAGAGTGTTGGCTATGAATAGCTCAGTTAGTTTCTGCTATAGCCTCTAAATTCAACAAACCCTCCTTACCATTAGCTGGGTAATAGTCTGGAAATTGTTTAGTGGCACGGTCACCATCAATGATGGTATGTCCGGACCATCACAACTGTCGTGCCAGCCACCAGCATCAACTGATGATGTCTTTAAGCTGCTATCCAGTAGTTCGTTCATGATATCGTTGGCGTTGGTGAAAGTTTCCATGTCTCAGCCAGCGTGGTGAATAACAAACCATTCACGGGTGCCCAGCAATTTGTATGAAATGACTAAAGAGAAAGTCGCATCATCGCTGGCACGGCCCCCGCATTGCGAATAACGTGCGCATCACCTTCAGCTAAGCCGCATATATATAGCAGGATCAAGCCTGGCATCCATGTATGTTAATATGGGGCCTGGAGGCATAGGCAGATCGCCTTTATTAAAATCATTACTGTATTCATGGTTTGCGAGTAAAACTTCATTGAATGTTTTTGACATAATTAAAAATCCCGTATTGTTATTTGATGTGGTGTAACTAAATTTTTCCGAAAATAAGAGAGAAATTATTTGCCGGCATATCGATTTGTTCTTTTAATTCTAGTCCATGTTTTGCAGCTGCAGATTTTAAATCAGCAACATCTTTTAAGCCCCACTCAGGGACTCCTGCAGAACTTATAGTATTGTGAAATTCCTGGTTAGAATCGGTACTAAATTTACCTTCGACTTGAAAAGGTCCGTAAATTAATAAAAAAACCGTCGTTATTAAGCAGGTGCTCAGCGCACTCCATCATGCCATCAGCAATGGAAATAGGGGCAACCTGAAAAATATTGATGCAGAAAATGGAAGCAAATTTCCCTTTCATATCTGTATTAAACCAGGTTTCCGGATTGGATAAATCCAGGTGTATTGGATCAGCGATATTGTCATTTCCATGTTCAGTGCTTAGGTTTTTAATATTGTCAAAAACCTCAATATCTTTATCTGAAGGATGAAAATGCAAATGTTCAAAATGTGGCGCAAAGAAATTGACATGCATACCACTTCCGCAGGCCATTTCCAGCACGCGGCCTGAATCTTTAGGTAATTTTTCCTTTAATACACCGAGGATAGGCTGGCGGTTACGGTTTCCAGCCCAGGCGACATATTCACTTAATGGGTGCGGGTCTAAAGGGGGTTTTTCAGTGCTCATATTGGAACCTCATTTCATAATAAATAATGTTTCAAGGGGGCGAAGAAATATTAAACCAGCGAGTCATCGTGTTACGGATCATTAATCTTCGAAACCTTATTTTTTCTATCAGCATGTTCCGTACCATATTTCATTCTAATACAAAACAATGACTTATGACTTTGTGTTTTCTATGTTGTGAGGTTGTAATTCAATTATTGAAAATTAACTTCACACTATACTCATGCCTGTCAATCAGCATCAAAATTTTGCCAGTTTATTTTAAAAACATCGTCTAGTTTTACCAGTACTAATTCATACTTTATTGTTTTTAAATCATCTTATAAATTTATTGGCTGATAGACTGACGCTGATTAACACGTGAAATTAAAAATGCGTCACGTCAACGTCCTTAGCTTTCAATCTGGATATACTGAGATTTGTGAAGATTCCGAGTGCCAATGGCGAACAGAATGTCGGAAATTAATTGCTGCATGGCATCAATGAAAAAGCATAAAAATGGGGTTAAGCTGGTTTGGTTCTTTTATATGTCAGCTAATTAAGTTGGTCAAATTGCTGTGTTCTAAGCTAAATGCTGTTATAACAAGAAATAAGTAAAGTTGGATTAATCAGGCCCAATTAATTTAGGAGTAGAAAATGACAACCGACTATCTGCTACAAAGTAGTTATAAAGATGACATAAATCATCTAGATAAGTTTCGAAGAATGATTGCGGTGCGTGCGTATTACAAAGCCGAAAAAAGAGGTTTTGCTTCTGGTCATGAGATAGATGACTGGCTTGAAGCTGAACAAGAGGTTAACAAACAATACTTCTATCGGACTCAAGAGGAGTGGTAACCTGATTGAGACTATGCCAGTCTAATTGATGCTTAAGGTTTGCAATAATCAGGCTCGCCAATAGTGACAGTAGTCTTTTTACCTCACCTCGACCAGAGATCGACAGGAGAATCTGTCAGGCACAAAAAAGGTCTGGAGAGAATTCCACAGCAGGCCTTTAAAATTGGCTTCAGAAATGGTGCCCAAGGGCGGGATCGAGCCGTCGACACGAGAATTTTCTGTCCTTAAAAGACCAGTGTAGGCTTTATTAACCGAGGGCGAGAGCTCCTGCTAGTTGTGTGAAAAGACCAGAGAGGGACTGGGTTTAATTTGCTGAGAATCTACCAGAGACACCTTAAAAAGAAGGCTCTATGTGAATCCTAGTGGGTAGTGCGATAATGATACCATGAATA
>NZ_BDMN01000296.1 GCF_002189065.1 Bathymodiolus platifrons methanotrophic gill symbiont
CAGCATTGTGTATTTCAGCTACTCAATAATTGGGAAACTTCAGTTATTTGACACTCTAGCCGCAATCTCACCACTGTATGAATACCTTCCCACACAATTGTTTATCGCTTTAGCAGGATAGTTATGCCTGAAGACTAGGCTTCCTGCATTTCCAACAATACTTGCGACAGAACCTCCAAAGCTGTTGCTCTAGTATTTTTTTTTGTTCTTCTGACATTTTTCCCTTGTTTAAAAAATATTCAATTTGTATATAATATATTATATATTATATAACTTTTATATAATTATCAATTTTTTTTTATATGATTACCATATAATTTAAAAACCTGCTTCTTCCATTTTTTCCTTGATGTACGCTTCTTTTTTACCTGCAAAATCATCAATTCTAGTAATTTACGGAGTAAATGTTGTACTAGTCATTATTGTTACTTTCGCATTTGATGCATTATACATACGCTTAAAGTCAGTCACTTCTTTCGAGCTATCTTTAAACAAATCCTGTGCGAAACCATAGGCTAATGTTTGATATACCATTTCAACAGTCACGCTATACCCCGTACCTGTTAGCCCAGTCAGTGAATAACTTATCTCATCGCTGCCACCAATAAAATTAGCATCCGTAACAGCTTCACCAGCCACTTTCACATCATTAGGTGCGGCTTGCTTATCAAAGCCATTAGGTAATAAACGATTATCTTTTACATAGCTGAAGTTTCCCAATTATTGAGTAGCTGAAATACACAATGCTGGTGTATCAAGGTTTATTTTAGGTGGTTTTGCCATGTTTATAGCAAACCCCTACTTAATTCCCCTTAGGCAATAGCATTTGAAACGAATGAAAAGACTATTTTTTTCATATAGTTGTAGCATAGTTTCAATTTTACCATAAATAATTATTGGGAAACTTCAGTTACATAGCTACTCGCACGCAATAAGGTATAAGTAACATTACCATCAGAATCATGCATGATCGACTCGTAAACCTGTACCTGATCAGCCGACTCAATTAAATCATAATGAGGCTCAAACTTAGTCTGATCCATATCAGAGTCCAGACCAACGACACTACCGTTAGCATTCACTTTGCCAGACTCAAATACAACTTCATCATTATCTTTTACTGTCACATGTAAAATCACACGGCGGGATGGGTAGGCAGAAGGTAGTTTATGTCCCGTATTACTATTAATACGCAAACTAAATTCTACCGTTCCTGCTGCTTGTCCAGCACTGATTACCTCTATACTAGCGGCATTGGCTAATATTGTTATAAGGCCCATATATTTTTCTATCCACGGCATTTGCATAACTATCAACCGGATAATGCCCAGACATACCTTCAGCTGTACCTAAAAGTGGACTATCAGAGATCTGGTGACATAAAGTACAACTCACACCATCCATAGCTCGGTCATGATAGGCATTGTTTGCATTAGTAAAACCAGCATCTAGGATTTCAATCGGTGCATTATCTTTCGATGCTTCAAAATGTGCCATTGGAGCATGACATTTAGAACATTTATCATTAATAACACCCGCTAAAGCATCTCCGGCTGAAGCATCGTCACCAACAGAGTCACGCGCTCTATTTAATTCAGTGCGTACTTTTGCTTTCCATAATGGGTCGCGTGTTGCATTCGCCATCATAGTTGACTTCCATGCCTTAATAATAGACACATCTTTGCCGGTATCATCACTTAGCCCATCATGGCACATCTGGCAATTTGCCGAGCCTGAAAAATGCTCTGACGTAAAGGAAGGGTTGCCGGTTGGGCCTGGCTCAATAACAGGCGAACTCTCAGTTAAGACACTAAAAGTATCACTGACTCCACCAATAGTGAGGGTCGCATTAGTCACTGTCGAATAATCAGCACTAGCATTGACACGAACCTGTACGGTATCTCCATTATCTACATTAATGGGTATTGAGCTACTAAAACTTCCACCATTAACCGCATATTCCCCACCAACAATCAGGCGCGCCATGCTACCTCACAACATTCTGGGACTCCTGTCACCAAACGCTTTCAACTACCTAATTCCGGCTGGTACTGGGAAATCAGACAAGCAGAAAAAACACTCAGTTCTTCCCGCTCCCTTCAGGGCGAGCAGCTAAATGTTTCCAAATTACAAGGTGGTGGCGTTTTAACTGTGCTCAGAAAGAAACGTCTACTATTATCTGAATTAATGGCTGAAAGTTTGTTAGAAATACAACATTTCTCCGGGCCAGACAACAAACTCTTACATGCTCAGTTATTGGTAATTACCTTTCCTCAGGCTAACCAGGAAATACTATATATAGCTACCGGACCAATATCGGAGGTTGATTACGATGTAAGCCGCTTTGCTAAACAGGTTATCATTAGCTTTTGGGTTCTAGGTAGCGGCCTGATACTTGCCATTGTATTTCAGGTCAGAATTGCACTAAAACCCCTTAAAGCAATGAGCAATGCCATAGGTGATGTCCAGCAAGGTAAGAAAGAAAGATTACCTGAAAATTATCCTGATGAGATACAGGTAGTTGTCAGTGAAATTAATTCTCTGCTAGACCATAGAACGGAAACACTGCTACGAGCCAGGAAGGATCTTGGCAACCTTGCCCATACCATCAAGAACCCACTTGCGGTCATTATTAATGAGGCTGACTGTATAAAGAATGAATCTGGCCAGCTGATCCATAATAAAGCCGAATTGATAGCTGCTAATCTGGATCATTATCTAGCCAGGGCCAGAGCAGCAGGAACGGCCAACCTGCTTAGTTCTCGTACCAATATTGTAAAAGTCGTTGATGATCTACGTTACTCCATGGACCAGCTTTACAAGGACAAACAAATCAAAATATCTATCCAGAATCTTGGCAATAACTACTTCTGTGGTGAAGCCCAGGATCTGGAAGAAATGCTAGGCAATCTTATCGATAACGCCTGCAAATGGACACATGACCAGGTCTGGATTCATGCAACGCGGGATAAACATAATCAACGCATCCATCTTTTTGTTGAAGACAATGGCCCGGGTATTCCAGACAGCCAGTTAGCTATTGTTTTACAGCGCGGCAGGAGGCTTGATGATACTGTTTCAGGTCATGGCTTAGGGCTTAATATTGTTAACGACATAACTCAACTCTATAGCGGTTCCTTGACGCTTAAGAAAAGTTCTTATGGCGGTTTGTGTGCAATACTAGACCTACCTGTCAGCAGTAATTAAGAGTAATTTTCACATAAAATAAATTTGTACGCGGCCTCCTTAAATGTACAATCAATTACTTAGAACTCACTAATGTAACTTCTCATTATTTGGGGGCATGGGCGGCTCGCCCATACAAACGGGCAAGCTGCCCGTACCCCTAGGAAATTTTGCCCATGAATAATGAGAAGTTACTCACTAACTGAAGTTTCCCAATTATTGAGTAGCTGAAATACACAATGCTGGTGTATCGAGGTTTATTTTAGGTGGTTTTGCCATGTTTATAGCAAACCCCTACTTAATTCCCCTTAGGCAATAGCATTTGAAACGAATGAAAAGACTATTTTTTTCATATAGTTGTAGCATAGTTTCAATTTTACCATAAATAATTATTGGGAAACTTCAGCTCACTAATAAGCTGTTGCTTTAAACAGAAACATACCTGATTTACTTGATAAACAGATTCACAAAAAGAATTTAATAGCAAAACAATGAGCGAACAACCTTTTATATTTAATCAAATCCATATCGAAGCAGCGCGCAATGCTTCGGATGATTTCAACTTGTTTCATGATAAGCATAAGTGGTTACAAATCACTCACAACCCATTCAAAGGCCCCATCGTCCTGGGCTTTCAGTTGAATGCAATGATTGAATATCAGCTTCGCCTTTATCGGGAAGTACATCATGAAAACCGGATTATTGCTGAAAATGGCTTACGCTTTAGTAATTATCAAATCACCTTTGTTAATGCCGTACGTCCAGACCGTGAATTATTCCTGGACATCAAAAAAACGCTAATCAAAACTATTCCTGACCTGACTTTATCTAATCGAATCACCATTAAAGCCAATAATAAAACAGTACTTTTGGGATCCAAAAAAGAAACGCGGAAGCCTTTATTTCTAGCAAACACTGACTTATCCGGCCTACCTGATTTGAACACGCTTCCAGATTGCTCAACAATCCCGGACAGCCCCTATTTCTTGAAACGGAAGTATGTCAATAACGGCAATGCTAAAAACTTTTTATCCGGTTCTTTAGCGGAGCAATCAGATTACTTTGACGAATTAGATGGCCTGGTTGAATACCCGGAAATTTTTCCATGTAGTTTAGCCTCTGGGGCACTACTAGAAAAGGCGCAAGTTGAAGATCAACATGATTTTAAGCGTAACCCAATGGTTTATACTTCCCACAGCCTATCTGTCGACCGGGAGCATTTACGTCTACTGAAAAATAATCATAAATTGCATATTCTGGTTAATCAACTGCCTGAATCAAAGTCACGAACCTTAATAGGTACGAATATCATGTTGCGCGTGTATGAATGTTATGGCCTGCTGGAAGATGCCCAGGTCTTATTCCGGGCCCGCTTATGTCTAGTGCCTCTGGAGGAGTTACTCAATAGCTTAAGTCGCCGTAAGTAACATTTTAATTACACAAAGTGGTTATTAATAAGCACTTCTTCTTTAGCTAATTGACCAGCCCGGGGATTTGCTGCTTGTGTGGGCTTACCTATTGCCAGGCACAGCGCAATAACATGGTCATCAGGTAAATTTATTAGCTGCCCGACCTGATCAAAATCAAAGCCATCCATAGGACAGGAATCATATCCCATCGCTTTTGCCGCTAACATAAGCGTTTGTGCCGCGATTCCACAAGAACGCATGCCCTCGTCTCTTTGCACCTGATCTTTACCACGATAATATTGATCAATAGCTGGCAACATAAAATCCTGTACAGGTTGATCTGCATTTACCCAGTACCGTTCAGGCTGTTTTTCCCATGATTTTAAATCAGCGCAGATTACTATAAATAATGATGCATCCGTTACTTGCGCCTGACCCCAGGCTGCCGTTCTGATTTGCCGCCTTAATTTAGGCTCGCTTACATTTACAAAACGCCAATTCTGAATATTAAATGCAGTGGGTGACAGTATAGCCAATGAAAAGAGTTCATTAATTTGTTCATCTGTAAATCGATAGTTTGCATCAAAATGTTTAACGGCTCGGCGCGCTTTGATAGCGTCTAATGTTTGCATTATTTTTCCTTGTACAATTATTTTATCTTAACTTTTAACTACAAAACCTTTAACCACGAAAGGCACGAAATACACGAAATACACGAAAAAAAGATTCATAGTATTATTCTCTCAATTTGAGCTCTAGTTGTTCGGCACAATGGCTTGATGCGTATATTTTTTTGTAGGTTGGGTTAGCTTATCAAGCGTAGCGCGATAACGTAACCCAACAATTTAGCTAAAATGCCAGGTTACGTTTTTTCGTTATACTCAAAAATCTAACCCAGCCTACTAATCATATCAACTCATCTACCGTAAAGACTTGATAAACCTCATACGCAGGTTCTTGATATGGATGTACTTGTAATAAAGTTTTCACTACTTGTTTAATCAACTGATCAGTACAGACCATTTCCACTTTATATTCACTCAGCCTGGTGACCTGTTCTGTTTCGCCAATAAATGGCTGACTACCTGCCAATGGCTTAAACTGCCCAGTACCTAAAACCTGCCAGGCACAGCAATCATAAACACCTATTTTCCCTGCTCCTAGCTCAAATAAAGCATCTTTTACTTCTTCCACATGAGTTTCTGGTACAAAAAAACAAAGCTTATACATTATTCAACTGCTGCTGTAAAAATTCAGGAATACGCAGCTCTAACCAATACTCAGCCTGAAAAGGATTATTGCCAGAAACAAAACCAACATGACCTCCCGCTGCTGTGATTTCTAGCGATACGAAGGAAGATAATTCGGCCAATTCGGGAAGCACTTCAGGGGTCATAAAAGGGTCATCCTGTGCCTGTATTAAAAGGGTTGGAACACTAATAGCATGCAAAAACTGCCGTGAACTGGAGCGTTGATAATAGTCATCTACATTGGCAAAATCATACAGCTTAGCAACCACCCGATCATCATATTGCCAGAAAGAAGTAATATTATCTAAATCTCCTATCTGCCTTAATATCTCAGCTTCTTCACTTTTCCCTAAAGATTCTAAGTGCAACTGTTTTAAGCGTACATACTCTTTTAACTCGCGCAACAAACTAGCTCTATATAATTTGGAAAAGCCATTATCCAGTTTATCTGCACAGGCACTCAAAACCAAAGGCACAGAAACAGCTGTAGCCGCAAAAAGGTCGATATTTCCGCCCTGCTCGCCTAGCCATTTTAATAATACATTGCCACCTATGGAAAAACCCACCGCAGCCATTTGTGTTTCAGGTTCACGTGCGCGCAGGGTGCGATATAGAAAATCAATATCCCCTGTTTCGCCTGAGTGATAACAACGCGATGAATGATTATACTCACCACTACAGCCACGAAAATTCAAAGCAGCACTACGAAAACCCTGAGTTAATAAAACTTGCTGTAATCCTTTAATATATTTCGATTGCGAACTGCCCGTCAGTCCATGTAACAAAATAACCAAAGGCTGATTACCCTCGCCACAGAAATCTATATCAATAAAATCCTGATCTTCAGTAAGCAATCTCTCGCGCTTTAATACCGGGTTGGGCGGATTACGTAGTAAAGCTGGATATAAGGTCTGCAGGTGTGCATTTTTTAACCACCACGCAGGTTTAAAAGTAGACTGAATTAGCATATTGAGTTAAATATTATCTGTTTCAAGAAACTGGATAAACCGTGATTAATTAGACTATTTAGAACTTCTTTTAACTGAAGTTTCCCAATTATTGAGTAGCTGAAATACACAATGCTGGTGTATCGAGGTTTATTTTAGGTGGTTTTGCCATGTTTATAGCAAACCCCTACTTAATTCCCCTTAGGCAATAGCATTTGAAACGAATGAAAAGACTATTTTTTTCATATAGTTGTAGCATAGTTTCAATTTTACCATAAATAATTATTGGGAAACTTCAGTTCTTTTAATTACCCGTTGTTTTCACAGAGCACCCAGTTTATCTTTCCAGGTGAGCAATCTGCAAATTTAATTTATCACCTTTTGCATAGCAATAGCCTGATATACTTTACCCGATGATTGACTAAATTTCTGCATTTGTCTTATTGTTATTCTTGTTTTTTAAGTTAAAAAATAACTTGTGCGGCAATATAAAACTTTTGCGTCCTACCTAGTAACACTACATTAGGTAACACAATAAATAAACTACCTAGATTACGCAGGATTTTTGTTTGTCTTCAAGGCGTAGAAACAGGCGCATAGCTGGCTACGTAACTGTGTCTACAACACAGAAGACAGACAAACAGACAAGGAAAATGGGTGGGATATTTATTACGCGTTGCCTTAGTACATACCGCCCACTGCCGTAGCCTTGTGAAATAAATAAATATTGATCAATATCATTGACCTGACAAAAAGTAGGTATTAAATTAGTATAGTTTTGCTTTACACATACACTACCACTTAACTGAAGTTTCCCAATAATTATTTATGGTAAAATTGAAACTATGCTACAACTATATGAAAAAAATAGTCTTTTCATTCGTTTCAAATGCTATTGCCTAAGGGGAATTAAGTAGGGGGTTGCTATAAACATGGCAAAACCACCTAAAATAAACCTCGATACACCAGCATTGTGTATTTCAGCTACTCAATAATTGGGAAACTTCAGCTTTACACATACACTACCACTTAACTCACACCCACTATAATACATATCCCGGAGAATTTATGGCAGTTCATCATAAAAGCACAAAGGCATCACACCGTGTAGGTTTTACTTATCTTTCTCAAGAAGATTTACTGGATGCCGGCTGCTTTGATTTACGTATGGCAATTGAAGTAGCGGAAAAAGCCATGCTTGCCTATGAAGATCACCGTATTATGTATCCAGAAAAAATCGTGCAGATCTTTGATCAAGTCAGTCAGGATCGTATCAATTGTCTTCCTGCAACTTTACTGGATGAAAAAATCTGTGGTGCTAAATGGGTCTCGGTATTTCCACGCAACCCTAAACGTTTCGACGTACAAAACCTGTCTGCTATTTTCCTCTTGTCAGAAATAGAAAAAGGCTTTCCAATCGCAGTAATGGAAGGCACGCTAGCCTCAAACATGCGTGTTGCGGCAATTGGGGCGATAGCAGCAAAACATTTAGCGCGTAAAGATAGCCAGAGTATTGGCTTTATTGGTGCTGGTGAGCAGGCAAAAATGCATTTATTAGGGATGAAAGTGGTTCGCCCTAGTTTAAAAGAATGTCGTATTTCTGCTAAAACGGCAATAGAAGAAGAGCAATTTATTGATGAACTATCACCACTACTTCCGGATCTGAATTTTATCAGAGCGAATACTGTGGCGCGAGATGCAATGGTAGGTGCGGATATCCTAGTCACAGCAACCAGCGCCCAGGCCCCCTTACTAAAAGCCGAGTGGATGAAACCTGGAGCGTTCTACAGCCATATTGGTGGCTGGGAAGATGAATATGCAGTTGCAAAGCAATGCGATAAAATCGTCTGTGATGACTGGGATACCGTAACCCACCGCACTCAGACTTTGAGTCGTATGTATAAAGAAGGTTTACTGTCACACAACGATATTCACGCTGATTTACATGAATTAGTCTCCAGACATAAACCTGGGCGAACAACAGAAGAAGAACGCATCTATTTTAATGCTGTGGGTCTAGCCTATGTAGATGTTGCTCTGGCAACCGCCATGTTTAAACGAGCTGAATCATCTCATATAGGATTGAAGCTTGATTTACAGGAATCCATGGTCTTTGAACATCATAATATCATTAGCAAAATCAGGCTATAAACCATGTTTAAACAACTCCCGAACGACGACATTGATAGCGTTGAAGTTATTTTGAACGGTAAAAAAGTTTCAGCACCGCTAGGTACAACCGTTGCAGCCATGGCATTAGCAAATGGCATACGTGCCACGCGCACAACACCCATATCGAATAGTAACCGAGCGCCATTCTGCATGATGGGAGTCTGCTATGACTGCTTGATGATAATTGATGGTAAGTCCAATCAGCGCGCCTGCGTCACCTACGTTAAAAAAGGTATGCAGGTCCAGACCCAGCAAGGCGTTGGTCCGGCATTAGGAGAGTCTTTGTGAAAAATCATTATCAACTACTCATTATTGGCGGCGGGCCGGCAGGTCTTGCTGCAGCAGTAACAGCCTCAGGCCAGGGTATTTCCTGTGCATTACTGGACGAACAAGCTGGACCAGGCGGACAAATTTACCGCTCTATTGAGTCGGCACCAGAACAACGTGCCCAGGTATTAGGTACCGAATACCAACGCGGCAAGGGCTTAGCGGAAGATTTTCGTGCCTGTGATGTCGACTATTTCCCTGAAACCAAAGTCTGGTCACTGAATAATGAACGGGAAGTTGGGGTCTTATATAAAGAACAGAGCAAAATCATCAGTGCCGACCAGATTCTGGTCGCCAGTGGCGCCATGGAACGCCCCGTACCATTTCCTGGCTGGACGTTGCCCGGCGTAATGCAGGCTGGCGCAGGACAAATTTTATTCAAATCTGCTGGCGTTATTCCTAGTGACGGCGTGGTGCTTGCAGGCTCAGGACCGCTCTTATTATTGCTAGCCTGGCAATATATGCAAGTCGGAGTTAATGTTAAAGCCATGCTGGATGTCACGCCACTGAGCAATCATTTACAGGCCATGCCTAAACTGCCCCGAGCTTTGTTAGCGCATCATTATTTAACTAAAGGGCTGGTTTACCAGCGGGACCTTAAGCGTGCGGGTGTCGTAACAAAAATTGGCGTCAGTAATCTCCATGCTCAAGGTGATGGTGAATTACAATCTGTTCATTATCTACACTGGGGGCGTGAACACAGCATTAAAACTGATTTATTAATGACCCACTTTGGTGTAATCCCACATATATGGCTAACTCAGGCTGCTGGCTGCAAGCATCAATGGGATAGTAGTCAGCAATGCTGGCGACCTCAACATGATAAGTGGGGCAATACTAGCATAGAAGGTATTCTGGTTGCCGGAGATGGTGCCGGGATTAATGGCGCCCGATCAGCAGAACATGCGGGACGACTAGCAGGACTACAGGCCCTGTTTGCCTTAGGCGCTATTACCCAGTCTGAACGTGACTCACAATCTGTTAATGAACGCAAACGGATGGAGGATGAGCGCCATATCCGCCCCTTTCTGGAAGCTTATTTTGCTATTCCGAAAAACATGCTGGCAACGCCAGATAACGATACTATTATCTGTCGCTGCGAAGAAATTACCGCTGGACAGATTCGTGCAGCGGTAGACAATGCCCACGGAGATAGCAACCAGGTTAAGTACTTATCTCGTTGTGGCATGGGGCCCTGTCAGGGTAGGCAATGTTCCAATGCAGTTGCTCATATTGTCGCTGATGCAGGTGGACAAGCAATCTCTGTTAGCAGTCACTTTCGAGGACGACCTCCCGTTGCACCACTGACATTAGAACAACTCGCAAGTCTGTCACAGGAGAATACTCAATGAATACTGATGTACTCATTATTGGTGCTGGTCTGGTTGGCGCATCCACCGCCTTACAGTTAGCAATGCGTGGTTGTCACTGTACTGTGATTGATAAAGACAGTCCAGGGCGTCATGCCTCCGGATCTAATGCCGGGGGCTTGCGCCAGTTAAATCGCGACCCGGCAGAAATACCGCTAACTGTAGAAGCGGCAAAGATGTGGCACGATATAGAAAGCCTGGTTGATTCAGACTGTGACGCTCGATTTCCCGGACAATTACGCGTGGCAGAAAACCAGTATGATCTGGACAAATTGGAGCAACGCGCTGCCATGGTTCGCGCTATGGGCTATCAACATGAAGAGATCATAGACAAAAAAGAACTTTACCAATTGGTACCGGCACTGGCACCACACTGTGTGGGCGCATTAATTTGCCGTGGTGATGGCTTTGCCCGTCCCTATCATGCCCTGACTGCGTTTCGCCAAAAAGCGGAATCACTAGGCGCGACCTTCCATTCCAATACCGAAGCCTATAGTATCGAACAAGAAGGTGATGGCTGGTCAGTACGTACTTCTCAAGGCACTTATAACAGTAAGATTCTGGTTAATTGTGCTGGAGCCTGGGCTGGAGAATTAGCCGCCAAAATGCACAAGCCAGTACCACTCAGCCCAAAAGCATTAATGCTAATGGTCACTGAACGCCTGCCCCATTTTGTCGATCCAGTTATGGGCGCAGCCAGTCGGAAACTTTCATTTAAGCAAATGCAAAATGGTACATTGATTATCGGTGGCGCTCTGGTAGCCAAACTTGATTTTGCACAAGGTACGACTGATATAGACTGGCAACAACTAGCGGCCAGTGCCAAAACAGTTACTGACTTTTTTCCGCAATTAAAAAATGTACGGGTAGTTCGTGCCTGGGCAGGTATTGAAGGGTTTATGCCCGATAATATTCCAGTCATCGGCGCATCAAAATCAATGCACAATGCCTACCATGCTTTTGGCTTTTCTGCTCATGGCTTACAGTTATCTCCCGTTATTGGGCGTATTTTGGCGCAACTAATACTGGATGGCAGTACCGAGTTACCGATAGAGCCATTTAATATCAACAGGTTTAATAATCAGGAGTAAAAAATGAGTATTACCCGTTTAGGCACAGAAAGGCGCCGCATGAGTAAAATAATTATTCATAATGACACCATCTATCTTTGCGGCCAGGTGGCTAAAGATTCCAATACCGATATCCGGGAACAAACCCAGACCATGCTGGATAAGGTGGATGGTTTGTTAGATCAGGCAGGTAGTGATAGGGAACATATACTTTCAGCGACCATTTATATCAAGGATATGCAGGATTTCGCCAGTATGAATGAAGTATGGGATGCATGGGTTGTGGAAGGTTATTCACCCGCCCGCGCCTGTGTGCAGGCAAGCCTCGCACGACCGGAATTACTGGTTGAGATCTCTGTTATTGCGGCAGTTAAAAAATAACCAGCCTAACTTGCTATTTAATATTATAAAAAGTGGCTTTTATTCACCTTCAACATAGGATGTGTTGAGGAACGAAACGCATCACACACTTTATACCGTAAAGGTGCATTTCCTATCGTCAACACATCCATCAGCTCTTGATACACTTACATCGACTTATGTTGCTTTCGATAGTTTTGTAATTCCTGCAAAAGCCAGTCTTTTGTCTTTACCGTTCGCTGCCCGGCACACTTCACTCGATAGTCTCGGCCAGTCACGGTACTTTTTGTCGCCGAATATTCTATAAACTGAAGTTTCCCAATAATTATTTATGGTAAAATTGAAACTATGCTACAACTATATGAAAAAAATAGTCTTTTCATTCGTTTCAAATGCTATTGCCTAAGGGGAATTAAGTAGGGGTTTGCTATAAACATGGCAAAACCACCTAAAATAAACCTCGATACACCAGCATTGTGTATTTCAGCTACTCAATAATTGGGAAACTTCAGTTCTATAAACTGCTCAGTTGTTTTAATATCCTCTCTAAAGTAGTCATATTTTTGCTGTATATGGCTTATTGCTTCAGGTCCATTATGACTTGTCCAGTTCCTCTCTATCTGGCACGATGTGTTACCAACAAAACTAATTAAATGATCTACTTCATGCCGTGCCTCTGGCGGAACATCAGCACTCACTACACTGCTAAATAAGAGCATTATGCTTAAGGAATATTTTTTCATGGGCTACAAAATAATTAAATTACTATCTTCAAAAGTTAATTAGAATATCCTTACGTAGTATACTAAGCTAATTATGTCTGGAGCTAATCTATGGCAAGCATAGCCCGAGCCTTTCCCCTGTTACTCATGGTTTTTCTAGTTGGCTGTGCGACCACCGACAAACAGATTTCACGCACACCTTCAACAGCCCTGGGGCATCCAGAGCTAACCAGCGCCCATCAGTTTATACAAGCAGAACTTGAACAGCACCCGGGAAAGTCAGGCTTTGTTCTGCTTAATTCTGGGGAAAAAGCTTTTACTTCGCGCAATGCAATGACTCAAATTGCAGAAAAAACGCTTGATGTTCAATATTATATCTGGGACAGTGACATAATTGGTTCTATCCTGATTAATCAATTGATCAAGGCTGCAAACCGGGGTGTACATGTTCGGCTGCTGATCGACGACGTTCAATCTGGCGGCAGAGACTTTGGTCTTGCAAAGCTTGATGCGATTAACAATTTTGAAGTCAGACTTTTTAATCCTTTTGAAGACCGAAACTTTCGAGTTTTTGAGTTTATAGCTAATATGTCAGAACTCAACCACCGAATGCATAATAAAGCCTTTATTATGGATAACACTTTTGCAATTATTGGTGGCAGAAATATAGGTAATCAATATTTTGGTGTCAGCTCCGAGATGAATTTTCGGGACCTGGATATCATCACGACCGGTCCAATTGTTAAGGATATTTCAAAAAGTTTTGACGTATTCTGGAATAGTGAGTGGGCTATTCCTATACAGGCCATTTCCAAAAAGCAACCCAGCCCTAAAGACGTTCAAAAAGGACTAAAAAAGCTACAAAAATATATCGATAACCATAAAGAATTCCCCTACCCAGTTCATAGTACCCAGGAAGAAATTTATCAACGCATGAATGCGACCAAAGATAGTTTAATCTGGGCTAATGCAAAAATCCTATACGATGATCCGGCAAAAAAGATAGACACTGACACAGGCTACCAGGGAATCCAGCCTCATCTGACTAAACTGGCTAATGATGCACAGGATGAGATTCTAATAGAGTCTGCCTATTATATTGCCGGACCTAATGGAGCCAAAAGAGCGCTTGAGCTACATAAAAAAGGCATTAAGCTGCGAATACTGACCAATTCCATGGCGACCAATGATGTAGCGGCGGCGTTTGTTTTTTACGAAAAATATCGTGAGGAACTGATTGAAAACGGTGTTGAGCTATACGAACTCAGGCGGACCTGAATTCACAAAGGAAATTCTGGTCGCTACTGGCTAGTAAATCCAATGCCTCACTACATACTAAAGTGATCGTCGTGGATCGTAACACAACCTTTATCGGCTCTTTTAATCTAGACCCACGTTCAGTAGACATCAACACTGAAGTTGGCTTACTTATCGACTCCCCTGAACTCGCTTAGCAGGTTATTGCATATATGAATATCGGCACTAGACCTAGCGATAGTTATCGTCTTGAACTGGAAAAGGATGACAAAGACCAGGCGCGCCATGCTACCTCACGAAATTCCGGGACTCCTGTCGCCATAATTCGTTCACCTACGCAGCGGATGGGAGATGCCCTGAACGCCCTGCGTCCGCAACGACTACGCACAAAAGCCGCTTCGTCATTACTACCTCACTGGCTGGACGGCTATTCGGAATGCAATTCTTGCTCCTCTCGCGTGCTGCTAGCACACGTCGAATCAGCGAATTGCCCTGTCGCCTATCAGGGACTAAAAATCACCACTTCGCTAAGCTCCGTTTCCATGATTTTCAGCGA
>NZ_BDMN01000297.1 GCF_002189065.1 Bathymodiolus platifrons methanotrophic gill symbiont
CATTGGCATCAGATGACTGTATCCTCGTCGGCTGTATGGCGCATGCGCGTCGTAAATTCGATGAAGCGTTGAAAGCACTCCCTAAAGAAAGCCGCAAGAATAAAATGGGCATGGCCCAAACCGCATTACGCAAGTTTGCTCGCTTGTATGCACTAGAAAAACAATTCAAAGGCCTGACAATAGAGCAACGTTATTTGTTGCGTCTGGAAAAAAGCAAACCTCTGCTGGAAGATTTAAAACAGTGGTGTGATAACAACCTTACCAAAACGGCAAAAGATAGTGCGATCGGTAAAGCCATTCGTTACACCATTAACCAATGGGATAGCCTAACCCGCTATATTGATGATGGTAATATACAAATTGATAATAATGCAGCGGAACGTCATATCAAGCCGTTTGTGATTGGCCGTAAAAACTGGTTATTTAATCAAACTCCACGCGGCGCTAATGCCAGCGCACTACTTTACAGTCTTGTGCAGACAGCGGTAGCCAATAACCTAGAGCCTTTTGATTACTTAAAGTATTTACTCACCGCACTACCCAAGCTTGGTAGGCACTATAAGCCAGAGGCATTGGATCAGTTTTTACCCTGGAACCTGACTGAAAAAATCAAGCCTTTAAAGTAAGTGGCGTAGCTTGTCTAGGTGGGAAGAATCGACGCTTACAAACAACGGCCCTACGCCTTCTGGGGACTACCAGCCCTCGCGTTCGCTCTCCATGGCTGGCAGCGGATGAAGGTAAGCTAGTCTGGGTTAGCGAACAGGACGGTAAAGAAATCAGAGAGTATAGTGATCCAAGATCTGGCTTCTGGCGCCCCATTTCTGCCTGGTTTATTTCCTTACTCCCTATTGAAGATCAGATGTAATTCTAATCACAACTCAAATAAGCAGGGCGTGACTTTAACTCGTTAGTTTCATGCAACCGGTAAAGCCTCCCCTGCGCCAAGTAAATTACTTTTTATTACCTAGACTGACTTAAACCCGGAAGTAGTAATGCCTAAGATTTCCCTTAAATTAAGCTTGATATTGCTTCTCACCTTTCTTACTAGTAGCTGTTTATCAGTTTCTGATCAAGACTTATTACTATCGAGTTCTAGAGAAATACGTACGGGTAACACTTCATGTACTGAACAAATTATAATATCAGGCTTAGAAAAAACACTTAATAACACAGAATTCACCCTGGTAAGCTGGAATATTTATAAGCAGAATAAAGAAGGCTGGGATCAGGATTTATTAAGCTTGAGCAAAACTAGTGACTTGATTCTTTTACAAGAGGCCTATTTAACTCAGGGTTTAAAAGAATTTCTTCAAACAAATAATCATGATTGGGATATGGTTTCCGCATTCCGCTACCACGATATTCATGCTGGCGTTATGACTGTTGGAAAAGTTCCCTCTCAAGCCAGTTGCGCACAACGAACAACCGAGCCACTCTTATTTATACCAAAGTCGTCTTTGATTACTTACTACCCTATTAGCAACACAGAGCACAGCCTATTAGTTGCAAATATTCATGCGATTAATTTTACTTTAGGTATAGAGAAATATAACGAACAACTACAGAAAGTTAAAACGGTACTGACACGTCACCAAGGGCCAATTGTTTTTGCCGGTGATTTTAATACCTGGAGTGACCAGCGAGAGGTAGCTCTGGATCAGCTTATTGGCGCTGAGGAACTAGGCCTACTTAAAGTCGAATTTGTCAGTGACGTAGCCATGCTTGCCTGGGGACACCGACTGGATCATGTTTTCTTCAGGGGTCTAAAAGTAATCAATGCTGAAATTATTCCTGTAGATTCTTCAGATCATTACCCATTAAAAGTACAATTTGAATTTATAAAAGAAACCTTAAATTAACCCTATAAAAACCAGTCTGACTCTATTGCTGCTTACTTAAGCATTAACATATTAACAAACTGAAGTTTCCCAATTATTGAGTAGCTGAAATACACAATGCTGG
>NZ_BDMN01000298.1 GCF_002189065.1 Bathymodiolus platifrons methanotrophic gill symbiont
ATTTTTCACTTTCAATGGCGGCATACCGTCGCTTATTTTTTTCACAAAGTGAGTCATAAAATTTCTTCATCGACTTTTCGATATTTTTTTTATAAGGAAATGACATAAGACAACCACTGAGTAATAAATTAAGATAACCTTAATTTAGGGGAGATATTTCATTATTCAAGCTTGGCTGCTTCAGGAAGTTATTTCGTGCACATTCCTAAAGATATAATTTAGGAAAATTCACCATTACTCTTTTGTCAAAATGCCTGATGGTTTTATTTAATGGCATCACTTTATTTTCTTGAGCTAGTATCACATTAGGTACAGTATAAAATTGTACATATTTCATAATTAGAATGCCAGTATGAAAAGTTTATAGACGTCTCCTCAAAGTATGATTTGTACGGTTCAAATAAGTTCGTAGTTGAACGATAAATTAGAAGTCTTGAAGAAGTATTATTTATAGTCCTAGAGGAAGACGAAGTCTGATGTAATTTCAGCCCTTTTAAAATATGCTAGTCCCTTTAAATTAAAGGCTTGAGACAGAAGTCTGAGTACCTGTATATACATATCGTTTTATGTCTCTCTGTGGGGCATATAAGTGACATAAATTTAACGAAAAACTTAATGTATCAATAGAAGTATTTACTTGTTGTAAAAGTTCTAATTTCAATTGAATCAAATGCAGAAGTAAAACCATGAAATATAGAGATACGCCACGGTGCATAAATTTTATTTTACCAATCCAGGTAAAAATGGGTAGTTGGGGTTACAGTAACGTTACTGCAAAATAGAGCATATCGAGGTTTTGGCCTTACAGTAAGAACTAAGTTGCAAAGTTTATGACTTCTATTCAATGATGCATACAGCCTACTCTGAGAAGTGGTGCTACTTCTATAACGGCATTACAGGAGCATTACAGTTTGTAAAAAAATTGAATTAAGTACATATTTCAAAACCTTCATTTATTTTAATTATTCAATCGCAACTCAGCTATTTTCTATGAATATTTAATGACTTAAATATCAGCTACAGATCATATGTAATATGGCGCGCCCGAGACGATTCGAACGTCCGACCCCTGCCTTCGGAGGGCAGTACTCTATCCAGCTGAGCTACGGGCGCGTAATTTGAACTGTCTATTTTAACGTATCGTTGTGATTTACGATAGCATGGATTTTAAATGTGCCAGATTCGCTTTACCGCGCACCTTCTGTTCGGCTTCATCTGCGGGTTTTTTACTTGCCCATTCTAAGTCTTCTTCGGGTAGTTCGGCTAAAAACCGGCTGGGCTCACTTTCGCTTATATCACCATAGCGTTTACGGTGAGTACAGTAGCTAAAGGTACATGTATGTTGTGCCCGGGTAATACCAACATAGGCAAGACGACGTTCCTCTTCTATATTGTCTGTTTCGATGCTGTTTTGATGCGGCAGAATATTTTCTTCGATACCAATTAAAAATACATGAGGGAATTCCAGCCCTTTTGCTGCATGCAAAGTCATTAAGCTGACTTGATTTTCTGCCTGTTCATCCTGATTACGATCTAGAATATCCATCAATTGAATTTTAGAAACTATTTCATCGAGAGTCTTTTCCTGCTCGTTGTCATCTTCACTTTTTGCGATACGCTGTAGCCATTCAACCAGTTCAGTGACATTTTTAATTTTACGTTCAGCTGCTTGCTGGGTGTTGCTGTTTTCCTGTAGCCATTGGTGATAATTAATTTGTTCGATAAAGGCATTCATTTCAGCAAAGGTATCGCCCATTTGCATAGAGCTGGCTGTCCTATGAGTCCATTCGCAAAACTTTTGTAAACGTGCCAATGCTGCCTGAGGGAGCTTTTCTCTTACGCCCATTTCCGAGCAGGCGCTGAATAAGCTTATATGTCGTTCATTGGCATAGGCTCCCAGTTTTTCTAAAGTAGTCGGACCTATTTCACGGCGCGGAGTATTCACTATACGTAAAAAAGCTGCGTCATTATCTGGATTAACAAATAATTTCAGGTAACTAAGGATATCTTTGATTTCTGCATAGGCAAAAAATGAGGTACTGCCCGTAATAAAATAGGGGACGTCGTGCTCACGTAAACTGCGTTCAAATAAACGTGATTGGTGATTGCCTCTATAAAGGATCGCGTAATCACCATAATCAGCGCCGGTTTTGAATTTATGATGCACGATTTCCGAAACAACTTGTTTTGCTTCTTCGTTATCATTTTTATGGGTTAATACGCGCAATGGTTCGCCAAAACTCATATCACTCCATAATTTCTTTTCAAAGGCGTGTGGATTATTGGCAATAAGCTGGTTAGCAACTTTTAAAATTCGTCCATAAGAACGGTAGTTCTGCTCCAGTTTGATCACAGTTAGGCGTGCATAGTCTTTTTGTAATTGAGCCAGGTTTTCTGGTTGTGCTCCTCGCCATGCATAGATAGATTGGTCATCATCACCCACGACAGTGAATTTACCAAGCTTTCCTACCAGTAATTTGACCAGTTGATACTGGGTGATATTGGTATCCTGATATTCATCGACTAATAAGTAACGAATTTTGTTTTGCCATTTTTCCAGAATATCAGTGTGGTTTTGAAATAGTAAAACGGGGAGTAAAATCAAATCATCAAAATCAACGGCATTATAGGCTTTTAAACTACGTGTATAGTCGGCATATAAATGTGCGGCATCGTTATCTTCTGCACTAGCATGACTTTTTGCCTGCTCCGGCGTGATAAAGGCATTTTTCCATTGCCCAATTTTTCCAGAATAACTTTCGACATTATCTATATCGTAATTCGCATGACTATGCATGATAAGATTTTTTAACAGAGTAATTTTATCTTGCTCGTCAAACAAGGAAATCCCTGCTTTATACTGCAAAGTTTTATGTTCTTTGCGTAGAATATCCAGGCCTAGAGAATGAAATGTCGAAACACGTAAGCCGCGTAATTGTTTGTCATCTAATAATTTACCAACCCGCTCTTTCATTTCTCTTGCTGCTTTATTGGTAAATGTCAGTGCAGCAATATGTCGTGCAGGCAGCCCTTGCTTAACTAGATAGGCAATTTTTTCAGTAATGACTCGCGTTTTACCACTACCAGCACCTGCAAGTACTAGCAGAGGACTGTCTATGGTATTGACTGCACGATTTTGTTCAGGGTTAAGCTTAGGCATTAAGGTTGACGGTCTAGTTTACGATAGCTTATTGCTTCGCTTAAATGTGGGATTTCGATTTGTTCAGATTCTGCTAAATCAGCAATGGTACGTGCCAGTTTTAATATTCGGTGATAGGCGCGATGCGATAAACCAAAGCTATTCATGGCTTGCTCTAATAATTGATGACCTTGTTCGGTCAACGTGCAAATCTGTTTTACCTCTGCTGCACTAAGTTTGCTATTCACTTTCCCTGAGCGTGCTATTGCAATGTTCCGTGCATGGATCACTCGTTGGCGTATACTTGCGCTGCTTTCTTCGCCTTCTGGAGAGCCTTTGCGTAGGACTTCATGCGAAACACGAGGCACTTCCAGGAGCATATCAATTCGGTCTAATAACGGGCCGGAGATTTTGCCTCGGTACCGGGATACTTGCTCCGAAGTGCAATGACAACGTCCAGATGGATCTCCCAGGTAACCGCAGGGGCATGGATTCATGGCGGCAATAAGCTGAAATCGAGCAGGAAAATCTGCCTGTCTTGCGGCGCGAGAAATGGTGATATGTCCTGTTTCTAATGGCTCACGTAATACTTCCAGTACTTTGCGATCAAATTCGGGTAACTCATCGAGAAATAACAAGCCGTTATGCGCTAAAGAAATTTCCCCTGGCTTGGGATTACTCCCGCCACCCACTAATGCAGGTGCCGAGGCAGTATGATGCGGAGCTCTATAAGGAGGTTTAAGCCAGTTACTGGCATTAAAGTGAGTATCACTAATGGAGACAATCGCTGCACTTTCCAGTGCTTGTGCTTCGGTTAAGGGAGGTAATATGCTAGGTAAGCGAGATGCTAACATGGACTTTCCTGTGCCTGGGGGACCAAGCATCAGTCTGTTATGCAAACCTGTTGCAGCGATTTCTAATGCACGTTTCACGCGAAACTGTCCCTGAACATCGGCAAAGTCTAGTTCTGTGTTATGCGCTGCACTTGAAGGAGTCTGTGTTAGCTGTGTAGGAAGGCGTTGCTGACCATTAAGGTGTGCACAGATTGCCAATAAATGCTGTGCCGGAAATAGTTCTGCATGTTGTACTAATGCCGCTTCTTGAGCATTTTCTAAAGGTAAAAACAAAGCTCTATTTGCTTCTCGTGCCTGTAATGCAACAGGTAATACGCCATTAACGCTACGTAAATCACCCCCTAAAGAAAGTTCGCCTATGCATTCATATTTTGCCAGCTCTAAAGTAGAAATTTGTCCCGATGCAGCAAGAATACCAAGTGCAATCGGTAAATCAAAGCGCCCGCCTTCCTTAGGTACGTCCGCAGGTGCCAGGTTAATGGTAATGCGTTGCATAGGGAATTGAAAATGCGAGTTAATAATAGCACCCCGAACACGGTCTTTGCTTTCTTTGACTGCCGCTTCAGATAGGCCAACTAAATTTAAAGCAGGCAAGCCATTGGAAATATGCACTTCAACTGTTACCAGAGGCGCATCAACTCCAGATCGACCTCTACTATATGCAACGGCAAGTGACATCTTAAATTCCTTGTTTTTTCAATAAAACGAAAAGTATAAGCTCTTATTTCCGGTTATGGAGTAGCTAGAATCGAGCCATTGTAACTGTTATAGCCATTAAGCAGTAGAGCTTGAGGGTTTTGAATCAATATTACAGGAGATTTAGAAAAGACTGCTGCCCTAATCCTGTCATAACCTTATATTACATCCCAGATTCAGGAAAGTATTCTTTATTGATTTACCCTGCCTCAGCTGCCCTTAGCATTGTGGGCCTATTGGGCAAGGAGTGACAGTAAGCATAGGATATTTTAGGCGTTTATTACAGAGCCGTAATGAATCCGATTTATATTTTATCCGGCCATGGTTGCGGTTTTCTAACTGCTGCTTTACGCCGAGGGCTGCGTTGCTGAAACAGTTTCGTAGCCAGCTATAGACCTACATCAGGACCTTGCTCTCAACAAAAACAAACTCACTATAAATACTGAACTTATCGCTATTTATAGGATAAAATATTGAGACTCTTCTGCATTTGTCTATCTATCTTATTGACAAAATACTAATAATTTCATATCATTCCATCTCTTTTTCATCCATTTTTACCCTATAAGCTTAAGGAACCCTTAGAATGAAAAGAACTTATCAACCAAGTAAAATAAAGCGTGCACGTACTCATGGTTTTCGTGCAAGAATGGCGACTAAAGGTGGTCGTAAAGTAATTAACGCACGTAGAGCAAAAGGTCGTCATACACTAGCTCTATAACAGTTGACACAGAAAGCCGCTTGTTTTCCACCGCAAGTGCGGTTAAGGGAGCCAGCTGAATTTAAACGTGTTTTCGCTAAAGCGGAAAGATCATCCGATAAATATTTTACAGTACTCGCCATTGTCAATGAACTAGACTACCCACGTTTAGGCCTTGCAATAGCAAAAAAAAATATAAAACGTGCTGTTGATAGAAATAAAATCAAACGATCTGCCCGGGAAAGCTTTAGATTACAACAACATGAAATGATAAATATCGATATTGTTGTAATGGCACGCAGGGATGCGGCAACAGCGAAGTCTAAAAGGCTTCAGGCTTCTCTGGATAATCATTGGCTTAAATTAATTAAGCGATGCGCTACATACTCATAGCCCTGTTCAGGTTTTATAAATATTTTATAAGCCCTCTGTTAGGAAGTCATTGCCGCTTTAACCCTTCTTGTTCGAGCTATGCTATGCAGGCTATTGCCATGCATGGTGCTTTAATCGGCTCCTATCTCACAATAAAACGATTACTTCGGTGTCACCCTTTTTATCATGGTGATATTGATGATCCTGTACCCAAAAAAACTGGTAAGTAAAAATGGAGAATATAAGGTTTGTACTCATCGTCATTCTTGCGATGATTTCATTAATGTTATGGGAAGCATGGCAGGCAGATTATGGCCCACAGCCTGAAGTTCCTATGCAAACGGCTATTGATGCAAATGGCAACCCTATTAATATAGGTACAGAAAATAATCAGGACACTTCTGAACTTCCATTATCGGAAGTTGTAGCAAATAATATTATTAGTGTAAACACCGATGTTTACCAATTAGAAATAGACACACAGGGTGGAACGCTACGTAACCTGGATTTGCTAGATTACACTGTTGTTAAAGGTGAAGAGCAAAAAATACGATTATTTGATAGCAGCACTGAAAAACTATTCTTAGGTCAAAGTGGGCTACTAACTAGTGGGAAGTCAGTTAAACTTCCTAATCATAATTCAGAATTAAGTTCTGCAAAAACGAGCTACGAACTTAAAGCGGGGGAGAATATACTTACTGTCCCATTAACATGGACTGATGGTAACGGCTTAAACTATACCAAAACCTATACTTTTACACGTGGCAGTTATGTTATTGGATTAGACCAAAAAATTGACAACCAGTCTGCTAATGACTGGACGGGTAGACAATACACTCAATTACTTAGAGTGCCTCATTCTGATGGAAAAGGAAATACCTTTATTCGTACCTACTCTGGAGCTGTTGTCTACACAGAAGAAGATAAGTACCAGAAAATTGATTTTGATGACATGGCGGAAGAAGACCTAAAAACCAAGACTATTGGTGGCTGGTCAGCTATGATTCAACATTATTTCGCGACAGCATGGGTACCGCCTGCAGCTGACGAAGAACATTACTTTACCAAGGAATTAAGCAACTCACGGTTTGTTATTGGTTCTTATTCCAACCCAACTACTGTTGCGGCAAATACTAGTGCGGTTTTAAGTAGTCAATTGTTTATTGGTCCTAAAATTCAGCCTATGATGGAAGCGGTTGCTCCAGGGCTAGAGTTAACCGTTGATTACAGCTGGCTGACTATTATTGGTAAACCAATCTATGCCTTGCTTAACTGGATCCATGACAATGTAGTGAATAACTGGGGTTTCTCCATTATGGGTGTGACTCTATGTATTAAAGCTCTGTTTTTTCCATTGTCGGCAGCTAGCTACAAGTCAATGGCAAAAATGCGCAAACTACAACCACGTTTAGCTCAATTAAAAGAGAGCTATGGCGATGATAGACAGCGCTTTAATGAAGAAATGATGAGCTTATACCGCAAGGAAAAAGTGAACCCTATGGGCGGCTGTTTACCGATTATGGTACAGATCCCGGTGTTTATTTCCTTATACTGGGTATTAATTGAAACTGTTGAATTAAGACAAGCACCTTTTTTACTTTGGGTTCATGATTTATCAGCAAAAGATCCTTTCTTTGTTTTGCCTGTTGTCATGGGTATCACCATGTTCCTTCAGCAAAGACTAAACCCTGCGCCTGTTGATCCATTACAGGCAAAAATCATGCGTATGTTCCCTATCGTATTTACTGTGTTTTTCTTGTTCTTCCCGGCAGGTCTGGTTTTATACTGGGTAACTAATAATACTTTATCGATTATGCAGCAATGGTATATCACCAATAAAATTGTTGGTAAAGAGCCAGAAAAAACCTAAGAAAAATTGCGCATTATCAATACAAAAAGCCGAATCAGCGTAAGCCGATTCGGCTTTTTGTATTTAAGAGAAAAAATATAAACTAGCAGTGTTATTATTCTGATAGTTGTAGGGTGCGGCTTTAGAGCTAGTGAAAGTATCTGCTTTTAGCCTCCCCCCTTGAGAAGGGGGGATTGAGGGGGATCGTATAAAAACATATGTCATTGATATTGTATGATTAGTTTTAATAGATCAAACCTCCCCTAACCCCTCCTTAACTAAGGAGGGGGATTTTGTTGAATACTTTCACCGTCTCTTTAGCCTGCCTTTAAATGTTTCGAGATTTAATTGTCCTCATCCTACGTCCATGTTACGAGGGAGGGTATTAATAAAATAGAGTATGTTGAACGTTATTTATTGGGCCTATTTATGAAGATTACACATCAGGACACGATAGCTGCTATTGCAACGCCACGAGGGAATGGTGGTGTCGGCATTATTAGAATATCTGGCAATAAGGCAAAAGATATTGCGCAGCAACTGGTCAATAAAGACTTGCAAGCACGTCATGCTCACTATGCATCTTTTTATGATGCAGATCAAAGCATTATTGACTCGGGCTTAGCGATATTTTTCCCTAATCCTGCTTCATTTACCGGCGAGGATACAGTAGAAATCCAAGGACATGGCGGGGCTGTCATCATGGATATGCTACTCAGGCGTATCTTATCGTTAGGTGGGCGAATGGCAAAGCCTGGTGAATTTTCAGAAAGGGCTTTCTTAAATAACAAGCTTGACCTGGCACAGGCAGAAGCGATTGCTGACCTAATAGAAAGTAGTACCGAACAATCTGCCCGTTCTGCGCAAAAGTCTATGCAAGGTGTTTTTTCCAGACAAATTAATGAGCTGGTTGAAGAGCTGATCGAATTGCGCATCTATGTCGAGGCCGCAATCGACTTTGTTGATGAAGAGATAGATTTTCTAAGCGATGGCATCGTTGAAAATCGAATTATTCGTCTGGTAACAGCCATAGAAAATATTTTACAGATAGCTCAACAAGGGCGCCTATTACGTGATGGTATGACGGTGGTTCTTGCAGGTAAACCCAACGCGGGTAAATCCAGCTTATTGAATGCGTTAGCGGGGCATGAAGCAGCAATCGTAACTGATGTCGCCGGCACCACACGTGATGTACTTAAAGAGCGTATACAAATAGATGGCATGCCTCTACATATTATCGATACTGCGGGGCTACGTGATAGTGATAATGAGGTGGAGAAAGAGGGTATCCGTCGTGCTCATGCAGAAATACAAAAAGCCGATAAAATTTTATTATTGATTGATATTAATGACCCACAACCCGATAGTCTATTAAAAAGCTTACCTGAACATATCAGTCTGACCAAAATTTATAATAAAATTGATTTACGTGAAATTTCACCCGAAATTATAGAACAAGACGATAGCACTGCAATTTACCTGTCGATAAAACAAAATATAGGTATGGATTTACTAACCCGGCATTTAAAGCAAAGTGTAGGTTTTGATGGTACAGCAGATAATGTCTTTATCGCCAGGCGTAGACATATAGAGGCCCTAAGCAATGGGCTGGAATACGTACAAAATGCACTCAGCCAACTAAAAGTTAATCAGGCAGGCGAACTAGTCGCCGAAGACCTAAGGCAAGCGCAAAATAAACTTTCAGAAATCACCGGTGAGTTTACATCGGATGATTTGCTAGGTAAGATTTTTAGTTCTTTTTGTATTGGAAAGTAAGCAGGTAATAAAAAATTAGCCTCTACTCAACCACGCTAAATATAAGGAAACTCCTTCCTGAACCGTTTTGAAAGGGGCGTTATAACCCACTGCACGTAACTTGCTCATATCTGCCTGAGTATAACTCTGATAACTGCCTTTCAGGTGTGCTGGGAAAGGAATGTAATTAATTTGCCCTTTTTTGTGGTAATCAATTACAGCATTAGCAACATCCTTAAATGATTGCGCCTTGCCGGTACCGACATTAAAAATACCATTGACTTCCGGGTGTGCAAATAGCCAAAGATTTACAGCGACAATATCATCGATATAGATAAAATCACGTAACTGACCACCATTTTCGTAACCATCACAGCCTTCAAATAACTTAGGGTTTTCGCCCTTTAAGATTTGATTATGTAAATGAAAGGCAACGCTAGCCATGCTACCTTTATGCTGTTCTCTGGGGCCATACACATTAAAATAACGTAAACCGACAACTTGAGTTGTATTGTCTAAATCAAGGTGGCGAACATATTGATCAAATTGCCATTTTGAATAACCATAAACGTTCAGGGGGTCTTCGTACTCGCGGCTTTCGGTAAATTGTTTATTGCCTCCATAAGTTGCTGCCGATGAGGCATAAATAAAGGCAATGGAATGATCGAGGCAGTAATGCAATAAAGCTTTGGAAAACTCATAATTATTTTGCATCATATATTTTCCGTCCCACTCTGTAGTAGAGGAGCAGGCGCCTTCATGAAAAATAACTTCTATATTATCTGGTAGATCAGTATTGTTTTGCACTCTGTTGAGAAAGTCATCTTTATCCCAGTAATCGGCGATATCACAGTCAACAATATTACGAAATTTTGTACCATCGGTTAAATCATCAACAATAATAATATCAGTACGCCCTTGTTGATTGAGGGTTTTAACAATATTGCTGCCGATAAATCCAGCGCCGCCTGTGACAATAATCATAGCTATAAGCCTTGGTGTGTTTAAAAAGAGATAAAAATATTAATTCACTTACTTCATTAAGTGGCCTGAAGAGACTGGAAAGTATTCAACAAAATCCCCCTCCTTAGTTAAGGAGGGGTTAGGGGAGGTTTGATATATGTTTTCATACGATCCCCCCTTCTCAAGGGAGGAGGCTGTGAAAGCATATACTTTCACAGCCTCTGAAGCAACGCCCTATGTTTACTGGTTTTTAATGCGAGCAATGGTTGTCGTGGTAGATTTTCCGGCAACAAAATCCAGAATTTCCACTTTACCACCCGCCTTAATGACCGCTTCTGCACCGACAACTTGATCGGGCTTGTAGTCACCACCTTTAACCAGTATATCGGGTAAAAGTTTATTATAAATACGTTCAGGAGTTTCCTCAAAGAACGGAATAACCCAGTCAACACAGCCAAGGGCTGCGATAATTGTCATACGGTCTGCTAATTTGTTAATCGGACGAGATTCACCTTTTAATTGCTGTACAGATTCATCTGAATTAATGGCAACAACCAGGCGATCCCCTAATAATCTGGCCTGTTCAAGATAGGCAGCATGACCCGCATGTAGAATATCAAAACAGCCATTAGTCATGACTACTTTTTCGCCACTTTGCTGGGCAAAGTCGATTTCTTTTTGTAACTCTGTTTCTGAGACCACACCACTGATATTTTCCTTATCGCCATGTAAGGCACGATTCAGTTCATGGCTGGAAACTACCGAAGTACCAAATTTGCCTACGACTATGCCTGCTGCCATATTAGCCAGATGCATGGCATGCTGTAAATCCAGTCCTGAAGCAACACCAAGTGCCATGCTGGCAATAACGGTATCACCGGCTCCAGTGACATCAAAGACTTCCCGCGCATGTGTGGGTAAAAAGTAGGCTTCAGATTTTTTAATTAAAGCCATGCCATGTTCACTCAAGGTGACCAGCAAGGCGTCAATATCGTATTGTTCAAGTAATGCCTGTCCTTTATTGATAATCTGTTCATTGTCCTGGCATGTTCCGACAACAGCTTGAAATTCAGCTCGATTAGGGGTGATTAAAGTTGCTCCTTGATAACGCGAGAAGTCGTCGCCTTTAGGGTCAACAAAGCTTTGCACGTTTTGTGCATTTGCTAACTCAAGTAGCTGGGGAATATGCTCTAAAACGCCTTTGGCATAATCCGAGAAAATGACCACATCTGCCCCAGCTAATACTTTTTTATAGTGTGTCAGTAGCTCTGAGTAGTCAAAATCAATTAAGGGCTCTTCAAAATCCAGGCGTATAAGCTGTTGGTGCTGGGCAACTATTCGTAATTTACACGCTGTGGGTGCATGTTTACTGGTAATAAAATCACAACATACGCCTTTTGTTTCTAGTAATCCTTGCAATTCACCAGCTTCATCATCATCGCCAACGATGCCTAATAGAGTCACCTTGGCGGCTAATGACGCGATATTTAAGGCGACATTACCTGCGCCACCTGCACGACCCTCTTTCTTTGCAACTTTGACGATAGGCACAGGAGCCTCAGGCGATACACGGGTAGTTTGGCCGGACCAGTAATAATCAAGCATCAGGTCACCGACGACCAGTATATTTAATCTTTTAAATTCAGGGATCTCACTAATCATTAGGAACCTCATCAACCATTTCGCACCACCAGTGGTAAATTAACATATGTGCTTCCTGAACACGGGCTGTTGTTGTCGAAGGAATGACGATAGGCATATCTACCAGAGCTTTTAAACGTCCGCCATCCCCCCCCATTAAACCGATAATGCTCATATTTTTTTGTTTAGCAGTAACACTTGCCTGAATAATATTTTCACTATTTCCAGAGGTGGAAAATGCAATTAAACAGTCACCCTCGGAACCCAGTGCTTCAACCTGACGAGAAAACAGGCTATCAAAGCTAAAGTCATTGGGGTGTGCTGTCAGGATAGAAGTATCTGTTGTTAGTGCAATAGCAGGATAGGCGCGCCGATTTTTATGGTAACGAATAACTAGTTCAGCAGCAAAATGCTGACAATCTGCCGCACTACCGCCATTCCCGCAAAGCAGGATTTTGTGACCCGATATCAAGGTGCTAATGATTAGCTTTGAGGCCTGAGAGATCAGTGGCTTGAAACCTGTTAACTGATTAATAACTTGCTGGTGTTCCTGTATCACATCAATGAAATCTTTTTGTGCTGTCAAGGTGAGGTCCTGAGAATGATTATTTTAAATAATGGTTTACTTGATGAGCCCTGTGATATTAGTAAGGGATCCTGCCTAGCAAGAATTTGTGATTATAACACTTTAGCTTATGACCTTAAAATACATGGGAAAATATTAGCCACTCCCGCTAAAATCAATTAAATAGCTGTTAGAGCAAAAGTGTAAGTACTGTCATATCGCCAAAGACTTTTGTAAATAATTAAAACTAATGCGCTCTTGCTCCAGGCGCAATGACCCGTGATGCAGTTTTTGATATAGAAGACATTCTTCTTCAGTTAAATACTGCAGTTCTTTCTCTATACTTTGTGTGGGCGCATGCACCACTAGATGTTTAAAATGCTCTAGGGTTTTCCTATCCATCAACAAGGACTTTACCTGAGGATAATATTGTCGCAAGCGCGATAATATAGTTAAACCATCTGGGTCTAAATCTCCCCAATAATACAATTCTCGTCCTTGTAAACACTGTGCATCTACTAATAAATTCACTGCATAACCGAGACCAAAAATAACAATTGCTTCAGGGTGGTCAGGAAACGCAAGCATAGTCACCTTATTTCCAACAATAAACACCCTTTTTGCGGCAATTTTCAACTGTTTGAATTCACTTAATGTCAGGGTTAAATCTGTTAGACTGTGAATAGTTAGAGATGCATCCAGAATTCGCAGACGTATCAAGGGCTGGTCATAACGCAGTCCATAACGACGCTCAAAACCGTTATTTTTTAAGCCTGTAATATCGCTCTGATAACTGGAGTCAGCTAAAGTCTGAGTTAGTAACTCACTTAAGATGCTTTTGTGTTGTTCAATAAATTTGGCTATCTACACCTTTAATATCTAATTGGCGAATATAACAATCGGGTTGCGGATGCGTCTCAAAATAGGCACACACTTTTAATAATTGCGGCCAGACTTCAGCATATTGCATGACTTTAAACGGATAACGAATTAACCAGTCTAGTAATAAACCATCCTGCTCCAGGCTTTGCTGAGTGAGTGCCTGAAACCGCATAAACTCAGCTGTTTTGGATAAGTAATTTAGAAAAATAGCTTCGTTAGCAAAAGAAAGAGTCGCAGGGATTTTTTGCTCCCCCAACTGACGATGGCTAATCACTTTGTCTATGATTGAATAGCCCTGCTTTTGACTGTCTAGGCGTAAACTATAAATAGCATCCTGTAATTCACTAT
>NZ_BDMN01000299.1 GCF_002189065.1 Bathymodiolus platifrons methanotrophic gill symbiont
TATGCTACAACTATATGAAAAAAATAGTCTTTTCATTCGTTTCAAATGCTATTGCCTAAGGGGAATTAAGTAGGGGTTTGCTATAAACATGGCAAAACCACCTAAAATAAACCTCGATACACCAGCATTGTGTATTTCAGCTACTCAATAATTGGGAAACTTCAGTTATTAGTCTTAGTGGTTTTATTCTTCTCTTCCGTTGCTTGCAGGTAATAGCAACGCCACCATTCGTACCAGTTATCGCTTTGCAAGGGGATAGCTTCATTGATTCTAAATGTCACTATGTCTGTTAATTTTATTTTGTTGCCTTTTGCCTCTATATCAGCATGAATTTGTGCTAATTGCTGTGAATCTTGCAGTAATGTTGCGGCGGCTTTTAACGCGGGTATGCTTTCAGATGCTTGTATTAATAAATCACAAAAGAAATGGTTTTTATTTTGTAAGGCAAGCTGCTTTTTTTCTTCTAATTCTTGTTGACCAAATAAGGTGACAGTTTCTAAAGTTTCAGCTAAAAAATGGCTTTTCCCTCCTGAGTTCATATTAGGTGTCACTGGACTTTTATCAAACCAGCGACCTCTAGTATCTTCCCCTAAATTAATCAAACCTGTGTACCTTCCGTTCTCATCACAACACAAGACCCATTTTACCTGTTTTCTGGCGAAACCTGGTTCAATACCCGACAAGTTTTTATCAGCATAATCGCATAAGGCGCTAAGCATATTCGGGAACCTCTACTGATTTTTTAACGGCTTCAGAATAATAGTTAGGAATAAGCACGAAACAACTTCCCGATATTAATTATTCTTGAGGAATTGCACGGTAATTCCATTTTGGTAAATGTGTATCAAATACAATCGGCATTATTTCTTTGAAGTCAGCGGCATATTTTCGTCCTGTCTCGTATATTTTGTCGAGTATGTGAACAATTGTTGTTAGTCCTTTTGACGTTGATGTTCTAGAAATCAATGTTTTAACTGTTTCAACCGAGTCAAATACAACACCTTCACAAGCACGAGTCACATGAGGAAAAAAACGATGTTCAATGGGATTATACTGGGAGGTATAAGGAGGATAGTGGGCAATCCTAATTTCCAATCCAAGTGCATTCGCAGTCTTTTGTAAATCTTCTTTAAAAATGTAGTGCCGTGAGCTGTTACTCCCTCCACCATCGCAAAGGATCAACAATGATTTTGCTTTAGGATAATGAATAATACCCTCGTTTACCCACCATTGAAATAAGCTATCACAGGCAAATTCACTGGTATCATGACTCGTTCCAAGCGTGATATATCCTGTGTTTCGTTTGAGGTCATAAAACCCATGAGGAATAACACTGCCTGTTGCAGAGCTAGGGAAATCATGATCATTCGTTTGAATGGCTGCTTGTGTATAGAGCGATCCATTACGATAAAAAGTACCCAATAACTCTTTCTTTTTGGTATCCATACTAATAACAGGGTTTCCCGCATCCAGGTAGTCCTGCTTCAATTGGGTAATATTTTCAAATTGAGCATTGCGGTCAGGATGACCACCCATCGTAATGTTTTTCTGGGCTTTGCGCTTAACATATTCATGTTTTTTTAATAAATATCGAACGATATTACGACTGACAGAATAACCCTTTTTTAATAATTCACTGACGATTTCACGCGGCTTTAGATAAGTCCACCTAATAGATGAATTCATTGGATTGCCTGCTGTATGCTGTTGAAGAATATCTAAAAAGTCTTGATCTATTCCACTGTATTCAGGGGTAGAGGTCTTTTTTTTCGACCGCCTCCAGGTTGTCTGATTCCTGTTATATCCAGTTCTAATTCGGTGAGTTCTTTTTTTCCTTGGCGGATAGTTTTTGGGTCACACTCTAATAAAGCTGAAATATAGTTAACGCCACCATGAGATAATTTTTCACTTTCAATGGCGGCATACCGTCGCTTATTTTTTTCACAAAGTGAGTCATAAAATTTCTTCATCGACTTTTCGATATTTTTTTTATAAGGAAATGACATAAGACAACCACTGAGTAATAAATTAAGATAACCTTAATTTAGGGGAGATATTTCATTATTCAAGCTTGGCTGCTTCAGGAAGTTATTTCGTGCACATTCCTTAGGTACGTCTAAAACGCCTTGCTTAACCTGTGCATGAAAAACACTAATGCTAGGTTTGGCTTTAGAATCATTAACACTAGCAAGATCAAAAACGTCATACAGCATCCAGCCTGTATCAATATCCTGAGCTAATGCTTCTGGGAGATTATCCTGGTCTTTAATTAACTCAAAAAAAGCTGGAAATTCACGACAACCTAAAAATGGCTGATAAAAGCATTTTCCTTGTTTGGCGCGACGACTAAATTGAGCATCTAGTGTTTTGATATTGGTTTTATAATCTCGACATTGAGCGTGGGCATAGAGTCTGTAACGAACATTTTTAAGTGCCGTTGTTTGGCGTTGGGTTCTTCCTTTTGTGTCGTTACCAAGTAATGCCTTAGTCCCATCCGCCCATTGCGGTTCAATCGCTTCTTTACCCTCAGCCCATGCTAAAATTTTATTGTGATTAGGGACTTTATCCTTAACTTCATTACGCCTTAATGCAAGATATTTAATCGGGTTCAGAATCTCGATTTTTTCAAGTTGCCAATAAAAGTTGTAATCTTTTTTAAAATAAATTGCATCAAAAATCCCTCTTGCGGCTGAGGGCGTGATGACTGGATAGGTGTAGCGTTCCACTTTCATTTCAGGGCGAGTAAAGCAGGCTAAATCACCCCATACTTCCAGGCAATGAGTAATTCCACGCATAATGTCTCCTTTGTTTTAGGCTATCCACAGGTTAAGTTGGTCTTTAGGGTATAACCCTAAACGTTGGTCGTAATGCTCTTGGTTATAAATAAACCAGTCCGTTTGTTCTTGTTGCCCTCGTTTATGTAGTAATACAGGGGTAAGGCTATCCCAAATAGGGTTATCTGTTTTGGGACGATATAAACTGATAGTGATAGGTTTTGCGTTTTGAATCCAGTCTTTGGTTAAGCCTATTTCACTGCTCTCGGTTTCAAGTTGTTGGTATAAATCCAGCAAAGGCTGATAAGGGCAAATCACATTAATATTGTCTTGCTTAATTAAGCGGTATTCTTTTGCTATTTCAGGAAAGGCTCCCGCAGCGATTAATTCCAATAGCGCTTGTGTTTCTTTATTGGCATTAGGGTCACTTAAGTTATACAGGTTTTTGTAATACTGATGAATAAACTCAGGATGGTGCATTTGCATTGCCTCAGAGCCTAAACGAGTGAGTAATTCTTTGGTCATATCGGCAGCTTGTTGATAACCTCCATCTGGAGGATAACTTTCATCTTCTGGGCAAAAAACATGTACTGTCCCTTTCTCTAATAAACCTTCACGATTACAACGACCACCTGCTTGAATAATGGCATCTAAAGGAGCATAAGCCCTGTAAACAATTGGGAAATCAATATCAACCCCTGCTTCAATACATTGCGTTGCAATAAGAATACAATCTTGCTTGTTTTGTAGTCTCTCGCGTACTTCGGCAAGTACATTTTGCCTGTGGGCTGGGCATTGATTAGTTGATAAATGTAAGACATCAGGATTATCAATTTCCTCTATGATTGCCTGGGCATGACGATTTAAATTAACAATGCACAAAGCTTGCTGATGTTGCTCTAGTTCTTCGGCTAAATAATTCCAATTCCAGCGTTGTTGCGGTGAATGCCAGCGGTATTCTGTTCGTTCTAAAGGCGTAAATAAGGCTAAAGGTTCGTTAACAATTTCATTAGGCTGCCAGCCCTTATCGCAATGATTGGATATTTGTGTATGTAAATGTGAAAAAACAGGTTGTGTTGCGGTGGCAAATACAACTGAAGTCTTATGGCTAGAGGCTAGATGAGATAGGGCGGCTAGTGTGGGAGTAACTAATTTAAGTGGTAAAGTTTGAGCTTCATCCGCTGTCAGCCCCGGACGGGATGATAGTCTCCAGAAGGCGCAGGGAAATTTGCCAATCCGAAGTGCGCGATAGCGCGCGAGGGAGGCTAAAATTTTATCCCGAATAGCCGTAGAGCCATTTGAGGTAGCCATGACTGAGCTGCTTTGTGCTCAGTCTGTGGCGGACGCAGGGCGGCTGGAGCATCTCCTATTCGCTGCGTAGGTGAACGAATTACGGCGACAGGAGTCCCGGAATTTCGTGAGGTAGCATGGCGCGCCTATCGTTGTAGTAGTTTCTTAGGATTAG
>NZ_BDMN01000300.1 GCF_002189065.1 Bathymodiolus platifrons methanotrophic gill symbiont
TTCTTTATAATTTTATCCAACTGTAAATTACGCTGAGTAGTTACAAAAAATACTGATTTGAATAAACAAATCTTACAAAAGGAAGTAGTTCTATCCGGGAAAGTAAAAAGTATTTTGGGTGGAACAGGAAAGTTAAAAGATGCGGTAGAGAAATATAAACTTGAAGGTTTAACTGGAACTTATGCTTCCATGCCAAAACCAAGATATGATGATCTAACCGCTGATCATCAGCCACAGGCAGCAATACTTCAAGCCGCTGCAAAACTACCCTATTTTAAAACAGGTACAAAGGGACAAAATATGCGTGACCGAGCTGCTAGCCGTGCAAATGCTGGGTTTGCCATAAATTTACAAAGCAAACGTCATATGGAGGGGCGAACTTATGGAGGTAAAGGTACGGCTACAAAAAATAACTTTTTAAATAAAGTAGAGTCTGAAACATCATCTTTAAGCAAAGTTCAGGATAAACGAAATGCGGTTGTTAACCTTATTAAAAACGACCTGTCTGCTGATGTAACAGCAATGAGAAATGTTGTTACAAAAAAAGAGAACTGGAAAGATCTTGCTAGATTTGGGCTTAAGAAAAAAGAAGAGGATAAATTAAGGAATGATACAAAGGCGCAAATACTGTCAGGAGAAAATCGGGTCGCATCGCAAGACCTTGATTCACTGAAAGGTTAATAATCAAGGACAGGTAATGGTGTTATAGAGAAGGTTATTGTGGCTTGTGGTGAATCATTAAGTTTTCTTGCTCAGAGCATTATATAGCCATCGAGAGGAAGTTGCATTTGGTTACAAATAAAGAAATAAACTATCGAGAATAGAAGGACAAGGGGGCAAGATTCCCCCTTGATTAATCGGCTATTATTTCAAGTTATCAGTTACATGCGGTTCAATAAGCTGATACATCAGTTGGTGCATTTTTGGATTGCCGGAAATAATATTTCCTGTTTCCAGATATTGATCGTTAAAAGAAAGATCGGTCACGACACCACCTGCTTCTTTAACAATGATAATGCCGGCAGCAATATCCCAGGGCTTTAAGTCTACTTCCCAAAAAGCATCTAAACGCCCCGCCGCTAGAAAAGCTAGATCTATTGCAGCTGAACCAGTGCGACGTATTCCGGACGTATTAATACAAACCGCTTTAAACATATCCAGATAGGCATCCAGGTATTTTTGTTGTTGTGTTTTGAAAGGAAACCCAGTGCCGATTAATGCACCAGCAAGGCTAGTCTGTTTTGTAACACGAATGCGGCGGTTGTTGAGCATGGCACCTTCACCGCGTGCGGCTGTGAAGAGTTCATTAGTTAGTGGTAAGTAAATAACACCAACTTCAAGCCGGTTTTTGTGTTTTAAAGCGATTGAGACTGCATAGTGTGGGAAACCATGCAAAAAATTTGTTGTGCCATCTAAAGGGTCAATGATCCAGGTGTATTCATTGCCTTCATGTTGTCCGCTTTCCTCAGCAAGAATTGAGTGGTCAGGGTAGGCGGCTTTAATGATTTTTATAATTTCAAACTCTGCCTGACGATCAATTTCTGTAACGAAATCATGTTGCTCTTTATTATCAACTTGAATGTGGCTGACATGTTCTGATGCACGAAGAATGATGTCGCCCGCGTTTCTCGCAGCGCGGATGGCGATAGTGAGCATTGGATGCATAGCTTAAATTTTAATGAGCAATTAGAAAACCATATAGAATAGCAAAAATTTTGCTATAGTGGTTTTTATTTTTCTAGGTTTATTCATGGGGTTGAACATTGCTGTCAAATATCAGGATTGTATTGGTTGAAACAAGTCACCCAGGAAATATAGGAGCAGTTGCCAGAGCCATGAAAAATATGTGCATGAGCGAGTTGTATCTGGTTACTCCTAAAATATTTCCTAGTGCTGATGCAACATCCAGAGCATCGGGAGCAGATGATATTTTGGCATCTGCGGTGCTGTGTGACACGTTACAGGATGCCATTGCCGATTGTCAGTTGGTAATCGGGGCAAGTGCCCGCTCAAGGACTATTACGGTTCCTGAGGAATCTCCTAGAATTTGTGCGCAAAGACTAGCGGTTGAAGCACAAGATAATAAAATTGCAATTCTGTTTGGCCGAGAGAATTCGGGATTAAAAAACCATGAACTTGATTTATGTCAAACTTTACTGACTATTCCTAGTAATACGGCATATAGTTCGCTGAATATTGCTGCGGCTGTACAAGTGGTTTGTTATGAATTATTAGTTGCTTCAAGTGAGCAAGTAGCAAAACCAGAATTACGTGATGTTCCTTTAGCTAGTTCGGCTCAAATGGAATCATTTTATGAACATTTATATCAGGCACTGGATGAAATTGGATTTATCAATCCTGATAAATCTACCTCAATTATGCGCCGTTTACGTCGTGTGTATCATAGGGCGGCTCTGGATACAAAAGAACTGGATATTCTGCGTGGTATTTTAAAAAAATCAACGGCGATACTGCATAAAAAATATGATTGATTTAATAAAAGAAGATATTGCCTGTGTTTTTGAGCGCGATCCAGCTGCACAGACAATTTGGGAAGTTATTTTTGTTTATCCGGGGTTTCATGCCATATCATTGCATAGGCTCTGCCATCGTTTGTGGATAAAAGACTTTAAGTTTATTGCCAATTTTATTGCCCATATCAGTCGCTGGTTAACGGGGATAGAAATTCATCCGGGAGCAGTCGTCGGACGAAGGTTTTTTATTGATCATGGTATGGGCGTAGTGATCGGTGAAACAACGATAATAGGTGACGATTGTACCTTGTATCATGGGGTTACTCTAGGTGGAACCAGCTGGAATAAAGGCAAAAGACACCCCACTTTAAAAAATGGTGTTGTTGTCGGTGCCGGGGCGAAAATATTAGGGCCGATAGAAATTGGTGAGAATGCGCGGGTAGGCTCTAACTCAGTAATTTTAAAGGCTGTGCCAGATGGTGCAACGGTGGTTGGTATTCCAGGGCGGGTTGTTGGTGCACCGGATGCGCAAACGGCCGAACGTAAGAAAATTGCCAATAAGATGGGTTTTGATGCCTATGGAACGACAGCGGATTCTCCGGATCCTGTTGCACATGCTATTAATCATATGCTGGATCATATACAGCTTATGGATAAACAAATGCAAGATATGAAACAGGCAATGAGAGGGGCAGGTATAAAGTGTAAGAATGAAGTGATACCTGATCTGGATAATTGCGAATTGGGTAAATAGTTAACTCA
>NZ_BDMN01000301.1 GCF_002189065.1 Bathymodiolus platifrons methanotrophic gill symbiont
CTATAAACATGGCAAAACCACCTAAAATAAACCTCGATACACCAGCATTGTGTATTTCAGCTACTCAATAATTGGGAAACTTCAGTTTAGAGATTCATATACTTATATTGGAACTAGGAGTTATTAGATGTTAGTTAGAATTGTATTTGTGCTTATTATTTGGTTGTCTTTTTGGACTTCTTCTCAGGCTTGGAATATACCTTACGAAGTGTATGATTATAAAACTGAAGATATGAATGGTTTTCCTGAGACTATTGAAAGGGATTTTAAACGAATGGATGGTTCTGAGTATCATTTTTCTAGAGCGAATTGTCGTATCCCTATTGCGGACGATGACTGGGATCGGAATGAGTCCATCACTTACGATTCAGTTTCTTTTCATACAGCTTGGGCCGGGATAAAGAAGGGTGATCGTCGATTATATTCTATTCTTACGGACTCGGCTCATTACTTTTTCATACCTTGGGATGAGAATCATATGTTCGACCATAGGCTTGTTAATACTGAGGTAATTAGTTACCACTCTGCTGTCACTCATAATGACTTTTATAACGGTAATGCTGCGGTTTACGCTCGTCATTTTTACAAGGGTCCTGGGTATTTGCGGGATCATGATATGAATGCTTTTAAGTTAGCCAAGCATTTAGAGTCTTTGAATTGGGAACAGTTATCTGATACTTATGCCAAGGATTGTAATTTACATTTAAATCAATTTTTTGGGAGCGCTAACTCTTGGTTTCAATGGTGGAATTATTGATATGCAAGAGAGTGTTGAGAAACGTTAGTTTTTTATTTTTTAGGAGTTTATTATTATGATTTTAAAAAAGGTTTCTGTTGTTTGTTTGTTGGGTTTGTTTTCTAGTGGAGTTATGGCTGGGTCTTCCGAGAATTATGAGCTTTCTATTCCGGATTCAGCTTTAGGTCTTGTTTGGGAGCGTTCTGGGGATTTTCCTGTAGCTTCTACCCCTTACGTCATAGATGGAAAGGTTCAAACTGATGCTATTGCGGAAATGGGGACTCTTAACAGTAATTTTGAGGGTTCTTTGACTGCTTTGGATGCTGTTTTTTGGCAGGCGAAGTTTGACCATTCATACATGACGAAGGCATCTTCTTTTTGGAATAAGGTTAACAATGTCTCGGATCGTTTTCAGGAGTCTATGAATCCCTCCCCGATCCCCACTCGTGCCCCCTATCCTTATCCTATTGCCCCGGCGCCTAATTCTAGTAATACTGTGGCCTCTGGAGCTGTCAATAAGCCTGCTGTTGGAATAGGTAGCGGTTCAGGTTCTGATTATGTACCCCCTGAGTCAGGTAGTGAAAGTGGTCTTGTTTTTAGACCTCGCCCTGTTTATTCTTTGGGAGATGTTGGTCCTGCTGGAGGGTTGGTTTTTATTGTGTCTTCTGGTGGCACTAGGGGTATGGAGGTTCAGGGAAAGGATTTGAAAAATTTAGGGGCTTGGGGGTGTCTTAATGTAGCTCTGCCTGTGACCTTTGGCGACCGTCTTGGCTCTGGTATGCTTAACAATTATTCTATTCGGAAGACTTCTTGTTTTAAGGATGGGTCTGCTATGAGTCGTACCCAATTGGAGAACGATTATAGATGGCATTTGCCGTCGGCTTCTGAGTTTAGGCTTATGTCTGAGTTTCTTTTAGCTTATAGTAAAAAGTCTTCGGTTGCTAAAAATATAGGTCATTTTGGGGGTTCTTATTGGACATCTACTCAGTACATTCAGCCTTTACCGTTAAGAGATTCTTCTCTTGCGGTTGCTGGCATTGTTCCTGAGGATTCTAGTTTGCCTTTGGTTAACCCATTAAGTTATGTTCCTAGATCTCGGACTCTTAAGATTCGTTTAATTAGGACTTTTTAGGGTTCTGTCGCATAAACCCCACTTCCCGACGTTATCTGCTATCGCTGAAAATCTTGGAAACGTAGCTTTAGCGAAGTGAAGATTTTTAGTCCGCGATAGCCGTAGGGCCGTTGTTTTGTCGGAGTCTGAGCTTTTGATAATTATTGCGACAGAACCGTTTAAACCCAATAACTCTAAACGGAATAACATGCATTTAATACATGATAATCGGATACGAATAATATTCAGTGTTTAAGTTTTCAAGTAAAAAATCAGTCTTTTTAAAAAACTTTATAGAGATCCTACACCATCTAAAATGAAACACATGACCCAAATGGGTCAAAATTCAGGTTATTTTTACACTCCACTTAAGGATATATCGCATTAGTTTATGTCTGCTATTGGTCTTTATGTAAAGCTTTACATAAAGGCCAATGCTGGTCTTCCATAATAGACAATAATGGTGAATTTAGAGAAAAGATAAAGGTGAAGGGTTGGTTTTCCTGTTTTTATAATAGTTGACTATTTTACTAGGTTATGTGTATTATGAAGCATAATTAACTTAATTTTAATAGGATATCTTGTGCGATTAACTACTAAAGGACGTTATGCGGTGACTGCAATGTTGGACCTGGCTTTTCATAGTCGGGTAAAGCCCGTTACATTAACTGAAATTGCGACACGTCAAACTATTTCACTTTCTTATCTTGAGCAATTATTCTCACGTTTGCGGCGTGCTAATATGGTTATAGGGGTACGTGGACCTGGTGGCGGTTATAAATTGAGCCGGGGCGCTGAAGAAATAAGTATTTCGGATATTATTCTTGCTGTTGATGAGCAGGTTGATTTAACGAATTGCGAGCAGAAAAGTAATTGTCAGAATGGCCAGCCTTGTTTAACCCATGATTTATGGATGGGACTGAGTGATACCGTGCGCAACTATTTAGATGGTATTACTTTAAAGCAGCTATTAGATCAAGCTGATGTACAAGCAGTTGCCCAGCGTCAAGACTCAGATGTTCAACAAATTATGCAGTTCAGAGATGCTGAAACAATTGGAATGGCTCTTAAATAGGCATCCGCTTTCATTGCGTAAAAGGTTATGATCTATTTTGATCATAATGCGACAACCCCCATCGATGAAAGGGTGTTACAGGCAATGTTACCTTTTTTTAGTAAGTTTTATGGTAATCCTTCCGGATTATATAAATTAGCACGTCTTTCACGCAGTGCGATTGATACGGCACGTGAACAAGTTGCTCAACTTGTCAATGCGCGGCCGGAGCAAGTTGTTTTTACCAGTGGCGGAACAGAAGCAAATAATTTAGCCTTAAAGGGAAGGGGGGCTAAATCTAAAATATTGATTTCTGCATTTGAACATCCTTCAGTTATACAATCAGTTGATGCACAGTCTATTAGTGTCAATGAACAGGGTTATATTGATCAGCAGGCGCTCTCGTTAATTAAGGGTAGCTTTGATCTTGCCTCTTTTATGTTAGTCAATAACGAAACAGGTGTCATTCAGGATGTTGCAAGTCTGGCTGCTTTTATGCAACAGCGAGGAGCTCTGGTACACACTGATGCTGTACAGGCTGCAGGTAAAATAGCAGTTGATTTTCAGGCTTTAGGCGTAGACCTGATGTCTCTTTCCAGCCACAAAATGTATGGTCCTAAAGGAGTAGGGGCGTTAATTACCTCGGTTGAGCATATTCAAACACCCATTTTGACAGGTGGAGGCCAAGAGTCTTCAGTGCGTGCAGGAACTGAAAATGTGCCAGCAATTGTTGGTTTCGGTAAGGCAGCAGAGTTGGCTTACTCTGAATTAGAACAACGCCGTCAACATTGCCTGCAACTCAGAACGTATCTAGAAAAACAATTATTGTGTCTAGCAGGAGTCAGCGTGTTTGCTCAAGAGAGTAACCGTGTTGCCAATACAGTGCAGTTTGGAGTGCACAACTGTGTGGGTGAGATGCTGTTAATGCAGCTGGACAAAGCAGGGGTTGCTGTATCAAGTGGCTCTGCATGTGCGAGTGGTGAGCAGTCTGTCAGTCATGTATTAGCTGCAATGGGGGTAGAAGAAAGTCTAGCAAAGTCAGCTATTCGAGTGAGCCTGGGGCAAGAAAATACACAGCAAGAGATAGATTGTTTCGTGTTAAAATTAAAACAGATTTTATAGGGTTATTATAGGGATGTGTTATGTTTGTTTCTGAATAAACCATGATTATATTCTTGAATTAAGCCATTACTAACTCATTTTATGCCTAGCTATAAAAGCACAGTACTGCCTACATATGCTCCATCGCTGCCAGCCATGGAGAGCGAACGCGAGGGCTGGTAGTCCCCAGAAGGCGTAGGGCCGTTGTTTTGTCGGAATCGTAGCGCTAGCGTAGGTGGAGACAAAATAAAAGGCATTCCGAAACGCCGTCCAGTCATTTGAGGGAGTGTTACGAAGCCAGCACCGAGTTTACGATGGTAGTGGCGAAGTGGCACGTACGCAGGACGTCTGGGGCGCCGAAGGCATTAGCGGTCGCGTTAAGTTTTTGCCGCTTGCTTGGGCTGGGATGCCCAAAACAAGCTTTCGCAAAAATAGCGACTCCCCGC
>NZ_BDMN01000302.1 GCF_002189065.1 Bathymodiolus platifrons methanotrophic gill symbiont
TTTTAATAAATATCGAACGATATTACGACTGACAGAATAACCCTTTTTTAATAATTCACTGACGATTTCACGCGGCTTTAGATAAGTCCACCTAATAGATGAATTCATTGGATTGCCTGCTGTATGCTGTTGAAGAATATCTAAAAAGTCTTGATCTATTCCACTGTATTCAGGGGTAGAGGTCTTTTTTTTCGACCGCCTCCAGGTTGTCTGATTCCTGTTATATCCAGTTCTAATTCGGTGAGTTCTTTTTTTCCTTGGCGGATAGTTTTTGGGTCACACTCTAATAAAGCTGAAATATAGTTAACGCCACCATGAGATAATTTTTCACTTTCAATGGCGGCATACCGTCGCTTATTTTTTTCACAAAGTGAGTCATAAAATTTCTTCATCGACTTTTCGATATTTTTTTTATAAGGAAATGACATAAGACAACCACTGAGTAATAAATTAAGATAACCTTAATTTAGGGGAGATATTTCATTATTCAAGCTTGGCTGCTTCAGGAAGTTATTTCGTGCACATTCCTTACTATAGATTTAACTTTAATGTACCTTTTAAATATTGGTCCACTAGAAACCTTAGGTGCAGCAATGATAATCACTGCCTGGTGTTATTTTCCAATTAGGCAGTGGTTATGGACTAAGAAAATTTATCCACGCACTTCACCTACTAGTGATTTTTTCCCGTTACTCACTCAGTCATACATTTCAAGTCCATCCGCCGTTCACTTTGAAAAAAGCTGGCCTGATATATTGGCTAATATTTATTTACCTTTGTCAGTACAGATACAGCAGCAGCCAGTTGAAACAATTGATCTCAGTAATCATGGTTTAACGATTATACTGCCTGCTTTAAATAAGCAGCAGCACGTTGTTTTGTCAGGTAAGGAGAAAGGAGCAAAACTATTCAACAAGCATGACGTAGAGTTTATTGAAGCAGCATTAGCATATGCAAAAAATTGCCTCATCTGGAAGAATAATCGTGAAGAAGGTGCAAAACAGGAGCGTGAACGTATAATGCGAGATCTTCACGATGATGTGGGGGCATTATTATTAACATTGATTCATAAGGCTGAATCTGAAGAAAGTGCTGTGCTGGCCAGAAATGCATTAAAGGGGGTAAGAGATTCAATTTATTCTTTGCATGATAATGATTTCATTACTTTAGAAGAAAAATTAAGTAGTTGGCGGGAGGAAATAAAGCAACGGACTGATGCTGCGCATGTGAATCTGCTCTGGGATACAGAAGCATTAAGAGATGGAACATATTTATTAAGCTCTCGGCAAGTGATTAATCTTGACCGTATTCTACGAGAATCTATTACCAATATTATGAAACATGCTGACCCTAAAACGATTTCTCTCTGTGTTTATGAGCACCATAACAAGTTACAAATAAGGATTACTGACGATGGAATTAGCATTGATCCATCTTTATGGCAAGCCAACACAGGTTTATATAACTTGCATGTCCGTGCAGGAGAAATCGGGGTGGAGTTGGACTGGATTTCTTTGGAAAGCACCTCAGGGCCTGGCAAGGGAACCAGGTTGACAATTACATTACCTAATATGAAAACAAACAAATGCACTCCATCCTAATTGTTGATGATCATAGCTATGCAAGAAACCTTATGCGTGGTATTGTGCAGAATATTTTTGAGCATGCCAAAATCGAAGAAGCTGCTTCTCTACTGAAGTTTCCCAATAATTATTTATGGTAAAATTGAAACTATGCTAGAACTATATGAAAAAAATAGTCTTTTCATTCGTTTCAAATGCTATTGCCTAAGGGGAATTAAGTAGGGGTTTGCTATAAACATGGCAAAACCACCTAAAATAAACCTCGATACACCAGCATTGTGTATTTCAGCTTCTCTATTTCAGGCAAGAAGCTTAATTGCTAAACAAGATTTTAATCTGGCCCTTGTTGATATAAGTTTACCTGATGGTTCTGGTATTGATCT